>CAYNVY010000145.1:0-11539 GCA_964400745.1 uncultured Enterobacteriaceae bacterium | reverse complement strand
CAGCGCTTTTCCGGTGTGCGAGACGGCGTGCGCCCGCAAGTCCGCCGGCGTGCCGGTGCAGACGATTTCACCGCCCGCGTCGCCGCCTTCGGGTCCGAGGTCGATGATCCAGTCGGAGGCGCGGATGACGTCCAGGTTGTGTTCGATCACCGCCACCGAATGTCCGGTCGCAATCAGCTTGCGCAGTGCGCCGAGCAGCTTCGCGATGTCGTCGAAGTGCAGGCCGGTGGTGGGTTCGTCGAACAGGAACAGCTTGTTGGGGACAGACCACGATTTCCCGGAAATCGCTGGCTTGTCTCCGACTTTCTTCGAGGAAATCGTGGTCTGTCCCCGGTTTTCGACCAGGTGCCCGGCAAGTTTGAGCCGCTGCGCCTCGCCGCCGGAGAGCGTGGGCACCGGCTGGCCGAGCTTGAGGTATTCCAGGCCCACGTCCGACAACGGAGTCAGCACCGCCTGCACCTGCGCGTGATCGGCAAAGAAGGCGAGCGCTTCGGCCACCGTCAGCTCGAGCACGTCGGCCAGCGACAGCGCCGGCTTGCCGCCCTTGCCCGCGAGCGTAACTTCCAGCACCTCGGCGCGGAAACGCCGGCCGTTGCAGTCGGGGCAGCGCAAATACACGTCCGACAGGAACTGCATCTCCACATGCTCGAAACCGTTGCCGCCGCAGGTCGGGCAGCGTCCGTTTCCGGAGTTGAAGCTGAAGGTGCCGGCCGTATAGCCGCGCTCCACCGCCATGGGCTCGCGCGCGAACAGATTGCGTATGGCGTCGAAAGCGCCGACGTAGCTCGCCGGGTTGGAGCGCGTGGTCCGGCCTATGGGCGACTGGTCCACCATCACCACGTCTGCTATCAGATCCGCCCCGGCGAGCGCGCGGTGCGCACCCGGTGTCTCGGTCGGTTTGCCTTTGGCCTTCAGCAGTGCCGCGTGCAGCACGTCCTGCACCAGCGTCGATTTGCCCGATCCCGAAACACCCGTGATGCAGACCAGGTGATTCAGGGGGATGGCGACGTCCACGTTCTTGAGGTTGTGTTCGGTGGCGCCCAGCAGTTCGATCCGCGGTCCGCCCGGGCGCACCGGCGTCGGCGCGATGCCGCGGTCGGCGCGCCGGCGCCCGGACAGGTATTCGGCGGTGAGCGAGCGGCTCGCCTTCAACTCGGCCGGCGTGCCGAAGGACACGACCTCGCCGCCGCGCTCGCCCGGCCCGGGGCCCATGTCGAGCAGCCTGTCGGCGGCGAACATGATCTGCGGGTCGTGCTCCACCACCACCAGCGAGTTGCCGGCGTCGCGCAGCCGGTGCATGACTGCGATCACCCGGCCCATGTCGCGCGGGTGCAGGCCGATCGAAGGCTCGTCCAGCACGAACAGCGTGTTCACCAGCGAGGTGCCGAGGGCGGTGGTGAGGTTGATGCGCTGCACCTCGCCGCCGGAGAGCGTGCGCGATTGCCGGTCCAGGGTCAGATAGGCGAGACCCACCTGGCACAGGTAGGACAGGCGCGAGCGGATCTCGGTGAGCAGCAGATCGGTGGCTTCGTCCAATGGAGCGGGCAAGTGCAGGGTTTCGAAGAAGCTGCGGCAGCGCGCTATCGGCAGCAGCATCAGGTCGTGCACCGTGAGGCCTGGGAGCACAGCGAGCTCTTCTTCGCCCCATTTCACTCCCAGTGGTTTGAATCGTTTGTACGCGCCGCCGAAGACCTGATCGGCATCCGGCTTCGTGCCCAGGCGCCACAGGAGCGCGTCATGCTTCAGCCGCGCGCCCTCGCACGTCGGGCAGGGCGTGTAGGCGCGGTATTTCGACAAGAGCACGCGGATGTGCATCTTGTAGGCTTTGGTTTCCAGCCAGTCGAAGAACTTGCGCACGCCGTACCAGGTGCCGGGCCAGGACTTCTTCCAGTTCTCCCACTCGGGCTCGCCTTCGAGTACCCACTTACGCTCGGCGGCGCTGAGTTTGCAAAACGGTGTGTCCAGCGGGATGCCGCGCTTGCCGGCGTACCTCAGCAGATCGTCCTGGCATTCCTTGAAGCTCGCCGTCTGCCACGGCCGCACGACACCTTCGCGCAGCGTCTTGCCTTCGTCCGGTACGATCAGTCCGAAATCGATGCCGATGACGCGGCCGAAACCGCGGCAACTGTCGCAGGCGCCTAAGGGCGAATTGAACGAGAACAGCGAGGGCGTCGGATCGGCGTAGTGAATATCGCAGTCGGCGCAATGCAGGTCGGAGGAGTAGCGCCAAACCGGGGACAGACCACCTTTTCCCTCTCCGGGAAAAGGTGGTCTGTCCCCGGCTTCTTCCAAATGCACGTTCACCTTGCCCTGGCCGATTTTCAGCGCCGCTTCCAGCGCTTCGATCACGCGCGTCTTCTCGGCAGAGGACATGCGCAGCCGGTCTTGCACCACTTCCAGCGTGCCCTCGGCCGGGCGCGCATGGATGCGGCTGTAGCCCTGGCCCTCGAGCAGCTGTCTTACCTCGGCCTCGGTGAAATTCTTCGGCACCGCGACCGGGAAGGTGATGACGAGGCGCGGATCGCCCGCGGCTCTGGCGCGCTCGACGAGCGCGGCGTAAATCGATTCCGGCGAATCGCGCGCCACTTTCTCGCCGCAGCCGCGGCAGAAGAGTTCGGCCGCGCGGGCGAACAGGAGCTTCACGTGATCGTTCAGTTCCGTCATGGTGCCGACGGTCGAGCGCGAGGTGCGCACCGGGTTGGTCTGGTCGATGGCGATCGCAGGCGGGATGCCCTCGATGCGGTCCACCTGCGGCTTGTCCATGCGGTCCAGGAACTGCCGCGCGTAGGGCGAGAAGGTCTCGACGTAGCGCCGCTGGCCCTCGGCGTAGAGCGTGTCGAACACGAGCGAACTCTTGCCCGAGCCCGATACGCCGGTGACCACGACGAGCTGGTTCAGCGGAATTTCGAGGGTGAGATTCTTGAGGTTGTTCTGGCGAGCGCCCTGGATGAGAATGGCGCCGTCAAGGCTTGCGTCGGACATTAGCTCATTCTAACGTCAGCGGGGCATTCGTGCTGCGCGAGTGCGTGCTTGAAGCGCATGAGGTGTGCCGATGCGACGGGGAGCAGGTTCGCCGATGGCGCAAATCGGCCAACTCCAGACGCCCAGCGATTCAAGAATCGCTGCTATTGAGCGACTGGTGTCAGCCGCGTAGCTGCCGGTTGCTCACCGCAAGCTTCAAAGTCAGCTCAGGTCGCGCGTGAAGGTTCGCCCTTTTTTGGAAGTCGGCGCTACCGCGCATTTCAGTAAGCGGCAGATACATGGCCCGCAGGCATCCGTGCGCTTGACCACGTGGAAAGTAGGTTTGGTCGGACTGTGCGTTAGGCCCGCTGATAGGGCGCTATTCAGTAAGTAACCATGTGATGCTATAGTGCGCCAAGTCGTCTGTGAAGCAATGAGCCCAATGGCCTAGACTGTTTGACCCGTTGCGAAATGAAGTTGCAACATGGCAGCATATATAATCTCCCTCTCGGCGTGACCAAGGCCGACCTTCCGAAGTAAGCCATGAAGATCAACAAAGCAAGACCCGATATTGTGCGGACATACTGTGTGTGCGATGACCATGCTTAGAGTCGATGCCACCGGCGACGCGAGCGGGTTCATTGCGGCGCTCGCGGATTTCGATGGGCGATCATCCCCACTTGCGGGACCGAAGCGTACAGATGGCAGAACAGTTGGCTATCTGTTCCAGCGGGGCGTCGATGCGCCTGAGGGAGTGTTGCAAGAGCGCGGTCAAGACCGCCGCAACATGACGGCAGGCGCTTCCGACAATATCGGTCCGGAAAGACGTAAGCTCAGGAGAGACCGACGTGCAACACTCCCGATTTCTGCTGATCGAAACATTGCAAATCCAGTAGTTGAGTCGAATACAAAGCGTGGCGGATTGATAAAGCGCACAGATCGCAATTTAGGTGTGAAGAATACTGCGACTCGCACTGAGTGCGACGTAAGGCCGAATACGAAGCGCGCGAACATGACAAATGACGATAACCGGCGTGCGCTTGCTTGGCAGACGGTCGGGTTACTGGGCTTGGTATTGGCATACCTCCAATACTATTTCTTGGATGTCCATCTCCAAATGGCCCAATTGCCATCGGTAGTCGTGTTGTTGGTGGGCTGAAGACCTGCGATAGCGTACGCCAATATAGTCATAGTGGGTCGAGAGTGCAGGTTGGCGATTCTGATAAGCCGCCCTTGGCTGGAATTTCAGCAGGCCGCTGGCGTTAGTGCGGACAACCGGCCAGCAAGCGGTCCTACGCCGAACAAATATTCAAGGTGGTGGGGCGGCAGGCAATAGCCGCGTAACTGCTGGTCGCGAATGAAACAGAATCCCCGCTGAAGCGGGGTGCGCGTAAGTTCTAGTGGGAAGGATTATGCAGCTTTCTGTTTCGCGCAACGTGCGAATCCGATTCCCGCCAGGTCCGAACCGAGAAGTGTGAGCGGGGCGGGGTCTCGATTGTGCGCGGCAAGCAAGCTGCGGGCCACTTTCGTCTGGTCGGTCAATATTTCTCCCTCGTTCAAAGGGCAAGCGCCGACATTTGCACCCCGGATACGATAGGATGGGTACTGACGGACGATTGGGAGAAATCGACATGCAGAGTATCCTTCTGGTCGAACCCGACGCAACGCTGCGCGCGTGGTTCCAGCAGCATCTCTCGACTCAGGGGCTCGTTGTGGCCGACTTCGACGATGGCGCACGCGCGCTGGAAGCTGCCCAACTGGCGCCGCCCGACCTGATGCTGGTAGCAACGGATCTGCCCGCCAGCGGGGCCTTCGCGCTGGCTGCAGGGATTCGTTCGAACCTGCGTACAGCGCGAATCCCGATTTTGTTCGTGGTTCCAGAAAATGACCATATCGCGCTCGCGCAGGCCATCTCGATCGAACCACAAGGTGTGATCACTAAGCCACTAACCCACATGGTGCTGCTGGAGTCGGTGGCGGCTCGTCTAAGGGAAAAAGATGCATTCGCATTGCGCGAAACCCAGAGCGCGCCCTCATCACACGGTCTGGGTCCAACTGGTGGTTTTGTTCCCGCCAGTGTCACTGGGTCTGGTCTATTGATTGATGCGCGGGATGCGAGCGTGCTCGTCGTTAAGCTGAGAAATTTCGTATCGCTCGCACGCTCGCTCAGCACTAAGATTCTGGACCCGTTGCTGCGGCAGTTTCTTTCCACGGCGCGGGAGGCCGTGGTGGATCAAGGCGGATGGATCGTACGGGCTGACGCGAATGGGCTCGTCGCTCTTTTTGAGGAAGGACCGGAACGAGACCGGACGCACGCTTCCCGGGCGATTGAGGCGGCGCTTGGTGTCGTGCTAGCGGCGCGCCGGACAAAAAAGTGGGCGGAAACGGCAGTTCCGAATACAAGCATACTTAGCCTATCAGTCGGATGCGGAGTCCATACTGGAGAGGTGATCGTAGCGCGCCTGTCCGGAAGCAGCCCAATAGCCCTCACTATTGCAGGTCAGACGGTGGAATTGGCTCAACGCCTAGACGGTAGAGCGAAGGGATTGGGCTGGAGTCTGGCCGTATCTGGGTCGGCTGCCATCCTGGCTCGGGTTCGATTTCACTACGGACGCAGAGCCGAGCTCACGGACACAGACTACGACGTAACGATACCCATTGCCGAGGTATTGGGCTTCAACCCGGGCATTGCCAAACCCGGTGAACTGCCACTGATGGCGGAAGTCAGTGAAGCAGTACTCGCGAATACCATGCTGGCGAGGCTCGCCGGCGATGTCGATCACCTCACTGCTGACCAGACGATCGTTGTGTCAGCCCAGCTCCGTGCCAAAAGCGAGCCTGGACTCAAGCTTCCGCAGCGTCGCATCGAACGCAAGATTGGTCACGGAAAACACGTCAGTATCTACGTGGCACTGAACATGTCCCACGACCGCGAAGAGGTTGTTAAGACGCTGCGACCTTCTGACCTACCACAAACCTTCATCAATCAATACTTAGACGAGTATCGAAAGATTGCCAGCGTGGAACAGCGGAACGTCGTAGCGGTTCTAGAAGTCGGTCAAACTCCCGAGTGCGCGTACGTCGCGACGGAATTTCTCTCAGGGAAGACGCTGGCGGACGCTATACGCTCGCAGCTTGCAGTCGGGCTCGCGCTGAACTATCTCACGCAGATGTGCATGAGTCTCGATGCCATCCATCACCTTGGGATCGTGCATGGCGCGTTGCGCGCGGGGCATTTCCTTTTCCGGAAAGACGGGGCCCTGGTGTTAGTGGATTTTAATACGACCGAGAGGCTTGGCCTTTCACTCGGGCTTCTGCAGCCTTCAACAGATGCGGGCGATGGCCGCGCGCAATCTGTGCCCGGAAACGCCGTCGTTGCTGGAACGCGCGCCGATTATCAGGCTGTAGGTCTTATTTTGCATCAAATGTTGACCGGCGAAATTTCCCCCAATACGGAGCCGCGGGAGAGCACCTCAGCGACGAAATTGTTCGAGGCCAGTCGCCTACCCTTATCGCTGTCTGTGTTGCAGCCCTGTCTGGACAAGCTCCTTGGAATCGAATCGCAAGCCCCATTCGAACACGCCGAGGACGTTCTGAACTGGTTAAACGCTCTTAAAGAGGTCTTTCCCTTCGACATCCGTTACTCCGGCGGCTTTCATGCGTCCACATTAGGGCGTGGTTGAAGTTGTTTCGAGCGAAGCGTTGAATTATTTCGGCGCAATTCTGGGCGTTTGTGTGCATGCGTGGGCATCCCTGCTGATGCAAGCAAACGCCGATTTCGCGCCGGATCGTGGGGCAGGAAAGGGGCGCACTGATCTTACCGACGAACGGTGGGCAGTCCGATCAGGCGATTCTTGATGCCTCGAAGTCCAGCAGAGTCAAGTAGTTGAGGGTTAAGTGATGTCGCCGACGGTTGTAAAGCACTTCTATGCATGCAAACAGACTGGCTCGTGCCTCGTTTCTGGTCTTGTAGTCACAGCCCAGCGGCAAGGGGCGCCCCTCTCGCGCCCGGGGCCAAGCGTTACATCCTTTGCATCGACGACGATGTACCATTGGTTCAAATCCTGGCCAGGAAACTCACCCTGGACGGCTATGCTGTACGCACGGCGTCCGATCTCAAGGCCATTGTCGCCGAACTCCAGAAGCTACCATTCCCCGATCTGATACTACTCGATGTGGGGCTGCCTGGAATCAGTGGCTTTGATCTTCTGCAGAAGGTGCGCAAGCATCCCAGGTTTGGCGCCGTCCCGGTGATCATACTCACGGGCCGCGTAAGCCCGGAAGACGCGCTGCACAGATTGACCGGCGGAGCCGATGGCTACGTGTCCAAGCCTTTCCAATTCGACGCTCTAGCTATCGCAATCAAGACGGTTCTCGGATTGAATTAACTACATTCGCGCGACGGTCTGCTTCCGACATATGCTGACGCTCAATCTACGTCGAGTTGTATGTCTCTTGTGGGTCGGGTCCGGGCGCCGCCAATTGTGGTGAGCTGAGGCTGAGCCAGCAACCCAGATTGGCCGATTCTCGCCCATATCAGCAAGACCGGATTTGCGCTAAACTAATAGACGTTAGTTCACAGGGATCGCCATGATTACCGTAAACATTCACGAGGCAAAAACACAACTCTCCAAACTGGTCGAGCAGGCGGCGGCAGGAGAGTCTTTCATTATTGCCAAGGCCGGAAAGCCTATGGTCAAAGTGGTGCCGTTGGGAGGAGTGGAAAAAGGCACCGCCGGCCGCCTGGGCTTCATGGCGGGTGAGATTGAGGTGCCGGAAGATTTCGACCGGATGGGCGCGCAGGAGATCGCAGACCTGTTCGAGGGGCGCGGGGCTTGAATTTTCTGCTCGACACGCACTTGCTGCTCTGGGCGGCCAGCGCGCCGGAGCGGCTTTCGACAAAAGCGCGCAGCCTGCTCCTTGCTACTGACAGCAGGCTTATTTTCAGTGCTGCCAGCCTGTGGGAAATCGCCATCAAGCGCACGCTGGGGCGTGCCGACTTCAATATTGATCCACGCCGATTGTGGCGCATGCTATTGGTGAACGGCTATACCGAATTGGCCGTCAACAGCGAACACGCAATTGCGGTAGATGACTTGCCGCCGCTGCACAAAGATCCGTTCGACCGGATTCTCGTAGCGCAAGCGCGCGTCGAAGGGCTTGTGTTGCTGACTGTCGATAAAGCGGTGGCCAGGTATGGCGAGGGCGTGCGCAAGGTTTGAGCCGAAAGTGATGAATGGCCTACGGCCGCAACCCAATGAGAGTACACAGATGAATCTGCTCGACAGTTTGCAGGACTACACGCAGTTCGTGACGCTGCGCCGCGACATCCACGCGCACCCCGAGCTCGGCTTCGAAGAGCACCGCACCGCCGGCATCGTGGCCAAGTTGCTCGGCGAATGGGGCGTGGAAGTCCACACCGGCGTCGCCGGCACCGGCGTGGTGGGTGTCCTGCGCGGGGGCGAGAGCAAGCGCGCCATCGGCCTGCGCGCCGACATGGATGCGCTGCCGCTGCAGGAGAGCAATCGTTTCGCGCATCGCTCCCTGAACGACGGCCGCATGCACGCCTGCGGCCACGACGGCCATACCACCATGCTGCTCGCAGCCGCCTGGCATCTCGCGCGCAACCGCGATTTCGACGGCACGGTGAATTTCATTTTCCAGCCGGCCGAGGAGATGGGCAAGGCGGGTGCCAAGAAAATGATAGAGGACGGGCTGTTCGAGCGCTTTCCCTGCGAAGCGGTGTTTGGCCTGCACAACTTTCCGGTCGGTGAGCCGGGCAGCTTTGCCCTGAACCACGGCGCCCTGATGGCCTCGAGCAACAGCTGGCGCGTGGTCGTGCGCGGGCGCGGTACGCATGCGTCCATGCCGCACACCGGCTTGGATCCGGTGGCCGCGACCATCAATCTCGCGCAGCAGCTGCAATCCCTGGTGCCGCGCGTGGTTGACTCGCGCGAGCGCGCGCTGCTGGCAGTCACGCAGATCCAGGGTTCCGATGCGCCGAACGTGATTCCGGATCAGGCCTGGGTCGGCGGCACGGTGCGTACCTTCTCGGTGGCGGTGACCGATACGATAGAAGCAGGCTTGCGCCAGATCGCCGAGCACACCGCGCGCGCCCACGGCTGCACGGCCGAGGTGTCGTTCGTGCGCGCTTCGCCGCCGGTGGTCAACCACGAGGCCGAGGCGCGGTTTGCGGCCGGAGTGATGCGCGAGGTGGTCGGGGCCGACCGGGTCGACGATCAGTTTCCCGCCGTCTTGGGCGCCGAGGATTTCGCCCACATGCTGCGCGCCAGACCCGGCTGCTACGCTTTCATCGGCAACGGCGACGGCGCGCACCGCCTGCCCGAACACGGTTCGGGCCCTTGCATCATTCACAATACCTCATTCGATTTCAACGATTCCATCATCCCAGTGGGGGCGAGCTATTTCGTGCGTTTGGCGCAGCGCTGGCTTTCACGCAACCAGGAGTAAATGTAATGCGATCCAGAACGATGTTGTGCGCCAACCTGGCGCTGGGACTGACGCTGAGCCTGGGGCTCACCGCAACGGCATTCGCGCAGCGCGTGATCCGCATGGTGGTGCCCTACGGCGCGGGCGCGGTGCAGGACACCGTGGCGCGCGCGTTCAGCAACGAGCTCGGCCAGGCGCTGGGCGCAAGCGTCGTGGTGGAAAGCCGGGCGGGTGCGGGCGGCACCATAGGCGCGGCCTACGTCGCCAAGTCGGCGCCGGACGGGAACACGCTGATCCTCGCCGCCGCCAGCCACACGCTGGCAGGCCACCTGTATTCCAAGCTGCCCTACGACCCGATCAAGGATTTCGTGGGCGTGGCGCTGCTGGGCTATGCGGGCTACGTCATCGCGGCGCCTGCCAGCCTCGGCGTGAACACGCTCGCCGAGTACAGCCGCCTGGTCAAGTCGAAGCCGGGGCAACTCAACTACGCGTCGGCGGGCAATGGCAGCGCCACGCATCTGGGCATGGCCTTCTTTCTGGCCAAGTCCGGCCTGGAAATGCAGCACATCCCGATGAAATCCACCGGCGACGCGGTGAACGAGGTCCTGGCTGCCCGGGTGCAGGGCGTCACCTCCGCCACCACAGGCGTCGTCGGATACCGCGGCGATGCGCGCATGAAGATGCTGGCCTATACGGGAGCCCAAAGGTCCAGATTCCTGCCTGAACTACCCACCGTGGCGGAGTCGGGTCTGACCGGCTTCAAGTTCGATGCGTGGATGGGGGTGCTGGCGCCCGCGGGAACGCCCAAGGCCGAGCTCGAGCGCCTGAACAGCGCGGTGCAGAAAGTGCTGGCCGATCCGGTGGTGCAGGAGCGCTTTGCCCGCATCGGCATCGAGAGTTCGACCGTCTCGCCGGACGAGTTCCAGAAAATCCTGCGCGCCGACTGGGACAATTCGGCGCAGATCGTGAAAGCCTCGGGCGCGCGCATCGAGTAGCTGCGCAGCCTATTCCAGCAAACGATACTCCAAATGGAGCAAGAGCTATGAACATCGGCATCGCCGGCACCGGGCGCATGGGCAGCGCCATCGCGACGCGTCTCATCGGCCTGGGTTACAAAGTGACTGTTTGGAACCGCACCGCGGACAAAACCCGGGCCGCGGTGGCGGCCGGCGCGACTACCGCGGCGACGCCGGCGGAACTCGCGACCCGGTCCGATACCGTCGTGACCATTCTCACCAATGCTGCGGCGATCGACGCGGTGTATTACGGCGAGCACGGCCTGCTAGCGGGCGATGTCAGGGGCAAGTTGTTCATCGAAATGAGCACCGTGCGCCCCGAGACCGAACGTGCGCTGGCCGAGTGGGTCGAGAAAAAGCATGCGCAGCTGGTCGAGTGCCCGGTCGGCGGCACCGTGGGCCCGGCGAAGGAGGGCAAACTCTTCGGCCTGGTCGGTGCGGAGCCGCAGGCGCTGGAACGCGCGAAACCGCTGCTTGCGCAACTGTGCCGCCGCATCGAGCACGTGGGGCCGGTGGGCGCGGGCGCGTCGATGAAACTCGCCATCAACCTGCCCCTGATCGTGTTCTGGCAGGCCTTCGGCGAGGCGGTCGCGCTGACCAAACCGCTGGGCATAGACCCGGAGCGGCTGATCGAAATCTTCTCCGACACGTCGGGTGCGGCCACGGTGCTGAAGAACCGCGGCGCCGCCGTGGCGAAAGCGCTGGCGGGCGAAGACACGGGCTCGGCGGCCTTCGATCTCGATGCGATGCGCAAAGACCTGCGCACCATGCTGGACGAAGCCGGCGGCCTGGGCGTGGAACTGCCCGCAGCGGCCCGTGTGCTGGAAGTCTTCGACCGTGCCGCGCATGCCGGGCAGGGCGGCATCGACGGCGTGCGCATTCCGGCCTGGGTGAGCCGCGGCGCCGGAACCTGAGTGCGCGGCAGGTATCGCCGGCGGCATCCCTTCGGCCTGTCGTTGCCCGCGGATGTAGCCGATAATCAGCGCATGAACCGCGCCGACACCACCTGCACTATGCGATGCTGAAGCGCAGCACCCCGACGATTCGCGGCATGCTATGGATGGCGGCCGCCGGCGCGCTGTTCACGCTGCTCAACGCCACCATGAAGAAGC
>CAYNVY010000144.1:0-11590 GCA_964400745.1 uncultured Enterobacteriaceae bacterium | reverse complement strand
CCACCGGCTTGCCCAGGTACTCCAGCTGGATCGGATAGGCGTGCTGCTCGTACATGGCGAGCCAGGCGGTCTGCATGCCCGGTTTGAACGTGTAAATGCGCAGGTCGAAAATCATGGTGGCTCCGTGGGAAAGATGGCGGTAATCGCGGCAAATTGCGTGCGCTGGTCGTGCGGGAATGAACCGAGGAGATTGAACCGATCCGAATGATACCAGCCATTAAGCGGGCCCGGGTTTGCCGCCGGCCGTTTGAATGTGTCGGTCGGCGTCGATCGACGCGGCCGAAATGGCCGGATGGCGGCTACAATTCAGCCTGCGTCGTGGTACGCCTCAAAGGTAAGCCGCAAAGGTAAGCCGCAAAGGTAAGCCGCAAAGGTAAGCCGCGAAGGCAAGCCGCAAAGGAGCGATCTGGCGTAACACTCCTTTCGCGTTTGCCGGGCGTGACACGGAATTGAGTACCCCATCGGAGGAAACAAAAAATGCTGTCCGAAGCCGACCGCAGCAAAGCTGCCGAGATCCTGCTCAACGCGGAAAAAGAGCGCAAGCCCGCGCTGCAGCTCTCCAAGACTTTTCCCGGCATCACCATCGAGGACGCGTACGCCATCCAAAGCGAGGTGACGCGGATCAAGGTCGCCGAAGGCCACCGGGTGCGAGGCCACAAGGTGGGGCTCACGTCCAAGGCGATGCAGCAGTCCTCGCAGATCGACGAACCGGACTACGGCCATCTGATGGACTATATGTTCATCGCCGACGGCGCCAAGATTCCGTTCGAGCGCTTCATCGTGCCGCGCGTCGAAATCGAACTCGCCTTCGTTCTGGGCAAACCGCTGAAGGGCCCGGGGGTCGAACTGGTCGACGTGCTGCGCGCGACCGAGTACGTGGTCCCGGCGATCGAGATCATCGACGCGCGGGTGCAGAACCCGCGCAAGATTTTCGACACCGTTTCCGACAACGGCGCCGCCGCGGGCATCATCATGGGCGGGCGCCCGGTGGGGCCGATGGAGGTGGACCTGCGCTGGGTCAGCGGACTGCTATGCCGGAATTCGGAGATCGAGGAGACCGGGGTGGCCGCCGGGGTGCTGGGCCATCCGGCGATGGGCATCGCCTGGCTCGCCAACAAAGTGGGTCCTTTCGGCACCACGCTGGAACCGGGGCACGTGGTGCTCGCCGGCTCTTTCACCCGCCCCGTATGGGCGGCGAAAGGCGACACCTTGCGCGCTGATTTCGGCACGCTGGGCGCCATTTCGTTTCAGTTCGTCTAAGTATCCGTAACGAAAGTCAGTCTGTTGCGACTGACACAAAGAGCACGACGGGCGCAAGAGAGGCGCCCCCCCAAAGTGACGCTCCTTCGCGGCGTATCACGCGATTTGTTGCAGACTGCGAGAGCTCGCTGCAAAACGCGGTGATATCCCCCGGGGCGTTTTTTGCGGCGCGTATCCCCGCATGCTCTCCCAGTCAAGGGGCCATATCGGCAGTTCCCAAATGGCCTTCATGAATTTGTAGCAAAATGAGAAATATGTCACAGCAAAAATGTGATACAAATGTTAAGCGCCGCTCTGAGCCGGCTCCAATTTTTCTCATTGACTGCGAAAATGAAAATCATGAACAACACCGATATTCTCGACAAACTCCGTGCCAGTCTTATCGAGCGTTTCGGACTCGAGGCCAGTCAGCTCGCAGAGGATGTGCGGCTGCGCGACCTGGGAGCCGATTCCATGCATATCCTGGAAATCATGCTCGATCTGGAGACCGAACTGGGCGTTACCCTGGGTGACCTTTCGCTTCCGCCGAACCCGACCCTGGGTGAAGTGGCGGCCGTTATCTCCGCAAGCCTTGCCGCGCCCGGTTAGGGGCTGCCGGTATCGAACTGGATCAATGCCGCATGTCGACGCAGCGTGAAGTGGTAATAACCGGCCTGGGTGTCGTGTCGCCGATCGGGTGCGGCATGGCGGAACTGGTCTCGCACGTTTCGGCCGGGCGCTCCGGTATTCGCCTGTGCGAACCGCAGTGGATGCAGAAGAAATTTCCCGCCGGGGTCGTTCCGCAGGTTTTTTCCGGCGAGTTCACCAAACTCGAGCTGCCGTTTCTCGATCGTTGCACGCAGATGGCCGTTGTCGCTTCGAAGCAGGCCATCGCCGACGCCGGGCTCGGCCTGTTTTCCGACTATGCGCAGCGCGCGGGCCTGTACTACGGGACGGTCATCGCCGGAGCGGAAACCACGCAATTCGGTTTCGAGCAATTCCTGCTGGAGCGCAAGAACGCGCGGCCGTACGCGATGATGGCGATCATGCACAACGCCGGTCCGGCGCAGATTTCGATACGCCACCAGATATTGGGGCCGGTGCTGACCTACAGCACCGCGTGCGCCTCCTCGGGCACCGCCATCGGCGAAGCGATGCGCGCCGTGCGCGACGGCTATCTGGATGTCGCCGTGGCCGGCGGCGCGGATGCGCCGCTTACGCCGGCGATGTTCAGCGGTTTCGACGCGACCAGGGCGCTCGCCGCGCCCGACAAGCTCGATGTCGCGCGCAGTTGCAGGCCTTTCGCAAAAGACCGGGCGGGCCTGGTGCTGGCGGAGGGGGCCGCATTTGTCGTGATCGAATCGGCCGAACACGCGAAGCGGCGCGGCGCTCCCTGCTACGCCAGGCTGTCGGGCTACGGTATCGCATCCGATGGCTACCATATCGGTTCGCCCAAAGCCGAGGGAGAGGCGGCTGCCATTTGCCTGGCGCTGGAGGATGCCGGTTTGGCGCCGGCGCAGATCGGCTACTACAACGCGCATGCGACGGCGACCCGAGGCGGCGACGTCATGGAAGCAAAAGCCATCCACCTGGCTTTTGGCGACGCGGCGCAGACCGTACCCGTCAGTTCGACCAAATCCCTGCATGGCCATCTTCTGGGCGCGACCAGCGCGCTGGAACTCTTGATCACGGTCGTCGCAATGACCGAATCCTTCCTTCCCGCTACTGCGCACTTGGACGAGATCGATCCGGAGTGCGGCCTGAATCACGTTGCCAACAACCCGGTCTTCGATCGGCAGATCGAACACGCGATGTCGTTTTCGTCGGGTTTCGGCGGTACCAATGTGGCGCTGGTCATTTCGAAGCACCGGGAAATGGCGGCAAAGCGCCCGTCCAATTCAATGTAGTCCGGCTGACAACCAAAAAGGGGAGAACCATGGGAGCGTTAGATTTTCGTTTTGCACCACCACAGCCTTTCGTTTCAGACCGCGTTACGGCGGAACTGGAGCAGGGCGCATCCAATGTGCTTTGGGGCACCATGGCGAGGGCGGCCGAAGGGGAGTGCCAGAATTTTTCCCTGCCGCTGTTGCACGGATTGCGCGAATTGCTTGCCGCGCTGGGCGGGGGTTCAGCGCACTGGCCTAGCGGGAGCGAGACGGTGCCGCTGCATTACATGGTGCTGCGGTCCGCGCACCCGGATTACTTCAGCCTGGGCGGCGACCTGAAGCATTTCCGTTCCTGCATCGAACGCAATGACCGGGAAGGGCTGTTGCGCTATTCGCGGCTGTGCCTGGACATCGTGCATGCATGGGCGACGAACCTGAACAATCAGGCGACGACCATCGCGCTGGTTCAAGGCAGGGCGCTGGGAGGCGGGTTCGAAGCGGCGTTGAGCGCGGACTACCTGGTCGCCGAGGAACACAGCGAGTTCGGCTTTCCCGAGATCCTGTTCGGCCTGTTCCCCTGCACCGGAGGCATGAGCCTGCTGGCGCGCCGCGTGGGCGTGTACCAGGCTGAACGCATGATGATAGACGGGCGCATTTATTCCGCGGCGGAACTGAAGGAAATGGGGATCGTCGACCAACTCTGTGCGCGAGGGGACGGCACCCTGGCCGTCCACAAGTTCATCGCGAATCACGGCAAGCATCGCGATGCGCGCCTGGCGCTGCAGCGCGCCCGGCATCGCATGGCGCCGCTGGATTATCGCGAACTGCTGACCGTGGTCGAGGACTGGGTGGAGGCCGCGATGAATCTGGCCGAGCCGGATCTCAAGGTGATGGATATGTTGATTCGCCTGCAGCGCAGCGCTCAGGCGCCCGCTAGCCGCTGACTGCCCGTATCGGCAGGGCGTTGCGCAAGGCCGCGACGCTCTGCCGGCTCGTTTCGGCGACATCGATTTTCAGGCGCGCTCCGGACCGCGCCAATTCCTCTGCGGTCGAGCGCATCAGCCGGCTCGCGATCGTCTCGAGCCGGGTGGCGCCTATGCTGGCGCATACGCCTTTTAGCGCATGCGCGGTATCGCGCACGCGTTCGGAGTCCTGGGCCGACAGCGCCTGCACCAGCGCCTGCGCGTTGCGCTCGATGTCGGTGATGGCGCTGGCCACGACGTCGGCCAGAAATTCGGGGCGCTCGCTCATTGTGCGCAGTTCCTCCAGCGTGCTCGGATCGACATATTGCGTCCGTATGGTCGTGAGGGGCGGCTGGGACGCAGCATGAGCGGGGGGCGCCGGGCTGACCGGGCCGCCCGCCGGCTTTGCCGGCTGATCCGGGGCGGCGCCGCAGACCTGGGCGATCGCCTGGCGCAGTCCGTCCGTCGTGATCGGCTTGTAGAGCACGCCGGCGCCGCCGGCGCCGCGCAGTCTCGCGGCCGTCGCCTGCGTCGCGTCCGCAGTCAGGAAAAACGCCGGGGCGGTCTGCGCCCTGCCGAAGCGATAGATCTGGAGGACCTTGGCCCCGTCCATGTCGCCCATGTTGAAATCGAGAAAGATCAGGTCGAACTCGTGCGAACTCAGCACCTCCAGCGCCTCGGCGCCGCTGCGGGCAGTCGTCACCTGGTGCTGGTCGTGCTGCAGCATTTCCTTGATCAGCGTCAGGATGGTTTCGTTGTCGTCGACGACGAGGACGCGCTTGCCCAAGACGGTGGGCAAGGCGGGCGTGCTGGCGATTTTCTGGCGCGTCTTTACCCGGCGGAAGTCCAGATCGAAGTGAAAATGGGCGCCTGCCCCGGGCGAACTGTCCACCTGTATCTGGCCGCCCATCAGGTTCACGATCTCCTTCGCAATCGTCATGCCCAGGCCGGTGCCGCCGTACTTTCTCGTGGTTCCGCTGTCGGCCTGGAAAAAGGGTTCGAAGATTCTGGCGTGCAGTTCCTTCGGAATCCCTATCCCCGTATCCTGAACGCTGAAACGGATGCGGTACTGGTCGTCCTTTTCGTCGAGCAGCGTAATTGCGATCCCGACCTTGCCCTGGTCGGTGAACTTGACCGCGTTGCTGGCCAGGTTCAGCAATACCTTGCCCAGATAATGGGAATCGCCCTGGACGCGGTCCTTGATGCGCGGGTCCACGTCGACGACGAAGGCCAGATTCTTCTTGACTGCGGCAGGTTCCAGAACCAGGCGCAGCCGTTCGACCTGGTCGCGCAGCTCGAACAGCGTGGATTCGAACACCAGCGCATGGGCTTCGTACTTCGCCTGATCCAGCAGGTCGTTGATCTCGCGCAGCAGATCCTTCGACAGCCCCATGATGGTCTCCGCGCGGCTGGTCACCCGGCTGTCTTCGGCTTCGGCCGACAGCAGCTGGGCCGCGGCCACTATGCCGGACAGGGGCGTGCGCAATTCATGGCTTACTTTTGCCAGCAGCTGAGATTTTGCCTCGCTTTCACGTTCCGCATGCGCGCGCGCTTCATGCAGCTTCTTCACCAGCACCGTGGTGTAAAAAGGCACCAGAATCAGCGTGACCAGGTAGGAAAACCAGACGATCTTGTGCCCCAGCCAGTATGGCTGCACCAGATAAACGGCGCAAAAACCGACGATGGCGGCGGCTTGGCACACCAGCATCAGATTTCTGCCGGTGCGCAGTCCGAAGCCGATGATGGTGAACAGGTAAAACCCGATCGCAAGGCCGCCGGCCTCGCCCGTGGTCGACATCCAGGCCGACACCAGCAGGGGATCGAGGATGGCCGTAGCGAACAATAGCTTTTCGGCGTAGTTCGGCCCCGAGCTGACCGCCAGCGCCAGCATCAGGACGATGTAGCTGATATGGACAATGGCCACAGGACCGACCAGGTGGTAGTCCGAGTAGCCCCTGTACCATAGGATCGCCAGCCCTAACAATATAGCTGGAATCCCGACCATGGCGCGAATCCTGGCCTGCGCCGTGAGCGCATTTCCCGCGTCGACGGCGGCAGGTACCGCAAGAAGGGTGGTCATCCCGTAGATCCGTAATCGTCGTTATCGAGGACCGCTCTCGGAGCGGCAGATACCAGGTGAATCGGGGGGGGCAGTCATCATCGACCCCTGTTTGCCCCGCAGTGCCCAAGGCACGGATTCCTAGGGTAACGATAAGATTTCTCGGTGTCCACTCTCTTGCCCCGGGGACTGTTGCCCTGCGGACATACGCCGTGTCCAGACCCGGCGTCGATTGTCTTGGCTCCCGCCGGTGTCATGTGCGCATATAATCATATCCGCCTGAACCATCACGAACGGCTGAACCATGCATCAAACACTTGCTGGCAGGACCATACTCGTAGTCGATGACCTGGCGACGATCCGCAAGCTCGTCGACGGCATCCTGAGGCAGAGCGGCGCGCGCGTCCTGGAAGCCGATTGCGCAGAGGAGGCGCTGCGCCAGGCGAGAGAACACGCCGTCGACGGATTTCTGCTCGACGTAAACCTGGGCGGCACCAGCGGTATCGACTTATGCCGCTCGATCCGGGCGATGGACGATTACCGGCGCACGCCGATCATTTTCGTCACCACGCTGGACGAGAGGCTGGCGCTGGAGGAAGCGCTGGACGCGGGCGGCGACGATTTCATCCACAAGCCCATCCATCCGGCGATATTGCGCGCGCGGCTGGCCAGCCTGCTGCAGAAGACCGGCTATCTGAGGCAGGTCGAGCTGATGAGCCTGTCGCTGCACCGCTACGTGTGTCCCCGCACGGAGGAGATTGCACGGGCCTACGCCACCACGGGGGTGCTGCCCGCGCCGAAGCGGCACGAAGTATGCGTGCTGTTCACCGATGTGCGGGGTTTCACCGAACTGAGCCAGCAAGTGGATCTGGAGATCCTGTTTCGCGCGCTGAGCGAGCATCTCGCCGCCCAGGTCAACCTGGTCTACAAACACGGAGGCTATGTCGACAAGTTTTCCGGGGACGGAATGATGGCGGTGTTCGACGGCGCGGACATGGCCCTGAAAAGCTGCCTGTGCGCGCTGGACATACTCGACTTCGCGAAAATGCACCTGCAGGAAGAGCCCGCGAAAATTCACCGGCTCGGCATGGGCATACACAAAGGAGAAGCGATGGTCGGCAATCTCGGCTCCTCCAAGCATCTGGACTACACGCTGGTGGGGAAGACCGTCAATCTGGCTGCGCGGCTGTGCGGCGTGGCCGACGGGCTTTCGATCGTCGTGTCGCAGGACGTGCGCGATGCCGCCGCCGGCGATCGGCGGGTGAGCTTCTCCGAAGGACGCGAGGCGCTCGTGCGCGGATTCAACAGGCCCATGCCGATTTTCGATCTGGGCAGGGGCCTGTCACCGGGCTAGGTTGTCAATCGAACTTCGCGCCGGAGTCTTTTACGACTTTCGCCCAGCGCGCTTTTTCGTTGCGAATGAAGGCCGCGAACGATTCGGGCGTGTCGGTGCGCACCTCGGTGCCCTGCGCCGCGAGCTTGTCTTTCATGTCCTGCGTATTCAGGATGCGCGTGAGCTCGGCATTCAGTTTGGCGACGATCTCCTTCGGCGTGCCGGCTGCGGCCACGACGCCCTGCCAGGAGCCGGTTTCGAAGCCGGGGAGCCCTTGTTCCGCGACCGTGGGCAGGTCGGGTGCCGCGGCGACGCGCTTGGCGCTGGACACGGCCAGGGCCTTGAGCTTGCCGTTCTTCACCTGGCCGTAGGTGGCGAGCATGCCGTTGAACAGGATGTTGGCCTGGCCGGCGACGACGTCGAGCACGGCCGCCGAGCCGCCCTTGTAGGGGATGTAGGACCACTGCACGCCGGTGCGCTGCTGGAACTCGATGCCCGCGAGGTGGGGCGCGCCGCCGGTGCCGGAGACGGCGAAATTGAGCTGGCCCGGCCGCGCCTTGGCGTAGGCGATCAATTCCTGCACGTTGGACACGGGCACCGAGGGATGCACCGCCAGGATGTGGGGCGAGTAGGACACCATCACCACCGGGCTGAAATCCTTCACCGGATCGTAGGGCAGGGTCGGATAGACGCTGGGGCTGATGGCGATGGCGCCGATGTCCGCGAGCAGCACCGTGTAGCCGTCGGGCGCCGATTTGGCGACATAGTCGGCGCCGACGTTGCCGTTGGCGCCGGTCCTGTTCTCGATGATCACCGGCTGGCCCCAGGCCTCGGTGAGCTTGGGCCCGATGAAGCGCGCCAGAATGTCGGAGGTGCCGCCTGCGGCGAACGGCACGATGACGCGGATGGGTTTGGACGGGTAAGCCTGCGCGGCGGCAGCGCCGGCGAAAAGAAAAGCGGCGAAGGCGAGCGCGATGCGCGCGATACGCGATGAATTGAACATGAAGACTCCTCGTGGATGAATGTCTGCGCTCTAGACAGAGGTAAAACGACGCAGATCGGGCATTCTACCCGCAAGCAGCTCAGTTGTTCGATTCACAATGGTCTAGAACAGCCTTGATCGCCATGGCGAGACTGAGTACACGAACCCCGCGCAGGGTTTTGCCGAAGATGTGGCCGAAGTCGCGCCGGTCACCGGTTGCCAGCAGGTCTGCATGGGCGTGCATCGCGGCGGCAAGGATGGGCGCGTCCTTCAACGGCAGGCCCTGCTCCAGCGCCCATCGAACGAGCGAGGCAGGCGCCTCCGCAACCACTTCAGTCATCGCCAGCAGATCTTCCAGACGTTTTTCGAACGAATGGGATTTGCGCGTGAGATTGCGCCGGGCCTCCTCCAGCGCGTGCTCGGATACGAGCAGGTCGCAGTGCCCGGCCCGCGCGAGCAAGAGCAGCGACTGCGCGCGCCCCTCTTGTTGGTGCACAGCTGAAAAAACCACATTCGCGTCGAGAAAGGCCTTCACGTCTTGCGGCGCTTGATTGCCTTGGCGATCCGCGCCGATTCGGCGGCGGTGAGCTGATTGTCCGTTTCAAATTCCTTCAGGCGTGCCTCGCTGTAGAGCTCGATCGGATACACGGCTGCCGGTCGCAGGATTACCGTCCCGTCGTCGGTGGCTTCGACCATCAAGGTGGCAGCGCCCTCCAGTCCAAGCTTGCGCAGCACGCTCGCCGGCAGAGAGAGCTGTCCCTTCTTGCCCAGTTTCACGATATCCATGCTATCTCCATTTTTCCGGAATACCGGAAAAGTGGATTATGGCATGCCCGGCGCTGGCATGAATTGCATTCGGGTCCGCGCTATCCCGGGAAGCGGGCGCGCAAGCACTGCTCCTCCAGTATCGCCTTGGCCAGCAGTACCAGGGCCAGTGCGACCAGCGCTCGTCCGATCAAATTCTGCCGGATCATGGCGCCTGACTGCGCTGCGTGGGGTTTGTCGTCCACGCATTCATCCGCTTTTTCCGCGCCTTGCACGCGCATACAGTTGCACCAGATCCGTTTCGCACAGCAGGCGCATTTTGTTCTCTTCCGCGAAGCGGCGCGCGTTCTGGCTCAGCTCGCCTGCCGTCACGTAGATGCAGTCGTGCGCGCCGGCCGCTTCCTTCGCCTGCAGCAGTTCGCGCAGCGGCTCGACGCCGGTCTGGGCCACTTTCCAGCGCTTGCAGCCGGCCAGCGCGACGCGGCCGCTTTTGTGCAGCTCGAAGTCGGCGCCGCCGCGGGCGAGCGCCGTGACCGCGTAGCCGTCGCTGCGAAATGCCGCTTCCATACTTGCCGAAAACGCCTGCCAGGACAGGGCGCGCATGGCCGCAAGCTCGGCGGCGACATGTTCCGGATCCGGCACGCGCGACTGGATCCAGGCGGCGTAGCCGGCAATGCCGAGAAAAGGCAGCGTGGCGGCGACAGCGGCGTAGTCGGGCATGAATTGGCGCACCAGCATGAACATCGCCGCGGCGAGGAGCACGGACAGCCACCAGGGCGAACGCGAGAGGACGGCGAAGAGACTGCGCTTTGCGAACAGGGCCATATGCGTATGCTGCGATGGAGTGAAGCACGTAGAATACTGGACCAGGAGCACGGCTTCCACCTCTTCGCTCGTCAATTTCACCGAAAGTACCCATTCGAAAGCACCCATGGCCACATACGTCTACACCATGCGCCGGGTCGGCAAAGTCGTGCCGCCCAAGCGCTTCATCCTGAAAAACATCTCGCTCAACTTCTTCGCCGGCGCCAAGATCGGCGTGCTCGGCCTGAACGGCTCGGGCAAGTCGACGCTGCTCAACATCATGGCGGGAGTGGACAAGGACTACGACGGCGAGGTGACTACCAAGCCCAATATGCGCATCGGTTACCTGCCGCAGGAGCCGCAGCTCGATCCCGAGCAGAGCGTGCGCGAGGCGGTGGAGGAGGGGCTGGGCGAGGTGTTCGGCGCGAAAAAGCGCCTGGACGAGGTCTATGCGGCGTACGCCGAACCCGACGCGGATTTCGACAAGCTCGCGGCGGAGCAGGCTGAACTCGAGGCGGTGATCGCGGCCTCCGCCGGCGACAACGTCGAACATCAGCTGGAAATCGCGGCCGACGCGCTGCGCCTGCCCCCGTGGGAGGCGAAAATCGGCCCGCTCTCCGGCGGCGAGAAGCGCCGCGTGTCGCTGTGCCGGCTGCTGCTGTCCAAGCCCGACCTGCTGCTGCTGGACGAGCCCACCAACCACCTCGACGCGGAGAGCGTCGAATGGCTGGAGCAGTTCCTGCAGAAATTTCCCGGCACCGTGGTCGCCGTGACCCACGATCGTTATTTCTTGGACAACGCGGCGCAGTGGATCCTGGAACTCGACCGCGGCTACGGCATTCCGTGGGAGGGCAACTACAGCTCCTGGCTGGCGCAGAAGGAGGCGCGCCTGGCGCAGGAGGAATCGACCGAATCGGCGCGGCAAAAAACCATCAAACGCGAACTGGAATGGGTGCGGCAGAATCCCAAGGCGCGCCAGGCGAAGAGCAAGGCCCGCCTCGCGCGCTTCGACGAACTGAGTTCCTTCGACTACCAGAAGCGCAACGAGACGCAGGAGATCTTTATTCCCGTGGCCGACCGCCTGGGCGATGCGGTGATCGAATTCAAGGGCGTGAGCAAGGGTTACGGCGAGCGCCTCCTGATCGACGATTTCTCGTTCCAGGTCCCGGCCGGCGCCATCGTCGGCATCATCGGCCCCAACGGCGCGGGCAAGTCGACACTGTTTCGCATGATCACGGGCAAGGAGCAGCCGGTCAAGGGCGAAGTGGTGGTCGGGCCGACGGTAAAGATGGCCCACGTGGACCAGGCTCGCGACGATCTGGACGGCGACAAGACCGTGTTCGAATACGTTGCCGGCAGCGCGGACATGCTCAATGTGGGCAAGTTTGAGATGCCCTCGCGCGCTTATCTGGGCCGCTTCAATTTCAAGGGCACCGACCAGGGGAAGAAAGTCGGCAATCTTTCAGGCGGCGAACGCGGGCGGCTGCACTTGGCGAAAACCCTGATCGCCGGCGGCAACGTGCTGCTGCTGGACGAGCCGTCCAACGACCTCGACGTGGA
>CAYNVY010000143.1:0-11619 GCA_964400745.1 uncultured Enterobacteriaceae bacterium | reverse complement strand
GGGTTGGTGAGCATGACGTGGTATCTGCCGTTGGACAGGAGCTGCACTTCCGGCACCGGCGTGTCGGGACTGGCGAGTACGCGCACCGACATCTGCGCATCCTCGGTGGAGGCGCGAAGCGTGGAGAAATCCGCGCCGTGGAAGTGAAACGCGCCCGCCTTGGGCACCCGTTCCTGCAACAGCAGGGCGGTCGCCTGGAACATCGGATCGGATTCGAAGCGCTTTTGCATCGGACGGTCGAGCAGCAGATAGGCCAGTGACAGGAGGATCATGCCCTGGTGATGCGCCATGAAGGAGCGGATCACGGCACTCTCCTGTCCGCGCGGCAGGCGCGACGCGGTGTAGTCGACCGCCTCGTAAAAGCCGTATTGCCCGGCGAGTCCTTCGGCGGCGAGCCGTTGCAGATTGAGGCAGGCTTCCTCCGGCGCGACCATCAGCGCCAGCGCCGAAGCGTAGGGCGCGATCACCAGATCCTCGGCCAGGCCGCGCTTCAAGCCCAGACCGGGCACGCCGAAGGCGCGGTACTGGTAGTTGCGCGCGGCATCGACCGTGTTGTAGCCGGACTCGGAGATGCCCCAGGCGACGCCGCGTTGCTTGCCGTACGCGATCTGGCGCGCCACCGCGGCGCGGCAGGTCTGGTCGAGCAGCGTGTTTTCGTAGGTCGGCATGACCAGCAGCGGCATCAGGTATTCGAACATGGAGCCGCTCCAGGACACGAGCGTCGGTTCGCCGCCGGCGGTCGTGAGCAGGCGCCCCAGGGCGAACCAGCTTTCCTGCGGCAGTTGTCCCTGCGCAATCGCGACGAAACTGGACAGGCGCGCTTCGGAGGCGAGCAGATCGTAGTAGCTCGTATCCAGGCGGCGTTCGGCCACGTTGTAGCCGATGGCGAGCAGATGCCGCCCGCGGTCGTAGAGGAAGTCGTGGTCCATGGCGGCGAGATCCGCGAGTTGCAGTGACAGCCGCCCGATCGCGGCGATGCGCTCGCGCGCCCTGGCGCCTGCGCTGTCGAGGTGAGCCTGCAGCTCGTCCAGCGCTGCGCCTGCGCCGGAGCTCGCCTGGGCGGCGAGTTCCCTGGCGACGGACGCGAGCCAGGCGGCGTCCTCGCCCGCCACTTCGCGCAGCGTCGGAATCGGGACGGTCTCGAGCAGCTTGCGCACTGCGGCCGACGCGTCACGCTGCGCCAGCCAGGGGACGAACCGGGTGAGCTCATCCAGGGCGCTGCGGCATTGGCTCGACAGCGCCTGCGCCCACCAGTGCATGTCGCCCTTGCCCGCTTTGACGCGGGCATAGTCCTCTCCCGCTTTGACGCGGGCATAGTCCTCTCCCGCTTTGACGCGGGCATAGTCCTCTCCCGCTTCGGGGCGGGCATGGTTCTCTCCCGCTTCGGGGCGGGCATGGTCCTGCCCGGTTGCGGCGATGGCGTGGTCCAGGTCCGGCTGCCCGGCCGGCTGTTCCAGGCTGGCGCGCAATTGGGCCGTTGACGCGGTCAGCCGCTCGAGCCAGGCGTGCGCTGCGGCGAGCGTGGCCGGACGCGAATCGTAGGCGGACTCCAAGTCCTTTTGCAGCCGCTCGATTTGGGCCAGCACCGCGGCGGGCGCCGTCGCTGCAGCGTCGGCCAGGACGCGCAGCGTGTCGAATGCGCCGCTGAAAAAGCGCGCGTTCACGATCTTGTCGCCGGCCAGCGCGAGCAATCCCGGGCGCAGGGTCAGCAGATGGCCTGCGAGATTGCCGCTGTCCACCGACGAAATGTAGCGCGGCGCGAGAGGAGCGAGCGATTTTGTGTCGTACCAGTTGTAAAAATGGCCCTGGTGCCGCTCGAGTCCGGCCATGGTGGCGAACGCAGCGGTCGTGCGCGCGATGAGTTCTTCGGCCGGAATGTAGCCGAAGTCGTAGGCGGACAGGTTCGCCAGCAGCGACAGCCCCATATTGGTCGGCGAGGTGCGGTGCGCGACGACGCCGAGCGGAGACTCCTGATAGTTGTCCGGCGGCAGCCAGTGATCGTCGGCGCCGACGAAGGTCTCGAAAAAGGACCAGGTCTTGCGCGACGCTTTCTGCAGGAAAATGATCTGCTCGGCCTTCAGTTGCGCTTCGCGCCGATGCAGCGGCCGGCCGATCCACCAGGCGAAACCCGGCGCGGCGATCCACAGCAGCAAAACCGGTCCCGCCACGGCCAGCGCGGCCGGCGCGAAGACCGTCAGATAAGCCGCCGTGGAAAGGCCGAGCAAGGGCGCGAACCACATCGACTGGTAGCAGGCGAGGAGGCTGGTGTGATGGTCACCCTCCAGGCTGCCCGAGGAGGTCCATTCCAGCAAGCGGGTTTTCGTGATCCAGATGCGCCAGTGGGTGCGGATGATCGCGTCGAGGCTGAAGTAGGCTTCGTGGGGGAGGCAGGCGAACCCCAGCAGCGCCTGCTCGAATTGCACGCCCGCCGTGCGCAATGCGGTGGCGAAATGCTGGCCGGCCTGCACGTCGTCGGGTTTGCGCAGCAGGTCGAGCGCGACGGCGATCAAGGGTGGAATCAGGATCACGCCGCTCACCGCCAGCGTCCACAGCCACGCGGCCGGGAGCACGGTCCAGCCGAGCAGCAGGAGCAGCGTCAGCCCCGCCGCGACCAGGCTGCGCCGCAGGTTGTCGAAGATTTTCCATTGGGACAGCCCGGAGAGCCGGTTGGGCTGGCGGTGCGCGGCGGGGTCGGCGCCGGGTACGCGCCGCAGCAGCCAGGCTGCGATCTGCCAGTCTCCGCGGATCCAGCGATGGCGGCGGCTCACGTCCGCGCTGTAGCCCGCGGGATATTCCTCGTACAGCTGCACGTCGCTCAGCAGCCCGGCACGCGCATAGCAACCTTCGAGCAGGTCGTGGCTGAGTATGCGGTTTTCGGGAAAGCGCCCCTTGAGCGCCAGCTCGAACGCGTCGACGTCGTAGATGCCCTTGCCGATGAACGAGCCCTCGCCGAACACGTCCTGGTACACGTCGGAGACGGCGTTGGTATAGGGGTCGATGCCGGGCTCGGAGCCGTACAGCCGCGCATAGCGCGAGCGGTTGGTGCCCGGCAGGCTCACCGCCACGCGCGGCTGCAGGATGGTGTAGCCGTCGGTCACGCGCTGCCGCGCCTGGTCGAATCGCGGGCGGTTCAAGGGGTGCGCCATGGCACCGGCAAACTGGCGCGCGGCGTCGCGCGGGAGTTGCGTATCGGTGTCCAGCGTAATCACGTACTTGACGCTGGAGAGCACGTCGGCGGTGCCGACGATCAGGGAGAAATGCTCGCGCCCGCCTCCGCGCAGCAGCGCATTCAAGTCGGCCAGCTTGCCGCGCTTGCGCTCGTAGCCCATCCACAAGCGCTCGCGCGGATTCCACAGGCGCGGGCGGTGGAACAGGAAGAAGGCGTCGCTTTCGGTGCTGTCCGGATTGATCCGGTAGGTATCGTTCAGGGCGGCGATCCGGCTGCGGGCGAGTTGCAGCAGCGCCGCGTCTTCCGGCAGCGTTGCTTCCCCGGCATCGCGAAAGTCGGTCAGCAGTCCGAACTGCAGGTGCTCGTCGCGGTTCGCCAGGAACCTGACTTCGAGCGCGTCGACCAGGCGCTCGACATTGTCCGGACTCAGCAGCATGGCCGGAACCACGACCAGAGTGCGGCATTCGGCCGGTATGCCCAGCGAAAAGTCCAGACGCGGCAGCGGCCGCGGCGTGACCAGCAGGGTCGCGACCCAGTTGACCAGGGCCATGGCGAGGCGGCTGCTGCCCAGGGCGAGCAGGATCGCGGTCAGTGCGAGCATCCAGCCATGCACCCCGCTCCGATGCGCGCGCTCTAGCAGGCTCCAGGTGAAGTACAGGGTCAGCAGCGCGCCGGCGCCCAGGTAGAGCGCCAAGGGCGCGCGGCAGGCGGTCTGGCGCACCGCGTCTGCGAACGACAGGTGCGCGGCCGCCGCGCGCCTGAGCCGGGGCAGGCCCTTGTCTATCAGGTAGTAGCCCACGTGCGCGCTGCGGCCGTCGCCGCCCGGGTCGGCCTGATCCGTGCCGGCGCCGCCTGCCGCTGCGAGGGCTGCGCCTGCGTGCGCCAGCTGGATCGCCTTGCGCGCGACCTCGACTTCGGACAGGCGGCTCGCTTTGGCTGCTTTTTCGACTGCATGGCGGTAGCGGTCGCGCGTGGCGAAGTCCATTCTGCCGTAGACGCCGCCCGGATCTTCGCGCAGTTTCTGCTCCACGCCGCTCATGGTTTCGACGAATTCGCGCCAGTCCATCGCACCCAGAAAGCGCAGGCTGCCGATGCTGTTCGCGATCGAGACCTGGTCCGAGGCCTGCTTTTGCGTTTCCGACTGCACCAGCTGCTCTATCGTCAGGCTCGACTCCGACAGCTGCTGTTCGATCCAGGTCAGAGGCAACACCAGCGCGGCGCTCTGGCCCTGCAGGCGGCGCGCCAGTTCCGCGACAAACGCGCTGACCATGGGCGGATTCGAGCGCGCCATGTCCGCCACCACCAGTATCAGGTTCTTCGGGTCCTGTTCGGTGATTTCCATCATCTGGTCGGCCCAGGCGTCGGCGCGGTCGCGGTCGAGCGCGCTCGCCGCCACCAGCGCCGCGACGCGGCGCAGATTTTCGATCAGCGCCAGGCGCAGCATGATGGGAATCGCCCACAATTCGCCCAGCTTGAGCGGTGCGATTTTCTGGTAGGCCGAGACGAAGCGGCTCAGGCTTTCCGGGTCGACGCGCGCGTCGCCGTGCGCTATGGCCTCCAGCACGATGTCGTACACGCGCGGCAGTCCGGCCGACGGGCCGTGCGCCAGGCGCGGCAATTCCCGGCTGTAGCCCTTGGGCAGGTGCCGCTTGGCCGTGCGTATCTGCTCTTCGATCAAATAGAAATTATCCAGCAGCCATTCGCCGGCCGGCGAAATCGGGCGGCCGGCTTCGACCGCCGCGGTCAGCAGCCGGCAGGTCTGCAGCAGTACGTGTTCGTTCTCCGCCAGGCGCGCGAGCAACTGGTCCGGCGAGCGCCGGGTACTCAAACGGTGCGAACCGGCCAGGGACTTGCCGTGCAGCTCCATCTGGTCGGCGCTGAACAGCTCCGCGCGCAGCGGCAGGGCTTCGCTGGCGTTTTGTTGCTGCGCCGGATTGATGCCGCGCAGGCGCGCCCACAGCCGGGCCAGGGTTTCACCCGGGGTTTCACGCAAATGCTTGCCGCCAGCCTTCACTTCGAATTTCCTTCTCTGCCCCAACCCCGGGGAAAAAACTCCGGGCGAGTCCCGAGACTATGACGAACGCGGCATGAGGTATGTACGCAAGCGCACGGAAGAAACTCAAATGAGTGCGGACAATCCTCAATTCCGATCGGCGCCGGCGGAAGTCCGATGCCCGCGCGCGATCGCGAATCGATCCCTGGGGCAATATGCGCGCTACGCGTTTGATCAAATGGATTGCGGGACTGATACTCCTGCCCGTGCTGGCGGCCGTCTTGTTCGTGGCGATCTACGGCTGGAACTGGCTGCGCGCGCCGATAGAGCGCATGACGCTGGAGAAGACCGGCCGGGAACTGGTCATCGCCGGCGATCTGAAGCTTCACTTGGGCTGGCCGCTGCCGCGGATTCGCGCCGAAGCGGTGCGCTTCGCCAATCCGTCCTGGGCGAAAGAAAAACAGATGATAGTGGCGGACTCGGTGGAGGCCACGCTGGACCTGCCGCAGCTGTTGCAGCGAAACATCTATCTTCCCGAGGTGCGTCTGTCGCGTCCGGTCGTGTTTCTCGAGCGCGGCAGCGGCGAGCGCAGGAACTGGCTGCTCGATCTGGAGCAGCAAGACGACGAGGCGCGCATCCGAATCGGCCGCCTGCTGCTCGACAACGGCCGCTTGGGCTACGACGATGCGGCCGCGAAGACCAGCATCCGCGCCGATTTATCGACCTCGAACGATGCGGAGCCCGCAAACGATCCGAAAGCTGCAAACGATGCGAAAGCTGCAAACAATGCGAAAGCCGGAGCCGGGCTCAGCTTCGCGGCAACGGGGAAGTACAAAGGTCTGTCCCTGGTCGCCAAGGGCAGCGGCGGTCCCGTGCTCGCATTGCGCGACGAGGCCACACCCTACCCCTTGACAGCCGAGATTGCCGTGGGTCCTACCTCGGCGAAGCTCTCGGGCACGATCACCAGCCTGCTCAAGATTTCGGCGATGGACATGCGCCTCGTGCTGCGCGGCGCGAACCTGGCCGATCTGTATCCGCTGCTGGGCATCGCGTTTCCGCAAACGCGCGCCTACGCGACCGAGGGGCGCATCGTGCACAGCGAGCTAAGCTGGCGCTACGAGAAATTCTCGGGCCGGATCGGCGCGAGCGATATCGCCGGCACGATTCAGGTCGACACCGGCGGCCGGCGGCCGAGCATGAAAGGCGATCTGGTCTCGGGCCTGCTCGATTTCGCCGATCTGGGTCCGCTGATAGGCGCGAGGCCGGGCAGCGTGCAGGCGGCGAGGCAGCCGGATGCGGCGAGTGCCGAGGTCGTCGCGGCCACACCCGCGCAAGAGCGCCGGGCGCAGGCGCGCGTGCTTCCCGATATGCCGTTCAAGACCGAGCGCTGGGACAGCGTGGACGCGGAAATCACGCTGAAGGCGAAGACCATACGCCGTCCCAAGCAGCTGCCGATCGAGAATCTGGATGTGCATCTGAGCCTGCGCGATGCGGTGCTGACGCTGGCTCCGCTCAGTTTCGGCGTGGCCGGCGGGCGCCTCAATGCGGTGATTTCGCTGGACGGGCGCAAGCAGCCGATCCAGGCGAGCGCGCAAATCCAGGCGAGGAAAATGCGCATCGCGAAACTGTTTCCCACGCTCGAAATGAGGCGGGCGAGCATAGGCGAGGTCAACGGCGAGTTCGATCTGGCGGGCAGCGGCAACACGGTCGCGAGCATGCTCGCGAGCTCACGCGGCAAGGCCAGCCTGGTCGTCGCCAACGGCGAAATCAGCAGGATGATGATGGAACAGGTCGGGCTGCATCTGTGGGAAATGCTGGTGCTGAAGGTGACCGGAGACAAGCCGGTCAAACTGCGTTGCGCGGTCGCGGATTTCAGCGTCAAGGGCGGCGTCATGCACGCAGACGCGCTGATTTTCGACACCGAGGTCACCACCATTCTGGGCACCGGCAGCATCGATCTCGGACAGGAAAAGCTCGATCTCACGCTGAACCAGAAGACCAAGCGCACCAGCCCCGTCGCCCTGTCCAGCCCGATCTACGTGCGCGGCAGTTTCGCCAGGCCGGAGGTCGAACTCGACAAGGGGCGTATCGCGGTGCGCGGCCTGGGCGCGATAGCGCTGGGCCTGATCAACCCCCTGCTCGCGCTGATACCGCTCGTCGATGCCGGCCCGGGAGCCGACAGCGACTGCGGGCAGCTGGTGCGGGAAGCCAGAAAATCGGCGCCTGCCGCGCGCAAAAAAACGAGCCCCCGGACATGAGCATGTCCGGGGGCCCAGGCTCGCCGATCGACTCTAGGGAGGAAAGTTACCGGCGGGCACGTAAAGAGTATCGCCGCTTCTGCTTCCGCTTTCCGTGCGGCAGCGCACATAAATCGCGCATATGAAGCGAGAGGTTCGGCCGCTGCGGCAAAGGCGCGCGATCTGCCTGCGCCTGGCCGGTGATATATGCGCGCCACCGAACTGAAGCGCGCGCCGATGCGGAGTAATTTCGGCCTGCAGTTTCGGGTTGCCGCAGATCCGTCCGGATAGGCGGTTTTTGCATTACGAGTCAAACTAAATAAGGAAATCCCATGAAGTATTCGATAGTGATGGCGGCGACGGCGATGGCGCTCGCATTGAGCGCATGCGAAAAACCGGCGACAGTCGTGGTTCCTGCGGTGGTTGCAGTTCCCGTTCCGGCACCCGCTACAGTCGCGGTGCCCGGCCCCGCAGGTCCGGCCGGCGCCACAGGCGCGACGGGTGCGCAGGGTTCAACGGGTTACACCGGCGCAACCGGTAGCACGGGTAGCACGGGCAGCACCGGTGACACCGGCGCTACGGGCGCGCGCGGCAAGACCGGCGGCGATACCGTAGTCATAGTGCCGGCGCCGCAGCGCTAAGGGCTTTTGCCGATGTCGTCCGGCATGCGCGGCGGCGGTCGTATCCGGATCGCTCCGGCCGAGTCGCTGTGCATGCCTTGCGCGAGGCGATGACAGCCGGAGTGCGCAATTTTTTCGCGGCGGCCCTGGTTCTGGCCGCCGCGGCCGGCTGCGCGACGCTGCCGGACACGGAGGCGCTGATCGCGCAGCACCGCGCGCAGGCGGTGCGCTTCGAAAACGCGCGCGGACCGGTATCGGCGAAAAAGAGCGCCGCCATCCTGGCCGAACTCAAGCGCAAGTCCGGCGACATCGACATACTGGAAAAGCAGATCGCACTGGAGCAGGCTATCGTCGGCAGCCCGCTGGTCCTGGGCAATAAAGTCGTCCTGCTGCAGGACGGAATGTCCACCTACTCGGCGATGTTCGCCGCGATCCGCAGTGCGCGCGACCATATCAACCTCGAAACCTACATCATCGAAGACGATGAAATAGGGCGCCAATTTGCGGACCTGCTGCTGGAGCAGCAGGGCAGGGGCGTGCAGGTCAATTTGATCTACGACAGTTTCGGCGGAATCAGCACGCCGAAAGCATTTTTCGAGCGCCTGGCCGCGGGCGGCATAGCGGTGCTCGAATTCAATCCGGTCAACCCGCTGGCGGTGAAGGCGTCGTGGCAGCCGAACAACCGCGATCACCGCAAATTGCTCGTGGTCGACGGGCGCACGGCGTTCATGGGCGGCATCAACATCAGCAGCGTCTACTCGTCCGGATCGGTTCGCAGGGGGAGTGGGAACTCGGCCGAAAGCAAGGTTTCATGGCGTGACACCGATCTGCAGCTCGAGGGTCCCGTGGTGGGCGAACTGCAAAAGCTGTTCATGCAAACCTGGATGAAGCAGCGCGGCCCCACGCTGGCCGCAAGAGACTATTTTCCGGTGCTCAAAGCCGAGGGGCGGGACATCGTGCGCGCCATCGGCAGCACGCCCGACGATCCCTACAGCCTGATCTACCTGACGCTGATATCGGCCATCGGCAACGCGGAAAAGCAGGTGCATCTGACCAATGCCTACTTCGTTCCCGACCCGCAGTTGCTGAAGGCGCTGACCGAGGCCGCCGGGCGCGGGGTCGAAGTCAAGCTGATCCTGCCCAGCCATTCGGACTCGGAGGTCGTGTTTCACGCCGGCCGTTCGCACTATTCGACCTTGCTCGAGGGCGGCGTGAAGATCTACGAGCGTTCGGGCGCGCTGCTGCATGCCAAGACCGCGCTGATAGACGGCGTCTGGTCCACCGTCGGGTCGACCAATCTGGACTGGCGCAGCTTTCTCGACAACGACGAACTCAATGCGGTGGTCATCGGGCATGAGTTCGGCCGCCAGATGCAATCCATGTTCGCCGCCGATCTCGCCGCATCGAAGGAGGTCGAACTGGGCCGCTGGCAGCGGCGGCCCCTGTCGTTCCGCTTCAAGGAATGGATGGCGCGCGTGTGGGGGCGCCTGCTTTAGGTAAGCTCTGAAAAGCCTCGGACGAAGCCTTCTCGGCCGAGGTTTTTCACTTTGATGGGGGGATTGGAAAAGGGGGCCATGGGCCCCTTTTCAGTGTTTCCATAGTCAACGATTCGGGAAACCAGCATGGTCGATACCGGCAATACGCCTACCGTTGCAACGCCCGCTGCGGCGCCGCAGCGCCTGCATCAGATTGCGCAGCTGGCGGCGATCGCGATCGTCGCCGCCGGCTGCTATCTCGTTCTGCATCCCTTCATTTCCGCGATCCTGTTCGCCGCGGTAGTGTGCTCCTCGACCTGGCCGCTGTACCTGCACCTGCGCCGAGTCCTCTGGAACCGCCGTGCGCTCTCGGCGCTGGCGATGACGCTGCTGCTGATCGTGATCGTGATCGGCCCGACCGTGATGCTGGCCGCCAATCTGGCGGAGAACGCCGGGGCCATGTTCGAGGCCGGCAAGGCGGCGCTCAATGGCGGCCCGATCAAGCCGCCGGCATGGTTGCGCACGATCCCGCTGGCGGGAGATCTGCTCGCCGATTACTGGCAGCGACTGGGCGCGGGCGGCGGCAGCCTGCTCGCGCTATCGAAGGGCCTGCTCGAACCCGCGCGCGCGTTTCTGGTCGGTGCGGGCAAGGTCGTAGGCGACGGCCTAGTGCAACTGACCTTGGCCAGTTTCATCGGATTCTTCTTCTATCGCGACGGCGAAGCCTTGATCCTGGTCGTGCGCAAAACGCTGGACAGCGTCGCCGGAGGGTTGGGCGAAGAGTTGCTGGAAACGGTGGACAGCACCGTGACCGGGGTGATACAGGGATTGTTCGGGACCGGCCTGGCGCAGGCCCTCGTGGCCTATGCCGGCTTTTTCATCGCCGGCGTCCCGGGCGCTTTTCTGCTTGGCGCGGCGACGTTCTTTCTCTCGGTGCTTCCGATCGGACCGCCGATGGTATGGGGCGGCGCCGGGCTGTGGCTGCTCTACACCGGGGAAATCGGCTGGGCGATCTTCATGGCCCTGTGGGGATTGTTCGCGATCAGCAGCATCGACAATCTGCTCCGGCCCTATCTCATCAGCCGCAGCAGCAAGCTGCCGCTGCTTCTGATCGTGCTCGGCGTGATGGGCGGCATGAGCGCGTTCGGCTTCATCGGACTGTTTATCGGCCCGCCGGTGCTCGCGATCGGGCTGACGCTGCTGCAGCTGTGGATCGCGCGCCGTTCGGTCAAAGCGTGATTCGGTCCCGGCGTGCCGGGGCGCAGGCTACTTGCGCCCGAAGCCGACGAGCAGCACCACGCCGAGCACGATCGCGCCGGCGCTGACGATCAGCGGGACGGTGACTCTTTCCTTTTCCTGGACCTTGAGTTCAATCGGGCCCAGTTTCATGCCGGTGCTTTCCTTGGTATAGCTGAAGCCGCCGTAGGCGAGCCCCAGTCCGCCGGCGACGATCAGGATGATTCCTATGAGTTTGGTGGGATTCATGTGCGCTACTCTCCGAAAAAGGTTGAAGGGGTGAATCGGAACAACATCGTCTACTTTTGAGCCGGTGCGCCGCGCGCCGCCTCGGCGCAGAAGGCGGCGAGTTCGGCGAGGACGGTCTGCACCGCGCGGTTGGCCGCGACGATTCCGCCATAGGGATCGTCGCTCGCGGCGGAATCGGCCGCTTCGAACTCGCGCCAGGCAAGCACCCGGCGCGTGTTCTCTTCGACCAGGTAGGCACGCAGCGTGAAGCGCACGCGGCTGGGACGGGTTTGGAACTCGTGCTGCAGCCGGATGATTTCGGTATCCAGCCGCAGGTCGCCGGCCGCGGCGCTAGGCGTCAGCACCACCGCGCGGAAGGCGCCGCTGCGCGTCAGGGCGGCGACGAGCAGCGGCGCGAGCATGCGCGCCGGCGGGTCCACCCATTCGCTGTGCGCGAAGTATTCGAGTTTGTGCGCCTCGCGCACGTAGATGATGCGTTGGCTGTCGAAGCCTGAGGCGGCATGCGGGGGATTGACGATCAGCGTGGGCGCCGAAGCCGATGCTGTAGCCGGCGCCGGCGTTGCACCCCCGGCTTCGATCCGCGCGCTGTCGAGCGACTAAAAGGAAGGTTGCCGCGTTGCCCCCGGACGCAGCGCCATGC
>CAYNVY010000142.1:0-11632 GCA_964400745.1 uncultured Enterobacteriaceae bacterium | reverse complement strand
CTGCTGCGCCTGAATGAGGCTGAGCAGGTGATGAAGACTTTCGCCGATAATCTTGGCGTCAAGGTCATCCACGTCGATGCCGGCGCGGAATTCATGAAGCACCTGGCCGGTGTTGCCGACCCGGAGCAGAAGCGCAAGATCATCGGCCGCGAATTCGTCGAAGTGTTCCAGCGCGAAGCGGCGAAAATCAAGAACGCGAAATGGCTGGCGCAGGGCACCATCTATCCGGACGTGATCGAATCCGCGGGTGCGAAGACGAAGAAGGCAACCAACATCAAGTCCCACCACAACGTCGGCGGACTGCCCGACACCCTGCACCTGAAACTGCTCGAACCGCTGCGCGAACTGTTCAAGGACGAGGTGCGCGAACTGGGCGTGGCGTTGGGGTTGCCGCACGACATGGTCTACCGCCATCCCTTCCCCGGGCCGGGGCTGGGCGTGCGCATCCTGGGCGAGGTGAAGCACGAGTTCGCCGACTTGCTGCGCCGCGCCGACGCGATCTTCATCGAAGAACTGCGCGCCACCCGCGATGCCGACGGGCAGAGTTGGTACGACAAGACTTCGCAGGCCTTCGCCGTATTTCTTCCGGTAAAGGCCGTGGGCGTGATGGGCGACGGCCGCACCTACGAGTACGTGGTGGCGCTGCGCGCAGTGCAGACGCAGGACTTCATGACCGCGCACTGGGCGCACCTGCCGCACGAATTGCTGGGCAAGGTGTCCAATCGCATCATCAACGAGGTCCGCGGTATCAACCGCGTGGTCTACGACATTTGCGGAAAGCCGCCTGCGACCATCGAGTGGGAGTGACCGGCGCGCGGCCTCGCGTACCGGCGGCGCGAGAGAACCGGTGGCGCGCAAGGCAATGAACGCGCCGGGTGTTCACCGATCGCGGCTGCTGCGCACGGTCTTCCTCGCGATCGGAATTCTGTCGCTGGCGCTGGGCATGCTGGGCATCTTCCTGCCGGTATTGCCGACGACGCCGTTCGTGCTGCTGGCAGCGGCCTGTTTTGCGCGAGGATCGGAGCCGCTGCACAACTGGATGCTGGCGCACCGCATCGCCGGCCCGATCATCGTTGAATGGCGCGAACATAGAAGCATGCCGCCGGGTATCAAGCCCTGGGCATTCCTGATGATCGTCCTGTCGTTTGGCGCGTCCATCGCCCTGATGGAGTCAATCTGGCATCGCGCCCTACTGGCCGGCATCGCTGCGATTCTGGCGGCGTTTCTGTGGCGCGTTCCGGTGCGAAGCCGAAAAGCAATCGACCGAAAGTAATCGACCGAAAGTAAGCGACCCGGCGTCACTGCGCCGCGACAGGGGTGTCGACCTGACGCTCCGGACCAAGGCGGCCGATCAGGGGAAGCTTGAGCGAGGGATCGAACGGATTGATGCCGAACGTCAGGCCGAGCAGGTTGACTTCCACGCCTTCGACGCCGCTTGCCGTTACGCCTAGCAGGCCCCGCAGCGAAAGCTGGTAGCCGCTGCCGCTCGGTGCGCTGGATGCGATGCTCTCGCCCAGGTAATCCTTGCCGATGGCGGTCGGCGGTAGATCGGCCTTCAATTCGGGCACCGCGCGCAATATCCAGGCCGTGAAAGTATTCGAATTCGGGCCCGGCCAGGCGGTGTAGCGTTCGCCGTAGGGGTAACTGGCAGCCGCCTGGTGGATGCGCTCTATCATCGCGTCTACGCCCGCGCCGCGCCTCTCTGCGATCACTTCGGGCAGGCTGCCGTACCAGCGGGCGTCGGGAGCGCGCTCGCTCACGGCGACCGCCGACCGGCCCGAGCGCAGACGCCAGCCGATCACTTCATACACTTTGTATGCTTCCGCATCGGTCGGTTTGACCGCGATCCAGGTGTGGACGCCGAAATAGCCGCGCCAGCCCCAGGTGCGGGCGGCGTAGACCTGCACCAGCGCCCGGCGCTCGACGTCGGGGGAGGGCGCGAGCCCGGCCGGCTCGGAACTCGCGGTGCGCCAGTCGCCCGTGGAGGTGCAGGCCACCATGGAGGCCAGAAGAAGCAGGCTTGCGGCGAAGACGGTGGCCAACGCACGAAATCGGCTTGGAATTGGTTTCACTGCGATTAGGGTGCCGGGGAAGGAAAAGAGTTCAATGAGGCCCGCATTATGGCGCCTTCGGCGAGGATTCGAACCGTGCGCGGAAACGGCAGCAGGTGCTACAGTTGCGGCATAACAGGATTGGAAGTCAAACCTTGGTTGACGATTTCACTTTCATGCGGGCGGCACTGGAACAGGCACACAAGGCGCAGGCTATTGGCGAGGTGCCGGTAGGTGCGGTGGTGGTCAAGGACGGAGAGATCATAGGCACCGGTTTCAATGCGCCCATAGCCGGCCACGACCCTTCGGCGCACGCCGAGATGCAGGCCTTGCGCGCTGCCGGCAAGGCGCTGGCGAATTACCGCCTGCCGGGTTGCACGCTGTACGTCACCCTCGAGCCCTGCGCCATGTGCGTGGGCGCGATGCTGCACGCGCGCATTGCGCGCCTGGTGTACGGCGCCGCCGATCCCAAGACCGGCGCCTGCGGCAGCGTGATCGACCTGTTCGCCGAGGAAAGGCTCAATCATCACGCGACCGCTACGGCCGGCGTGATGGCCGAGGCGTGTGCCGCACTGCTGCGCGAATTCTTTGCCTCGAAGCGGGCGCGAGTCTGAAATGGCACGCATCGAGATCAGCTTGGCGAAACAAACGCTGAAATTGTTCGACGACGGGGGCAGGCTGCTCCGGGAATATGAGGTGTCAACGGCAAAGAACGGCGCAGGAGAACAGTGCAACAGCGACTGCACGCCCCGCGGCAAACACATCGTTCGCGCCAAGATCGGCACCGGACTGCCGCTCAATGCCGTGTTGGTCGGACGACGACCCACGGGGGAGGTCTACACGAGTGAGCTTGGCGCGCATTACCCGGGTCGTGACTGGATATTGACGCGCATCCTGTGGCTGTCAGGGTGCGAGCCGGGCTTCAATCGCCTGCGCCAGGTCGACACTATGCGCAGGCTGGTCTACATCCACGGCACCAGCGACGAGGGGCGCATCGGCTCTGCGGTGTCTCACGGCTGCATCCGCATGCGCAACCGCGATGTCATCGAGCTGTTCGATGGGGTGGCGCCGGGGACTCCGGTGGATATCCGCGAAAGCTGATCAAGCTTCAAACAAGCTGCGAATCTTGCTCGCGTCCGGGCGCTCGATCACCCCTTTTTCGGTAATGAGCCCGGAGATCAGCGCCGCCGGTGTGACGTCGAAGGCCGGATTGAATACGCTCACGCCTTCCGGAGCACAGCGCACGCCGCGAAAACCGGTCACTTCCGACGGATCGCGCTCTTCGATAATAATCGCGCTGCCGTCGGCGATGGCGATATCGATGGTGGAGAGCGGCGCCGCGATGTAGAACGGAATGCGGTGGCGCTCGGCCAGTACCGCCAGGGTATAGGTGCCGATCTTGTTCGCCGTATCGCCGTTGAGCGCGATGCGGTCCGCGCCTACGACTATCACGTCGACCCGGCCCTGCTGCATCAAATGGCCCGCCATGTTGTCGGTCACCAGTGTGACGGGAATGTTCTCCTGCACCATTTCCCATGCGGTGAGGCGGGCGCCTTGCAGATAGGGCCGCGTTTCGTTCGAGATGACGCTGATGCGCTTGCCCGCGTCCCGGGCGGAGCGGATCACGCCCAGCGCAGTGCCGTGGCCGGCAGTGGCGAGCGCGCCGGCATTGCAGTGGGTCATGATGCGCGCGCCCTCGGCGATCAGCGGCGCGCCGTGGCGGCCGATCGCGCGGCAGATTTCGACATCGTCGGCGTGCATTTGCCGCGCCAGCGCGAGCAAGGCCGCAGCCGCGGCTCGCGGGGAATCCTGGCGTGTTTGCGCATGGCGCTCGCGCATGCGCGCGATCGCCCAGAACAGATTGACCGCGGTCGGGCGGCTCGCCTCCAGCACTTTAAACGCGCGTTCCAGCGCCGCGTCGAATTGCGCGCGGGGTTCGCCGGCATGGCGCTGCGCGTCCACCGCCACGCCGTAGGCGGCGGTGCAGCCTATCGCCGGTGCGCCGCGCACCACCATGTCGCGAATCGCGACTGCGGTCTGTTCCGCGTCCTCGCAGGCGACGTACGCGAATTCCAGCGGCAGCCGCCGCTGATCGATCAATTCCAGCCGGTCATTGGTCCAACGCAGGGTTTCGACTTGCATGATGCTGGATCACTCCCTCCTGAGATGGCGCCGGCATCGCGCCGCCTTCACGCCGATTTAAAGGCTGCCTGTATTCCGCGTGCAAACAAGGCGCGTATTATACGCGCCATGCCAACCCGCCCATTCGCCGTCCGCCTCTGCAATTGGGAGGCCGCGCGCACCGATGCCCGCCGTATACGCGAAGCGGTGTTCGTGCGCGAGCAGGGTGTGCCCCTGGAACTGGAAATGGACGATAAAGACGCGCATTGCGCGCATGCGCTCGTTCATTCTGCCGCTGGTTCCGCTCTGGGGACCGGACGGCTGCTGCCCGACGGCCATGTCGGCCGCATGGCGGTATTGAAGGAATGGCGCGGCAAGGGCGTGGGCGCGCTGCTGTTGCAGACGCTGGTGGAGCACGCGCGCCAGCGCGGCGATGCCTGCGCGCGCTTGAACGCGCAGGCCTACGCGGTCGGATTTTATCGCCGCTATGGCTTCGAGGTTTCGGGGGCCGAGTTCATGGAAGCGGGAATCCCGCACCTGCCGATGCGGCGCGAGTTCAGCCCCGATCGAGGTTGAAGCGCAGGCTGACCGTGGGGCCTGGCGCGCCGCCGGGTAGAATGGTGCGTTCGGCAAAACTGACGCTGCCGTCGCCTCCGAAAAGCAGCGCCGTCGAGGCTCGAGTTCCGTATTCCGGCGAAACGATCAGCGCCGGCGACAGCATGCGCTCGCGTTCGACGCCGATTCCGGTGTCGGGCAATGTCCACTCCTCCGCCGGTTCGCGGTCGTCGAGCAGATCCAGCAGTTCGTCCGCCTCAGGCGCTCGCGTCAATGTCAGCGCCTGTTGCAGGCGCTGCTTGCCGCGCACCACTTTGGGCCAGGGCGTATTGAGCAGATGATTCGACAGGCCGTGGATGCCGGGCGACAGCGCTTGCACCGTGGATTCCCGGTTCGAATAGCAGAAGACGCCGCTGCCATCCCCGGCCAGCAGGTTGAAACCGTTGTAGCGCGCCGCGCCTTCCCTTATGCCTTCAAGGTAAGTGCGCGGGTCCTCGATCGAGACAAGAAAATCGCGCACCAGATGGCCGCGCGACGGGGCATCGGTCCTGCGTTCGCGCGGGTCGCGGAAGTTGGTGAGCGCGGCAAAGCGGCCGCTGCGGGTCACGCCCAGCCAGGTGCCCATGCATTCGAGGTCGCGTCCGGCAAGGATATGTTTGTGATCCGCCCAGAATGCGGCCTGGGCGGTAGGCCGTCGGTAATACTCATCCCGATTGGCCGCAATCACCAGCGGAAAATGAGGGTGCGCGCCGCAGGCGATCAGAATCAGGCACATACGAAATGAGTCAGTCGAAATGAATCAGTCGAAACGAGTCAGTCGAACCGCGTCAGACGGCGTAGGGCAGGGGCTGCAGACTCAAAGCCGGTCCATCCGCAGATTTCAAGTGCGCCCTGCCGTCGCTGATATTCACTGTCTGCATGACAGCCAGCAGGTCGTACCCCCCGTCGGGCGAGGTCTGGGCATTGACGATCATGCCAATTGACTGAGTATCCCCGGTCTCGCCGAACAGTTCGTCGCCGGGTTGGGGCGGGGTATTTCCTGCTACGTGCGCGAGGACCATGCGGCGCTTGGCCTGCCCCAGGTGCTGTGTGCGGGCGACGATTTCCTGTCCCGGATAGCAGCCCTTCTTGAAATTCACAGCGCCGATGAGCTCCATATTGGCCATCTGCGGCACGAATTGTTCCTGGGTGGCCTGCGTGAGCAGCGGAATGCCGGCGCGAATCTCCAGCCACTCCCAGCATGGCGTGCCCGCCGGCGTGAGCGTCGCCGCCAGCTTCAGCCACAGTCGTTCTGCCGCCCCGGCGTCGGCGATCAATTGATACCGGTTACCGGGCAGCGCGATCAAAGTGCCGTTGTCTGCGTCATGCACGACCTGGTGCGGGTGCTGTGGAAGCACCGAAAACAGATCCCGCAACGCAGCGCTTGCCGCCGTTCCGGACAGCCCCAGCGACAGGCGCGACTCGCTCGCGTCGCTCAATTTGACTTTGGCCCGCATCACGTACATGGCCAGACGCTTTTGCATCGCGGGCAGCAGGGTTCGCGAAAGCTGCAGGAAGTAGGCATCCGCTTCCCGCCACACCAAAAAATTTGCCAGCATGCGTCCCTTGGGAGAGCAATACGCCGCATACTCGCTGCGCTCGGGCGTGAGCAGTTTGACGTCGTTGCTCAACTGGCCGTGAAGGAAGGGCTGCGCGTCCTCGCCGCTGAAGGCGATCAGGCCCAGATGCGTCAGCGGACAGACTACACCGCCGGGCGCCACACCGCCGGGCGCCACGCCGCCTAGCGCCACGCTGTCGAGCGCGCCGCCATCGCGGGCTGCGCGCAATTCGGCTGCGGCGTTGCCGAAATGCTGCACGCTGCCGGCCTCTAGGCGGGCACCTTGCTCTATCAAAAAATTCTGCCAGGCGGAAGTCATCGGTGTTTTTGGGTCTTCAAGATCCGGATACTTGGATTATGGTCTAAGTATGCGTGATAATATGAAATTCAAGGGCGCATTATAGCGCCCTGAGTTTTCCTGTTCCCCCGGCACGGATACGCCAGCATACGAATGTGGTCATGGATCAAGCGCCTATTCCTACTCGCACTGTGCTTATTGCTGCTGGCGGCCGCGCATTTGGCGTGGAAGGCGTTCACTCCGGTGGCGCTGCGCGCTGATCCGGTCGATTTCTCCATCAAACCGGGCAGCAGTTTGACAAGCGCCACACGGCAGATGGTCGAATCCGGCGTCGAATTGAGCGCATGGCAATTCAACCTGCTCGGGCGGATGCTGGGCAAGGCGGGCGCCATCAAGGCCGGAAGCTACGAGATCGGACGCGGCATCACGCCACTCGCCCTGCTGGACAAACTGAGCGCAGGCGAAGTGACCCAGGCTGAGGTCACGCTGATCGAAGGCTGGACCTTCCGCCAGATGCGCGCTGCGCTGAACGCCGCCCCCGGATTGAGGCACGACAGTGCGGCGCTTGGCGACGCCGAAATCATGGCGCAACTGGGCGTCGCCGGGCGCAGCCCGGAAGGCCTGTTCTTCCCCGATACCTATTTGTTCGGGAAAGGCAGCAGCGATCTGGAGGTGCTCAAGCGCGCCTATCGGGCGATGGAGCGGCAGTTGCAGGCGGCCTGGCAGCAGCGCGCCCAGGACCTGCCCTACAGCAGCCCGTACGAGGCACTGATCATGGCTTCGGTCATCGAGAAGGAAACCGGCCAGGCGGCCGACCGTGCGCTGATCGGCGGCGTGTTCGTGAACCGCCTGCGCATAGGCATGATGCTGCAGACCGACCCGACCGTCATCTACGGTCTGGGCGAGAAATTCGACGGCAATCTGCGCCGGAAAGACCTGCTCGCGGATACGCCGCATAACACCTACACCCGTCCAGGACTGCCGCCGACACCGATTGCGATGCCCGGCCAGGCTTCGCTTCAGGCCGCGCTGAACCCGGCGAAGACGCCAGCGCTCTATTTCGTCGCGCGCGGCGACGGTTCGAGCGAGTTTTCGCGGACCTTGGCTGAGCATGAGCGTGCGGTGAGCAAGTATCAACGCCGGGGAGGGCGCTGAGGTGCGCGGCAAATTTCTGACCTTGGAAGGCGTGGACGGCGCGGGCAAGAGCACCCACCTGGACTGGATCGCAAAGCGCCTGGAAGCCGCGGGCAAGAAGGTGATCGTGACGCGGGAACCAGGGGGGACGCCTCTGGGCGAGGCATTGCGCAAGCTGCTGCTGAGCCAGGCCATGCACCTGGAAACGGAGGCTTTGCTCATGTTCGCCGCCCGGCGCGAGCATTTGGACAAAGTGATACTGCCGGCGCTGGATGCGGGGAACTGGGTGCTTTCGGACAGATTCACCGACGCCAGTTTCGCCTACCAGGGCGGCGGTCGCGGCCTGGACCTGGGGCGGATCGAAATCCTGGAATCCTGGGTCCAGCAGGGGCTGCAGCCTGACCTGACCCTGGTCTTCGATCTATCCGTGGACGAAGCCAAGCGCAGGCGGTCGGCCGCCACCGCGCGGCTGGATCGTTTCGAGCAGGAAGACCTGGATTTCTTTGGCCGGGTACGCGCGGTCTATCTCGCCCGGGCCGCTCGGTATCCTGAAAGAATCCGGCTAATAGACGCCAGCCAGACCATAGATTATATTCGTAAAACACTTGAAGAAATTCTGGTAACACGTTGTCAATAATATATTATCCATGGCAGGAAAGTGTCTGGAAGCGCCTCGTCGGCATGGGGGAGCGCTTGCCTCACGCCCTGCTGATTCATGGCCGCCCTGGCATCGGGAAAATGCATCTGGCCGAAGTACTGGCCCAGTCTCTGCTGTGCGAAAACCGCTTGGGGACAGGCCTGGCCTGCGGTACTTGCCCGGCTTGCGCCTGGTTTGCCGCCGGCAACCATCCGGATTATCGATTGGTCCAACCTGAAACGCTTTCGACCGCCGATGAGGATGCAAGCCCCGGCGAGGCAGAAGAGGAAGGCAAGAAGAAGGCCAGCAAGCAGATAAAAATCGAACAAATACGCGTGCTTAGCGACTTTCTCAACGTCGGATCGCACCGCAACGGCAAGCGGGTGGTTCTGATCCATCCGGCGGAAAGCATGAACCCCGGATCCGCGAACGCGTTGCTGAAAAGCCTGGAAGAGCCATCGGCCGGAGTGATCTTTCTGCTGGTGTCGCACCAGCCGCGCCGCTTGCTGGCTACGGTGCGCAGCCGCTGCCATGCATTGGGACTCAGCTTGCCGCCGCGGGAATTGTCGCTTGACTGGCTAAAAAAGCAGGGCAGCACGGCCACCGCCGCACATCTGGCGTTTGCCGGCGACGCGCCCCTGGAGGCCGCATTGCTGCAGGACGAGGAGGCCGATGCGCGACGCCGGCTGTTCGATCTGCTCGCCCAGCCGGCGACGAGTGCGTTGAGCCTGGCCGATTTTTGCCAGCGCCTGCAGCCCGCGCTGGTTGCGGATTGGATGCTCAAGTGGACCTACGACCTGGTGGCGATGGCCAGCAGCGACAAAGTACGTTACAACATAGAGCATGAGAAGAAGCTGCGCCAGCTGGCGCAGGCGATGCCCATGCCTAAGTTATTGCGCTTTTATAGTGAATTGGTATCGATCAATGCGGTGTCCGAGCACCCGCTGAATGCACGCTTGTACTTCGATGATTTGTTTTTTTCATACAAACAGATAGCATAAATACTTCGTGCTGGTCGACTCGCATTGCCATATCGATTTTGACGAGTATGCCAAGCGCATGCCCGAGCTTATCGAGGGCATGACCAAGAATCAGGTTACGCATGCGCTCTGCGTTTGTGTCAATCTGACTGATTTTCCGAGAGTTTTGTCGCTTGCCCAGCGTCATCCGCAACTGTTTGCCTCGGTCGGCGTGCATCCGGATTATGCGCAGGAGACCCAGCCGACGGAAGCAGATCTGGTACAACGCGCCGAGCACCCGAAAGTCGTCGCGATCGGGGAAACCGGGCTCGACTACTACCGGCAGGAGGGCGACCTGGAATGGCAGCGCGAGCGCTTTCGCATCCATATCCGTGCCGCGCGAGCTTGCGCAAAACCATTGATCATCCATACAAGAGAAGCGGGTGTCGATACCCTGCGCATTATGCGGGAAGAGGGCGCGAATCAGGTTGGGGGTGTGATGCACTGCTTTACCGAGACCCTCGAAATCGCCCAGGCCGCGATTGAACTCGATTTTCATATATCGTTTTCCGGTATAGTGACCTTCAAGAACGCACTGCAAATCAAGGAAGTGGCGCGGGCTATCCCGATCGAGCGGATTCTGATCGAGACTGACTCGCCCTATCTGGCGCCGGTTCCGCACCGCGGAAAGACCAACGAGCCGGCTTGGGTGCTGCATGTCGCCGAGGAAGTCGCGCGTTTGCGCGGGATCTCCCTGGAAGCTCTGGCGGAAGCCACAACGGCTAACTTCTTCCGCTTGTTTAAAGCGGCTAATATTTAATAAATGGAATTAACTATGAAGCATATATTATTGATTATATATTGTATTATAACATACTTTTGCTTTGCCAGCGGAGCCGCGGCGGCGGATGCCTATTTTGATGCGCTTAATGCTGTCAGGCTGAACGATATCGCCAAGGTGGAGGGTTTGTTCGCCAAGGGGATGGATGTAAATACCACCGATTCCTCCGCCAATACGCTACTGATGCTGGCGGTGCGGGAAAACCACGGGGAACTTGTCGGGCGATTGCTGGCGCGGAAGGCTAAAGTAGCTGCCAGAAACAGCTTCGGCGAAACCGCGCTGATGCTGGCTGCGGCCAGAGGGAACCTGGAAATAGTGAAAAATCTGATCGATCACGGTGCGGTAATCAATCAGACCGGGTGGACAGCCTTGATTTACGCCGCCTGGCAAGGCAAGACCGAGGTAGTCAGATTTCTGTTGGGCAAAGGGGCTGAGATCGATGCGGTTTCCCCGAATGGCGTGTCGGCGCTGATGCTTGCGGCGCGCGGTGGGCATCTGGAGACCGTCAAACTGCTCCTTTGGGAGGTTGCGGATCCCAATTTGAAAAGCGACACCGGGGGAACGGCACTTGCCTGGGCGAGTAAGGCTGGGAACACGGCGGTGGCGGAACTGCTCAAGCAGGCTGGCGCAAAGGAGTAGCGCCTGACTTGCCAGCTTTGGGGTTCTGGCTGGCGGGCTGTCACCTTAATTAAGTATGTGATGACAATCAAATTAATAACAAAGCAAATCTGCTACTCCAACTTAGGGAGTTGTGCCGCGGAATGAATTGCTTTGAGATAAAAACGTATTTAACATAATACACATATGCGCATCAATACTTCCACGGAGCGCTGTGCTAATTCCATCGATCTTGCGGCGGCACCGGCAATGAGAACACTGGAATCCCTTCCTCGCGCAGGTCCTCGGTTTCGGAGCGCGTTGCCACGCCGCGTATGCTGCGCTGCTCGGTTTCCTGATAGTGAATCTTGCGCGCTTCCTCCGCGAAGCCCTTTCCTACGTCTTCGCTATGCGAGAGGATGTAGTCGATGATGCGGGAGATGTCGGGCTTTTCGGATGCCGCCGCGGTCCCAGAAACGGGTGCGGTGCTCGCCGCAGCTTCAGCTTGTTTCCTGATTTTTGCCGCAGGCAATTTCTCCACATGTGCTCCGCCGCAAATAGGACACTCGAGCAAGCCCCTGTGCTTTTGCGAGGTGAAATCCTCTCCCGAGGCAAACCAACCCTCGAAACGGTGTTGATCTTTGCAGATGAGGTCAAAAACAATCATGGTCGCATTCCCGCATTTCCCGGTTCATTGTAGCTTATATCGATCTAAACGCCGGAAACTCAAGCGCTCATTTGCGGCTCCTACCAGAACGACGCGTTCATCCAGTATCATTCGTCTGTTCGCCAGGGTGGTGAAATTGGTATACACAGCGGGCTTAAAACCCGCCGCCGCTAAT
>CAYNVY010000141.1:0-11689 GCA_964400745.1 uncultured Enterobacteriaceae bacterium | reverse complement strand
GGCCGGCCGGGTCGGCGGGCGACTCGCCGCGGCCGAGGCGCGATACCGCCATTTTCACGCCCGGCACCTCGAGCACCCGGCGCATCGACTCCTGCTCCATCGCGATCGATTCATCGATCGAGATGTTGGGCACGCGGTCGATCGAAGGCGAGATCGAACCTTCCTTCATCTCCGGGATGAAGGCGGTGCCGAGGAAAGGCACCAGCGCGAGTGTTCCAGCGAACAGCAGCAGCGCCGCGCCCACGGTCTTCTTTTCGTTGCCCAGTGCGGCGCGCAGCAGTCGCAGGTAGGGCGCCTTTATCCTGGCAATGAACCAGGTGTCGTGCTCCGCGCCGCCGCGCAGCGCGTAGGAGGCCAGCGCCGGCGTCAGAGTGAGCGAGAGCACCAGCGAGATGAAGAGCGCGATGGCGATGGTGTAGGCGAGCGGCGCGAACATCTTGCCTTCCATGCCCTGCAGCGTCATCAGCGGCAGGAACACCACGATGATCACGCCGATGCCGAAGATCACGGGTGTCGCCACCTCCTGCACCGCCTCGAACACCACCCGCGCCCGGCTCTCCCCGGGGCGCTGGCCGAGACGCGCGAACGCGTTCTCGATCACCACCACCGAGCCGTCCACCATGAGCCCGATGGCGATCGCCATGCCGCCGAGCGACATCAGGTTCGCCGACAGGCCGTAGCGGTTCATCACGATGAAGGTGGCGAGCGGCGTCAGCACCAGCGTCGCCACCACGATGAGAGAGGAGCGCAGATCGCCGAGGAACAGGATCAGCACCACGACGACGAATAGCACGCCCTCGAGCAGCACCTTGGTGACGGTCCACAGCGCCGCGTCCACCAGTTCCGAGCGGTCGTAGTAGGGCACGATCTTGAGTCCGCCGGGCAGCAGGCCCTGGGCGTTGATTTGCGTCACGCGTTGCTTCACCCGGCCCACCACCTCCTTGGCATTGCCGGCACGTATCATCATCACCACGCCGCCGACGCTCTCGGTGTAGCCGTCCTTGACCATCGCGCCGTGACGCACTTCCTCGCCGAAGGACACCGTCGCCACGTCGCGGATGTAGACCGGCGTCCCGCTGACTTCCTTCAATACGATATGGCGGATGTCGTCCAGATCCCTGACCAGCCCGATGCCGCGCACCAGGTACTGCTCGGCGCGCTGCGGCAGCACGCCGCCGCCGGTGTTGGCGTTGTTGCGCGCGAGCGCCTGCCACACGTCCTGGATCGAGACTTTGTAGTAGCGCAGCCGGTCGGGCTCGACCAGCACCTGGTACTGCTTGACGTAGCCGCCGGTGGAGTTGATCTCGGCCACGCCCGGGATCGAGCGCAGCAGCGGCCGCGCAATCCAGTCCTGCACGATGCGGCGCTCGACCAGTTCGTCCTTGGTTAGTGCGCGCTTGCCGTCGTCCGCACGCTCCAGCGTGTACTGGTAGACCTCGCCCAGGGCGGTGGACACCGGCCCGAGCACCGGCGTCACGCCCAGCGGCAGCCGGCTGCCGATCTCGATCAGGCGCTCCATCACCAACTGGCGCGCGAAGTAGACATCGGTCGTGTCGGTGAATACCAGCGTGATCAGCGACAGCCCCGGTTTGTTGAGCGAGCGCATCTCGGTCAGGCCCGGCAGCCCGGTCATGCCGGTCTCGATCGGCACGGTGACGAAGCGCTCCACTTCTTCAGGCGAACGGCCCGGCGCCTCCGTGGCGATCTGCACCTGCACGTTGGTGACGTCGGGAAACGCGTCCACCGAGAGCTTGCGCGCCGCGTTCAGGCCGAATGCGAGCAGCACCAGAGCGAGCACCGAGACGATCAGGCGCTGCGTGATCGCAGCGCGAACGAGGGCGTCGATCATGTCTTCGGCGCCCCGCTCAATTGCCCGACAACTCGCGCCGCTTGCGCTCGTTGTTCAGGTGAAAAGAACCTTCGACGACGACGGTCGCGGACTCACCGAGGCCGGACACCACCACGCGCCGGCCGTCGTGCTCCGCGCCGAGCTGCACCGGCTGCAGCCGGTAGGCGTTCTCGCCGGTGCGCACGAAGACATAGTCGCGGTTCTCCTCGCGCACCACGGCTTGCGCGGGCAGGGTCAGGCGCTTTTGCGGCATGCCCTTGATCAGCATCGAGGCCAGCATCTTCGGCTTGTACTCGCGCTCGGGGTTGGGCAACTCCATGCGCGCGCGCACCGTGCGCGTTTCCGGATTCACCGTGGGCGCGACGAATGTCAGGCTGCCGGCGAGCTTGCGCTCGGGCAGCGCTGCGACTTCGACTGAAACCGTCTCGCCCACGCGCACGCTGCCCGCGTTCTGCTCGGGCACGTCGGCGACGACCCACAGCCTGGACAGGTCGGCGATCAGGAACACGCCGTCGGCCGGCTGCACCACCTGGCCCTCGGTCACCTTGCGATCGATGATCGTGCCGGCGATGGGGGCGACGATCTGAGTCACCGAATTGATGGTGCGCGTATCGGCCAGGCGCTCGAGCGCGGCAGGGCTCATGCCGAGCACCTTGAGCTGGTCGCGCGCCGCGTTGACTTCGGCTTCGGCCTGGGCCAGCTCCGCCTGGCGGCGCTGCAGCTCGGCGGCGCCGATCACGTCGGCGTCGAGCAGTTGCTGCGCGCGCGCCGCGGCGCGCGCCGCCAGCCCGCGCTGCGAGGTCGCCTTGAGAAAACCGAGCTGCGCTCCCGAGAGCTCGGTGCTGTTGATCGTCGCCAGCACCTGACCACGGCGGACGGTGTCGCCCTCGCGCGCTTCCAGGTCGGTGATGCGCCCGGTAACCGGCGAGCCGACCCGCGCGAGGCGCGTCTCGTCGGCCTCGACGCGGGCGGGGACACGCAAGGTCTCGCTGACTTCGACAAGTGCGGGGGCGCCGGTCTGCAAGCGCGCCGCGAGCTCGGCATGGGGGGTGATGGCCTGCGGATCGCGCGGCGCAGGCGCTTTTTCGAGTGGCTTGTCGCTGCAGCCGGTCGCGAGCAGCGCAGCTGCGAGCAGCACCAGAATTCTCATGGTTTCTCCAATTTGAAAGGGTCGCGCGCGCGCAGCCGCTCGATGTCGAGCCAGGCTGCGACGCGGTCGTAGCGGGTCTGGTTGTAGTCGCCGCGCACGACGCGCAGCGTGCGCTGTGCGTCGAGCACCTCCAGAAAGCTGCGCTCACCGAAGCGGTAGGCTGCCTCGGCTGCGTTCAGCGCAGCCTCGGCGCTGCGCAGCAGGCCGGCCTCGAAGGTGTCGATCTGGCGCTGCGCGATGGCGAGGCGCGCATACGCCGAATCGAGCTCGCGCAGCAATTGAACACGCTGCTGCTCGAGTTGCGCCGAAACCAGGTCGATGCCTGCGATTGCCTGTGCGATCTGGCCGTCGCGGCGGTTCCAAAGCGGGATCGACAGTGTGATGCCGACCATCGTGGCGCGCATTTCCGGGTCGCGCGCCTCGCCCACGCGCAGCGCGGGCTGCGGCAGACGCAGCGCACGCTCCTGTTCCAGTCGCCGTTGCCCGCGCTCGCGCTCCGCTGCCAGCGCGCGCAGCGCCGGGTGCGCCGCGATCATCTCGGGTTCGAGCACGGACAGCGGTTGCGTCGCCGGCATGGTCGGTTCCGCGCCGCTCACTTCGAACTGCGGCGGCAAGCCGCCGGCGGTCAGGCGGCGCATGCTGGCGCGCGCCTCCTCCACGCGCAAACCGCTTGCGGCCAGCGCGTTCTGCGCCACCAGCGCTTCGGCCTCGGCGCGCACCAGTTCGAAGCGAGGCGCTTCGCCGACTTCTACGCGCTTCAATACGCGACCACGGATCTGCTCCAGCAGTTGCACGTTTTCGCGGGCGATACGCTCGTCCTCTTGCCGCCGCAGCAGTTCGAAGAACACCTGGCGCGCCTGATAGCCGATGGCCAGGCGCACGGTCTGGGTCAATGCGCCGGCCGAATCGATGCCGGCTGCGGCGGCGCCTATCCTCGCCGCACGCACCGAGGGCAGTTCGATCGGCTGCGTAACGCCATACGCCGTCGCCGTGCCCGGAGCAGCTCCGGCGCGCGAGCGCCAGGGGCCGCCGCCGATCTCCAGTTCCGGATTCGGATATGCCTTGGCGATCTGCGATTCGGCCTCGGCGAGGGCGCGCTGCTGCCCGGCAGCCGCGAGTTCCGGGTTGTTGCGCTCCACCAGCGCGAGGAACTCGGCGATGCTGACACTGGCTGACTTTTGCGCCTGCTCTGCTGCCGCCGCAGGCGCCGGCGTGTCGCGCGGCGCCATGTCGATCAGCCGCGGCGGTGCGCGCATAACTCCCGCACCAGGTGCGGCGCCCGCATCGGGCGCGGCGATGGCCTGCGGCGCCGCCAGAGCGGTAGCGATCGCGAAAGCACAGGCCAGCTGCAGCGTCGCGAAGCCGTCGCAAGTAGCAGGCATTTGTGAAAAACGGTCCATCGGGCTCAGTCGAAAACCGCGGCGGCAAGCGCTGCAGCAACACCGGCCGGAAGGGCGATGCGCGACCAGCGCGGCGCCTCCCCGCGCAGCACGACTTCGACGGGGATACTGGAGCGGTCGAGGACACGTCCGGTGAAGGAGCCGGTCAAGAAGCGCAGCAGGTCGCTCTTGCGCGTCGAACCCATGACGATCTTCCCGGCGCCGACGGTCTTCGCAACACGTATGATTTCCTGCGGCATATCGGCGGCGGTGCGCACGTGCGCGCGCACGTCGACGCCATGCGCCGACAGCAGGCGCCGCGCCGGCTCGATCGCAGCCGCAACGCGCTCGGCGTTGAATTTATCGCGCGCGCGCCTGCTTATGAATCGACCCATGTGGCGGTTGAAACGCGGCAGCACATGCAGCAGGTGCACGGTCGCGCCGCTGTTGGCCGCAACACTGCGCGCGGCGTGTTCTACCGCAGCACGCGAGAGAGCGCCCTGCGCTACCGGGACAAGGATGTCGAGGTCCTTTCCGGTCGCTGGCGCGTAGACGAACTCGGCGGCTTGCCCGGCGGGGCCGGCGGTCGGAGCAAGCGCAATCCGCTGGCTCCTCGCGCGCTGCGAACGCTGACGCTGCCAGCCTGCAAACAGTACGCCCGCGATCGCCGCGACGTAGGTCAGCCAGGCGTAGCCTGCATAGGGCTCTACCCAGGATTTCAGCAGCGGATCGCCGAGGACCATCTTGGCCGAGGTCCATGCGAGCACTGCGGCGCCCGCGTAGACGATCACGGGGAACCGGTCCACCCAGTGCAGCACCATCGTGCTGCCCCAGATCACGATGGGCACGCTGATGAGCAGGCCCAGCACCACCAGCAAGAAGCTGCCATGAGCAGCGCCCGCGACGGCAAGCACGTTGTCCAGGCCCATCACGGCGTCGGCGATGACGATGGTCTTCATCGCCGCCCAGAAACCGGTCACGCCGGGGTGTGTGCCGTTGGCTTCGGCCGTGTTGGGCGAAATCAACTTCACCGCAATCCAAAGCAGCAGCAGGCCGCCGGCCAGCATCAGCCCGGGGATTTGCAGCAGCCAGACCACTGCCATCGTCATGAGCGCACGCACGCCGATTGCGCCCACCGCACCCCAGAAGATCGCTCGCTTCTGCAGATCTTTGGGCAGGCCGCGCGCGGCGAGGGCGATGACGATCGCGTTGTCGCCGGCGAGTACGAGGTCGATCAGGATAATGGCGCCCAGCGCCGCGAAGAACTCAGTCGAGAACAGTTCCATGCTCACTCCCTCCTTGCGCTCGGATTTGAGAATACCCGGCGGCGCAAGGCTGGCGCGTGAGCGCGAGACCGAGCCAGCTCATTGAGCCGCCAAGGTCTCGCTCGTGCAGGCGGGGCGCATTCACAGTGCCCGCTTGCACCGACCGGTCCGGGGAACAATTCCCGTATTGACGAACCGGCCGCGTGAAGCTACTCCCCTTGAATCAGGACCAGCGGCCCCGACAGGATAGATGGATATTACATTGTCTTAAATAAATGTGTCAAGATTATTTAATAGAGTTTTATGACTATTTGTCCGCATAAGCGCAAGAATCTGATCAGGCAGCTTTTTTAGCTTTGCGCTGAGGGGCGGCTTGCGTCGCGGCGGCGTGGCTGGCACGCAGCTTGGCTCGCGCCGCCCGCAGGTGGTCACTGAACGCCTGCGCCACGACCGACAGCCGCCCCTGCGCCGGAAATACGACGAACCACTCGCTCTTGAGCGGAAAGCCCTGCACGTCGAGCACCGCAAGGTGGTCCAGCATCGGATCCACGTGCAGCGTGAGCGCCGACAGCACCGACACGCCGAGACCGGCCGCCACGGCGTGCTTGATCGCCTCGTTGCTGCCGAGTTCCATGCGCACGTTGGGCGTCACACCCTGTTTCCGCAGGAAGCGCTCCAGCTCTATGCGCGTGCCCGATCCCGCCTCGCGCAGGATGAAGCGCTCGCGCGCGACCCGCGCCAGCGGGATGCTCTTTGCGCGGGCGAGGGCGTGACCCGCCTGCGCCACGACGACCAGCTCGTTTTCCATGAACGGCACACGCTCGAATTCCTCACCCTCCGGCGGCTGCACCATGATGTAGATGTCGTCCTTGCGCTGTTTCAGCCGCTCGATCAGACCCTCGCGGTTGGCGATCTCGAGCTTGATGTCGATATCCGGATATTGTGCGCAGAACCCGCCCAGCAGGTCTGGAATGAGGTATTTCGCCGTGGTGGCGACCGCCAGCCTGAGTTCCCCGCGCTTGAGACCGCGAATTTCGGCGATCCGCATCTCGAACTGCCGCCAGGCCTCGAACATCGCCTGCGTCGTGGCGTACAGTTCCTTGCCGGCATCGGTCAGCGAGATCGATCGTCCCGCCTGATCGAACAGCGGCAGGCCGATTTCATCGGCAAGCTGCTTCAGTTGTGCCGAGACCGTCGGTTGCGCCAGGGACAGTTCCTCGGCAGCGCGGGTGAAGCTCAGGCGCCGGGCCACGCATTCGAATATGCGCAGCTGGTGCGGGGTAAATTTCATTTGCGTCGCTCCGTAGTCAAATGCTATGATTATGCCATATATCATATAGAAAGATCTATATAAATCATGCGTGGCAAAGACAAGCAGGTCCGGCATCCAACGGTTGCCGTGGTGATGGGCAGCGCCAGCGACTGGGAAACCATGCGCCATGCCACCGCCATTCTCGATCAGTTGCAGGTCCCCTTCGACGCGCGCGTGCTTTCGGCGCATCGCATGCCGGACGACATGTACGCCTACGCCGAACAGGCGGAAGCGAGAGGGCTGCGTGCGATCATCGCCGGTGCGGGCGGCGCGGCCCACCTGCCCGGAATGCTTGCCGCCAAGACCCTGGTTCCGGTGTTCGGCGTTCCGGTTGCGTCGCGCCACCTGGGCGGCGAGGATTCCCTTTTGTCCATCGTGCAGATGCCCAGGGGCATCCCCGTCGCCACCTTTGCCATAGGCGAGGCCGGCGCGGCGAACGCAGCGCTGCATGTGGCGGCAAATTTTGCCATGGCTGATGCGGCGCTGCGCGGGCGCCTGGCGGCGTTCCGCGAGCGCCAGACGCAAGCCGCGCGCGACATGACCCTGCCCATCGGACAAACGGAAGCACCATGACCGCGCAACCCCTTCCTATCCTTCCCGGCAATTGGCTCGGGCTGCTGGGCGGAGGACAACTCGGGCGGATGTTCTGCCAGGCGGCGCATCGGCTCGGCTATCGCGTTGCAGTCCTGGAGCCGGACCTGGAGAGTCCAGCCGGCCGGATCGCTGACCGGCACCTGATCGCCAACTATGACGATCCCGCGGCGTTGGAAGACCTGAGGCGCTTGTGCGCCGCGTTCACGACGGAATTCGAGAACGTTCCGCACGCCGCCCTCGATACCCTCGCGCTGCACGGGCCGGTGCGCCCCGGCGCCAAGGCCGTGGCCATCGCGCAGAACCGCATCAGCGAAAAGCGCTTTCTCGCGTCGGCGGGCGTAGCGATCGCGCCGCATGCCTTCATCGAAACGCCGGCCGACCTCTCGCGGGCGCAGGCGCTCACCCTTTACCCCGGCATCCTCAAGTCGAACTACAGCGGCTACGACGGCCGCGGCCAGGTCCGGGTCGACAGCCCCGGCGATCTTGCGGCGGCCCACGCCCGGCTCGGCTGCGTCCCCTGCGTGCTGGAGCAGCGCATCGCGTTCGAACGCGAGCTGTCGGTGATCGTGGTGCGCACCCATCTCGGCGCGTCATGCGTTTATCCGGTGTCGGAGAACATCCATCGCGACGGCATCCTGCACGCGAGCATCGCGCCGGCGCGCATCGCGCCTGCCGTGGCGGCGAAAGCGCAGGCCATCGCGCAGAACATCGCCGCGGCGCTCGACTACGTGGGCGTGCTTTGCGTGGAGTTGTTCCAGCTGCCCAGCGGAAGACTGGCGGTCAACGAAATTGCGCCCCGGCCGCACAACAGCGGGCACTTCACTATCGACGTCTGCCTGACGAGCCAGTTCGAGCAGCAGGTGCGCAGCCTGACCGGGCTGCCCCTGGGCGACACCAGCTTGCGCTCGGCCGCCGTGATGCTCAATCTGCTCGGCGACCTGTGGGAGCAGGGCGAGCCGGACTGGAGCGGGCTGCTGGCAGAGCCCGATGTCCGGCTGCATCTATACGGCAAGGATCAGCCGCGCAAAGGGCGAAAGATGGGGCATGTCACCGTTGTCGGCGCGACGGCGGAGGCTGCGCTTGCACGCGCCGCGGCCATCGGTGCGCTGCTGCAGGGTGCGCGACCCCGGAACGAGGCGCGGCACCTGATTGGAGCGGCTTGAACCCGCTGCCTGTGTGAGTCCGACGTTCGAAGGCGAGTCGGTTTTGAGGCGCGGTCTTGATGCGAAGTTGGTGCCCTGTCTGACCCACAGGAATCGATCCGGCAATTACGGATACTTCGTTTTTATCGAAGTTAATGCAAAGATAATTCTGCTTTTATTAAGATGGGCGAACACCTATTCTCTCGCCTGCCTTACCTTCCTTTCAGGAGACAAGAATGAAAACGCTCTCGCTTTTCGCCGCAGCCCTGGTGCTGGGCTTCACCCTATCATCCGGCGATGCCGACGCTGCCAGCAAACGTTTCGGTGGCGGCAAGTCGGCCGGCATGCAACGCCAGGCGGTGACGCCGGCTCCCGCAGCCACCCCGGCGCAGACCGCTGCGCCGACTGCCGCCAAAGCGCAGCCGGGGGCAGCTGCGCCGCAAGCCCAACCCCAGCGTTCCTGGATGGGGCCGCTCGCCGGCCTCGCCGCCGGCCTGGGTATTGCCGCGCTGGCTTCCCATTTCGGCTTCGGCGAGGAACTCGCTTCCATGCTCATGATCGGTCTGCTCGTCATGGCGGTAATGGTGGTGATCGGGCTGGTCATGCGCCGCCGCGCCGGGGCACAGATGCCCGGCACGGCCGCGAAGGATGGCTTGCAGTACGCGGCAACCGGCAGCGACAGTGCTGCGGCGAAGCGTGGCGGCTATGAAGTTGCGATGCCTGCTTCCGGTTCGGGCGCCGTCGCCGCGGCCGCGGCGAACATTCCGGCGGATTTCGACGCGGCCGGATTCGCGCGCAACGCCAAGGTCAACTTCATCCGCCTGCAGGTTGCCAACGATGCCGGCAACCTCGACGACATTCGCGAATTCACCACGCCGGAAATGTTCGCCGAAATCCGGGTGCACATCGCCGAGCGCGGAAGCGCGGGTCAGGAAACCGACGTGATGAGCCTCGAGGCCGATGTGGTCGATGTGGCGGAGGAGGCCGCCCGCTATGTCGTCAGCGTGCGCTTTCGCGGCATGATCCGGGAAGACAAGGACGCCGAGGCACAAGCGATCGACGAGATCTGGAACATGGTCAAGCCGCGCGACGGCAGCGGCGGCTGGGTGGTAGCCGGCATCCAGCAAACGCTCTGAGGATCCGTAACGAACGGCCTCTTGCCGGGCAGTGCTCGCGCTGTCTCTTCGGGATTTCCGAATAGAAATGTAATTATATACGATTTGTCAACGTGCATTCCCAACGCTATCGTGGATCTGTTCGAAGTTACGCGGGGCAAACGCCATGCAAATCGACACTCGATTACGCGCCACCCCGATGATGCACAAGACCATGGATATCTGAGGAGGCAGTCGCGTGGAATTGCTCAGCATGGAGTTTCTCTCGGCCCTGGCGGCGATCATCGTCATCGACCTGGTGCTCGCCGGCGACAACGCCATCGTCATCGCGCTCGCCGCCCGGAAGCTGCCCCGGCATCGGCAGAGGCAGGCGGTAATCTGGGGCTCGGTCGGTGCAATCGTGGTGCGCAGCTCGCTGACCCTGATCGTGGTCTGGCTGCTCAAGATACCGGGCCTGCTGTTTGCCGGCGGGGTGATGCTGGTGTGGATCGCCTACAAGTTGCTGCAGCCCGAGAACGGCGGCGAGAGCGAAGCGAAAATCGATGCCGCAGGCACTTTCTGGGGCGCAATCAGGACCATCGTGGTCGCCGACATGGTGATGGGACTGGACAATGTCCTCGCGGTGGCCGGTGCCGCGCACGGAAGCTTTTTGCTGGTCGTCATCGGTCTGCTGATCAGCATCCCGATCGTGGTCTGGGGCAGCACCATGCTGTTGCGGTTCATCGAGCGCTTTCCCGGCTTTGTGTATCTGGGAGCCGGCGTGCTCGCTCTGACGGCGGCCAAGATGATTTCCGCCGAGCCTTACCTGAAAGATCTTCTATCTACGTATGCGTTGACGCTGCCGGCTTTGTACGCGGTGATCGTGGTCAGCGTGTTGTGGGCGGGGTTCGTCAAGAACCATCGCGTGCTGGAGTCGAGAATCAGCGCGAAACTCGCCGCGTTTGCACAGCGGCGCGACAGTCACTTATCAATTGCGCAGAACATCAAAGGAGGTAACGCCATGAAGAAGATACTGGTCCCGATCGAAGGTGGCCGCAGTTCTCGTTTCGCAGTGCCGCATGTGATAAAGGAGTTCATGAAGAACCGGGAACTGGAAATTCACCTGCTGAATATCCAGCCGCCGTTGTCGTGGCATATTGCGCGATTTGTCAGCAAGAAGAGCCGCGAGCAGTTCCACCGCGAAGAGGCCGAGAAGGCAATAAGGCCCGTGCGACGGGTCCTGGATAACGCCGGTGTGTCGTACACGCTGCACTTCGAGACCGGCGGTGACAAGGCAAGACGCATTACCGAGACGGCGCGCAGGCTGGAATGCGACCACATCGTGATGAGCACCGCGCGCAAGAATTCGCTTACGCGCATGTTGCAGGATTCGACCACCAACAAGGTGCTCGAGCTGACGTCGGTCCCGGTCGAAGTAATCGCGGGTGACGCGGTCTCGAGGCTCGAGCGTTACGGCATGCCGGCCGGCATCAGCGCGATCCTGGGATTGATGTTCTTCGCTGCCGCAGATTGAACGCCGCAGGCCGGCTGCGCAGCTTGCAGAGAGTCGCACGCGATTGACTTCGGTCAAGCCCGGTTCCGCTGTCGTGGGGACGATCGTTGCTGTGCTTCATCTTAACAGCGTGTAACGCAAGCACCCGTCGCGTAGCGCCACGGACCCAACTTTCTTCCGGAAGCCGCACCGACGCCTGTATGGAAGCGGTTCCTGCTGTCGCTGATTACGCTGTCGTTGACCCCGCTGTCGTTGACCCCGCTTTGTGGTCACCGGTATTGATGCTATTATGCATCATATTTGATGAAAACCTGACAAGGTGACAAAGAGGCTTCACATGAGAACAACCGTCTCTATTGATGACGAGCTCTATCAGAGGGCGCTGGACGTC
>CAYNVY010000140.1:0-11702 GCA_964400745.1 uncultured Enterobacteriaceae bacterium | reverse complement strand
ACGCTGCTGGTGTTGCCGGTGTTGTATCGGCTGTTTCATCGGGACGACGAGGTGGTGGCATGACTGGCGGTGTTTTAGGCCAGAGGGCACGAGCGCTAATGGCAAACGCGGTGGGAGAAGTTGCGCGGAGATCTGCTCGCGAGAGACCGGGCGATGAGAGTCATCCAATCATAGCGATACTGACTTGTGTGGCGCTATTCATCTTTACGGCCGGAGCCGTCGCCGGGAACGCCAACGGCGACCTGAACGGCGCCGGCGCGTACCTCAAAAGCGCCTTTGAAGCGATCCAGCAGAGCCGGTTTGAGGCTGCGCTCGACGCATCGATCGGGTCATCACCGACCCGGGGCGCTCCGGTGGCCCTGCCGGAATCGTTCCCGGGGAAGCGCGGATGAAGCGCTTTCTCGTTCCTCTTGCGATCTTTGCAATCATTGTCGTCTTTTTGGGCGTGGGCTTGACGCGCAACCCGCGCGAGGTGCCTTCGCCGCTGATCGGCAAGGCAGCGCCCGCGTTCAGCCTGCCCTCGCTGCATCGGCCGGACCAGCGCGTTTCGCCCGCCGAACTGCGCGGACAGATGTGGTTATTCAATGTTTGGGCGTCCTGGTGCGCTGCCTGTCGTGACGAACACGGCGTCATCACCGAACTCGCGAAAATGAAGTTGATCCCGATCTACGGGCTCAACTACAAGGACAATCGGGAAGACGCGCTCGCGTGGTTGAAACGCTTTGGCGACCCCTACACCGTGTCGCTCATGGACACCGACGGCCGCATCGGCATCGACTATGGCGTCTACGGCGTTCCAGAGACCTACCTGATCGACGAGAAAGGCATCATTCGATACAAGAAGATTGGAGCGCTCACGCGCGAGGACGTCAATGGCAAGATCTTACCGCTGGTTGGTAGGCTCACCAAGTGAGACTGTTAGCAATCGGCCCCTCCGAGTCGAGACCATTCCGGTCATTTCGCGAAACGCAATGAATCGAAACTTTCAACAATATTGCCATGATGAAATCCAGGCGCATGATTGAACATTCGCCAAATACGGGTTGGACGCTGGTTTTTCTGGCCTGGCTGCTTGCCACCGTATCGACGCTCGGAGCACTCTTTCTCAGCGAGGTCATGGGCTACACGCCCTGCTTGCTCTGCTGGTATCAGCGGATTTGCATGTTCCCGCTGGTCTTCGTGCTGGCGGCCGGGCTCTTTCCGTTCGATTCGAAAGTCGTCCGCTACGCCCTGCCGCTGGGGTTCACCGGCTGGCTGCTGGCGGTCTTTCATCTCGCACTGGTCGGCGGGCTGATCCCGGAAAGCGTTCAGCCCTGCCGTCAGGGCGTGCCATGTTCCGAAGTGCAAGTGGTCTGGTTAAGCTTCTTGAATATCCCGCTGCTCTCGATGCTGGCTTTTTCAATCGTCAACGTCTTGCTCCTCACTACACATTTGAAAGGTTCCAAATGAAACAGAAGACGCTGTTCATCGTTACCTCGGTTGTCCTATTGCTGGTGTTCATCGTCGGCATGCTGCTCTTTGCCGCGCAGAAGGAGAAACAGGCCGCGCAACTGGCCGACGCGAATCGCGCGGCCCTTGTTCGCATGCACTCACCGGCACTCGGCAAGTCCGATGCGCCGGTCGTGATCGTCGAGTTTCTCGACCCTGGTTGCGAGACCTGCGCGGCGTTTTATCCGCTGGTCAAGCAGATGATGGCGGCGAATCCAGACCGGATTCGGCTCGTCGTCCGCTACGCACCGTTCCACACCGGATCGGACAAGGTCGTGGCAGTCCTGATTGCCGCGCGCAAGCAGGGCAAGTTCTGGCCTGCGCTGGAGGCCCTGCTGGCCACTCAATCCTTTTGGGCGCCGCGCCACACAGCGCAGGTCGCGTTAGTCTGGCCGCACCTTGAAGGTCTGGGGCTGAATCTCGAACAGGTTCGGGCCGACATGAATGCACCGGAAATTGGAACTGTGATCGCACAGGACCTTGCAGATGCCCAGACGCTCAACGTCATGAAGACGCCGACGTTCTTCGTCAACGGAAAGCCGCTGCCGAGCTTTGGTTACGAACAACTGAAGAAGTTGGTTGATGACGCTCTCAATGAAACTCAACGGCGGTAAGTCGACGGTAATCCATGCCGGCAGAGCTGGTAGCGGATTGACTGCCGGCCGCTGCTGCGCCGTGACACGCACACGCTTCGCCATGCGCGGCAGCGACGAGTTCGTGCAGGATGCCGCAATCGGCGGCGATATGCCCGACCTCGCATCGTGCACGCAGCGCGGCAAGCTGCTTCTCCAGCGCGCGCATCGACGTCAGCCGCGCCCGTACGCGCCCGAGCTGCTCGTCGATCAGCCGGTTGATGTCACCGCAGTTCGCGTCGGGATGTGCAACAAAATCCAGCAGGCGCCGGACCTCGGCGAGCGGCACGTCGAGGGCGCGGCAGTGCCTGATGAACGCTAACCGCTCCAGGTGCGCAGGCCCATAGGCGCGATAGCCATTGGGCGTGCGCGCGGGCGGCGGCAGCAACCCCGCCTTTTCGTAGTAGCGGATGGTTTCGATGTCCACCCCGGTGGCTTTGCCGAGTTCTCCGATACGCATGGCGACTCCTTTCATCTTTTGATTATATCCGCTTGACCCCGGAGTCGCTACGGGGTTTTGAATGAGCTGTGTTCCGCAGTTGAATGTCGTGAGGAAGAAATCATGAAGCAATCCGTATTCATCATTCGCAACATGGACTGCCCGACCGAAGAGGCGCTCATCCGCAAGCGCCTGGGCTCGGTGTCGGGTGTGGCAGAGCTTGCGTTCGACCTAATGGAACGCCGGCTAACGGTTACCCATACCCTGGCTGACGAACAACCTATTCTCGGCGCCTTGCACGACGTGGGGATGGAGGCTGTGCCGGCAAGGCCTGTTGAATCTCAGCCCCGCTCCGGCGAGAGCATCTCCACTGCGCAAGCGGTTGCGGAAGCGACTGTAGAGCCGCCAGTCGTATCCCGCAGGACCTGGGTTCTGATGGGCGTCTCCGGAGTCGCCGCGTTTACTGCGGAAATCCTCGCCTGGACTGGCGCACAGGAGACCTCGCCAGTCGTCATCGCGCTCGCTTTGCTCTCGATCGCCACCGGCGGGCTGAGCACGCTCAGGAAGGGTTGGATCGCGCTCAAGACCTTCACCCTCAACATCAACTTCCTGATGAGCATCGCCATGATCGGCGCGGTCGCCATCGGGGAGTGGCCGGAGGCGGCGGTGGTCATTTTCCTGTTCGCAATGGCCGAACTGATCGAAACGCTGTCGCTGGAGCGGGCCAGGAACGCGATTCGTGGCCTGATGGCGATGGCGCCGGAAATCGCGATAGTAAGGGCGGACAACGCAGAGTGGATCGAACGCGCGGTGGCCGAGGTTGAGGTCGGACAGACGGTGCGCGTGAAGCCGGGCGAGCGCGTCCCGCTCGACGGCGTGGTGACGGCGGGCGCCAGTGCGGTGAATCAGGCGCCCATCACCGGCGAAAGCATCCCGGTGGAGAAGGCACCGGGCGACCCGGTGTTCGCCGGCACGGTGAACGAGCGCGGCGCGTTCGAGTTCAAGGTGACAGCCAACAAGGGCAACACCACCTTGGCACGCATTGTTCACGCGGTACAGGAGGCGCAAGCTCAGCGCGCTCCGACACAGCGCTTTGTCGATCAGTTCGCCCGCTACTACACGCCCTCGGTCGTAGTGTTCGCCGTGCTTGTCGCAACGGTGCCGCCGCTCCTCTTCGGCGTCGCCTTCCAGGATTGGTTCTACAAGGCGCTGGTCATGTTGGTAATCGCCTGCCCTTGCGCGCTGGTGATTTCCACCCCCGTCACGGTGGTGAGTGGACTGGCAGCGGCGGCTCGTCGCGGAATCCTGGTCAAGGGCGGCGTACATCTGGAAAATGGCCGACTCATCAAGGCCGTCGCTCTGGATAAGACCGGTACGCTGACCTACGGCAAGCCGGTCGTGACCGATGTCCTGCCGCTTGATGGTCGTCCGGCGGATGTCCTGCTGCAACTGGCCGCCAGTGTGGATACCCATTCCGAGCATCCGGTGGCCGCAGCCATCGTCGCAGCCTGGCAGACGCCCGCGAACGCGGCCGACAAGAAGCGCCCGCTGCTGGACGCCGCGTCCTTCGAGTCGCTCACCGGCCGCGGAGCGAAAGCCGTTATCGAGAGGAGCTTGTATTACGTCGGCAATCACCGCCTCGTCGAAGAACTGGGCATCTGCAGCCCGGCGGTGGAGAAGGTGCTGCTGCAGTTGGAGCAGGATGGCAAGACGGCTGTGGTGCTGACCAGCGAGATTGAAGCGCTTTGCGTTTTCGGCGTCGCCGACACGCTGCGGGGCCACAGCGCGGAGGCGATTCGCGAACTTCATGCGCTTGGGGTCGCTTCGGTGATGCTAACCGGCGACAACCAGACGACAGCCAGCGTAATCGGCGCCAAGGTGGGGATCGATGATGCGCGCGGCAATTTGCTTCCCGAGGACAAACTGGCGGCGATCGACGAATTGCTCGCGCGTTACGGCAACGTCGGCATGGTGGGCGACGGCATCAACGACGCCCCGGCACTGGCGAAGGCATCAATCGGCTTCGCCATGGGTGCCGCCGGAACCGACACCGCCATCGAGACCGCCGACGTCGCGTTGATGGACGATGACCTGCGCAAGCTGCCCGCTTTCATCGCGCTGAGCCGCGCCACCTCGCGCGTGCTGTGGCAAAACATCTCGCTGGCACTGGGCATCAAGGCGGTGTTCTTCGCATTGGCTTTGACGGGTACGGCGACGCTGTGGATGGCGGTCTTTGCGGACATGGGAGCGAGCCTGCTGGTCGTCGGCAACGGATTGCGCTTGCTCGCCATGTCCGTGGCACCGAAGGTGCTCCGATGACGGAGAAGATCCTGCCTGACCAGGAGCGGGAGCGGCTGCTGAAGCCAACCATCTTGCTCGACTACCGGCACCCCACCCTCGACGCACTGATCCGTCACCGGGGCTGGAGGTCCTTGCCCGAATTCGAACGCATCGGCGCCATTTACAGTTTCGTGCGCGACGATATTCCCTTCGGCTACAACATCTCCGACGACCTGCCGGCCTCGCAAGTGCTAGCCGACGGCATCGGCCAGTGCAACACGAAGGGAACGCTGCTGATGGCCTTGTTGCGCGGCTGTGGCGTATCCTGCCGTATTCATGGCTTCACCATCGACAAAGCACTGCAGAGTGGTGCGATCAGCGGCATCGCCTATCGGCTGGCGCCCCGCAACATCGTGCACAGTTGGGTGGAAATCTGGTTCGAGGGGCGCTGGGTCAACCTCGAAGGCTTCATTCTAGACAGGCAATACCTGCAACGGTTGCAGCAGCGTTTCGCCAATCACCGCGGCGAGTTCTGCGGCTTTGGTGCCGCGACGCCCGACTTGCTGAACCCGCCGATCGACTGGAAAGGCACCGACACCTATATCCAGAAGAACGGCATCAATCATGACTTCGGCGTCTACGACTGTCCGGACGAGTTCTACGCCCAACACGGCGCCAACCTGAGTGGTCTCAAACGCTGGCTGTTCCAGCGCGTCATACGGCATCGGATTAACCGCAACGTAGACCGTATCCGTGGCGGCGACATGTGTTCGACAGCAGGCACAAGCCCTCCATTCTTAAGTCGATAGGACGATGAAATGCACGGTATCGCGCTTAAGCCCGTCGTAGATGGTGTAGTCAACAAACAGGCCAGACCTAATTCTATTACGCCACATCCCAACACCACCGACTTGCGGAAAGTCAACGATCTTTTGAGCGGACATTCCAGCTGGCTGCACTGATTACCTATTTAGTAATTGGAGAACGCCTGCTTTGGCCGAGAAGTGATCATTCAAGAATTTCGCGCGGCGGTCCGCACATCGGCCATTGCTGCCGTAGGCACCCATCACTCGGGGCATCGACAGTGCAGCCCTAAGCTGACGTTGATCAGATCAACACGTCAACCGACAGCATACTCGGTCGGCGAATGCGAGTTCCCTATTACAAAGCGACGTCGGAGAACTCCCACGATCAAACATCAAGGTCGCATGACTCAGGGTCTTGCGTATACTAATCCACAAGAACAGTTGGTCGAACAATACGAATACTCAATGTGTCAGCATGGGGCGAGTGGAAGACGAGACTATCCAGAGAAGTTTTGCCAAGCTACCGGAGACCTTTGCCGTTTGGTCAAGACTAACCAATACCACCGGGACTTGATTCCTCACTTCCTGCACCATGTTTCCTCCTAGTAATCTGGCAACAGCTTCAGAATCGGCGAAACCACCGCGGAGAAGACGCCTAAGTCCGCTAGATAGTAGGTCGGCCACCTGAACACCCGGGCATGCAGCGGAATCTACCAATTCGAAATTCTCGCTCACGACCCGCCCAATATCTGTCACATCACCGCCCCGCGTCTTAATCCCGTACTGATCTTGAAGGTATGTAGGCTCTTCTCCCTTTGGGTAATTAAACCGCTCAAAATGAGAGTAGTCTTCTCCCTCCAGCATGATCATCGCCTCTTCTAAAGACATTGTTTGAAGAATGGCAGGGAGCACTTTACGAAAGGCGTCCTCATAGGCGGTGGGAACCTTCGCTTTTTGATCCAGACGCCATCTGAAATGCCCCAAGGCCGGTGGGTGTCGCTGCACGAAATACAGAGTGGCCACCGTAAGAATCTTGTGGAACAACTGTACTTGGCAACTAAGTTGCGTGTATAGCTGTACTGGCAGCGAGCGGATCTGGTTGGACAAATCGGTCAGGCCTTGCCTTCCTTCTTCGTGGATCATCTTCTCTCTGTGTTCGATTATTTTGTCCGCCTGCTCATTTCTGTGGCGCTCAATTTCTGAAAGGGAGTGGAGACCGACATCTACGGCAACTGCAAACGCTACACCGCCAATTGTTTTGAGCTCAGACAGGAACCAAATGTACTGACTCTCTGAAAGATGTTTTAGCTTCGTTTCCTCCCCGTTGTTTCCGATGCGCCGGACATGGCGCATTAGGTCATCAATTTTCCGCCTCATGTGTTCAGGAATTGCGTACGCAGCGACGACACACCATGAGTTTCGGTCAGGCGAGTGAAGGAAGGTTCCTGATTCGTCGATATAGATGAACATTTGTAATTATGCTAACGGCAAATCCACAATCGGTTCAGAGCATTATTACACGATGGGTATTAGTCTAATTACTGACAGAACTGCCTAAGCCGGTAAATGTCGGCAATGGCCGATGACCTGTCCTCGGCCATTGCGGTCGGTGCGGCCCGGCGTGAACTTAGCCCGCTAAAGCGAAAGCCCTGTACCAATCAGTCTGGAATATTACGGCCATTACTGCAGTACGTGCGCCGCCAGGATCACCGCAAGCCGCTTCCTTAGGTGCGGCGACTACAGCGCGCCCTCTACGACACGAACAAGCCTGCCTCACGTCGGACGGCGAGGTAGCGATCGCGCAATTTCGAGGTCAATTATCGTAAAGCGGCGCTGTTTAGTCTGCCAGCAGTCGCGCCGTGGTCGCCCCTGTATTAATGTTCAAAATGCAGCTTGAAACCCAAACACCAAACCCTTCGCGGAAACGAGGCAACTCCAGGACAATCTGTTAGCTTAGGCAACACTTCTTATACTTGCGCCCGCTGCCGCAGGGGCAAGGGGCATTGCGGCCGACCTTCTTTCGTCCGCCCTTGCCTTCAAACAGAGAGCCGAGCGCCGTCGCTACGGGCATCGGTGCACGCATTTCACGAGTCGCCTGATCCATCGCATCGCTTTGTACCCACGGGTCGGTCAGCGAAACGCCGAACCGCACGCTCGGACCTCTTGGGCTCATGCACAGCCCGAACCATCGGTTCGCCTTCTCCTTGTACTTGCGGCGTTCGCAGTACCTTCCCAGTCGCGGTACCGCAATCGACACCGGGTCGTCACAGCAATGCACCGTGAGCCCGGTCTCACCGGCTTTGAAACCTAGCGTCAAATCGTGAAGCTTGCCGTCGGTCCTGGCTAGTGCCGCCAACCTATTGATCGCCCGGTTCGTATCCCTGACCGTGTCCCCACCCAGCGTCAACAGCAGAAAGCCCAGATCAATCGTTGCCGGCTCTGGCCGCGCTTCGATCTCCTCAACGATGCGCCCGAGCGTTGTCGCTTTGAAGCGGGTCAATATGCCGTCTGGCGTTGCGGCACCGTCGATACCCTTGCGCCTGACGATCATGGCAATGTCAAGGCCAGCCGAGAAGTCGTCGGCCAAGTGCATCAACCCCACCTCCGGATTAATCCAGAGGTTCTGCTTTAGGTGATAGGCCAGGATCGTCAGCTCCTGTGAGGCCAGCAGCTGATCGGCATAGTTGGCCCGCCGATTGACGTAACTGAGGAATTGTAGCGGGGACTGCAGCATCTCCGTCATTGCGTCGATCATGAACGCATCCATCACGAGGGGCGGTTGGACGCGCGGCGTGGCCGCGATCTTCAGAAACTGGCGGGCCTGGAAGCTTAGTGCCGGGTAGTGGTCGCTGACAATACAGAAGATGTAGATCTCTTTAAGCGTGTGCGGCAATTCGACCTCGCGTCCATCCGCGACCGTCAGCGTGAACCGCTCGTCGCCTAGACACTGTGCACACTGTGAGGCTTGGTCATAGGCGTCCTGGACGCTCATCCTAAAATCGTCGCGGATCACATTGTCGTTGCCCTTCCGCGCTTCAAGGGTCAACCGCTTCGACTTCGCCTGCACCACGATGGCCCGGTCCCCCCAGATGACCAACACGTCGATCTCGCCAACCTTGCTAGCTTTTGTCTCGCAGATATCGACATTCGCGTACACCCGCTCCATACCAAACACCAGAGCAAGCCGCTCCGCAACAAACCGCTCCGTGAACTCGCCGCGGTGTTTCGCCAGCGTCGGCAGGTACTCCTTGTCCTGTGCCATCCAATAGAAGGGGGTGTCATAGAGCGCTTCAGCCAAGGCGTAAGACTGAAGTGAAAGAAACTCCCCACCCGGCATTCGAAGTAACGGCGTCGCGCAAACTGCATTGAAGTCCTGGAGTGCGCGGAAGCTGCTGTTCCGCTCACCGGCAGGAATTGTGAACGCGCTGAGCACGCCTTCCACCAGTTCCGCCGCCAAGCCAGACTTACCGGCCACATCGCCAACCGTCACGGTGAAGAATGGAACCATCGTCCACTCGTCTGGATGAAGATTGCGCATCCGGTCCAGACTCTGGCTAAATCGATCCGATTGAACGCCTTCGACAGCCAGCGCCACGGCGCGCGCATCATCAATCGTGAAGCCACGATGCGCCTGCAGCCATGGCGCGTCAGCGCTGTACTTCCGGGCCGCGAGGTCGAGGTATTGGAAGTTGTATGCCGATTCACCGCCGTAGAAGATCGGTTCGCGCATAGCCACGCCACTATCGAACGGATCCGAGGAGCCAGCTGCGATTGCCCCCTTAATCAGATCGCCAAACACGGCGGACATGCAGTGATGCAGTTCTTCGAGCAGCTCCTCGCTTTTGGCCAGATATTCCTGCACGGTTTGTGGTGTCGGGCGTGTCCAGTCAATCTCGGTCTTCACCATCAGACCAATCAACGTATTGATCTCGGTGCGGATCAGCCGTGAAGGGGCAAACATCTTCTGCACGTCGGCTTCTGTCATTTTGCCGGCATACGGAATGATGTTGTCGCGGAAGCAGAGATACGCGAGTGCATGGACATAGCCGGGCTTGACGCAAAGGGCTGCCAAGTCCACAAGTATCTCCTGCTCCGATCGCAAGGATTTTTCGTCCATTGTTGCGAGTGTAACCTTACCCAGATGTACTCCAGTTTGCGCCAATTCAGTGCTGTACGGCCGGTTTGGGTCGCGAGTACGCATTCTCCGTAATGGAATGCGGCCGTTGGGCGTAAATTCCTGACCAATGGCTGGTGACAAATCTACACCGGCCGCACATGTAACTCAGAGCCAACGGCAGCGATGGCCGATTATGCAAAGTCGTCGATTATGGAAAGCTTTGCATAAGGCCGATGTGCGGACCCCCGAGCGAAATTCTTGAATGCTCACTTCTCGGCCTTTGCTGCCGTTGGCTCTGGGCGAATAAGCGGCCGGTGTAGACTCATCACCGGCCATGGCCAACCCCGGTCGAAGGGCAGCTGGTAAATATCTCTCGGGAGAGAATTGTGTTTCACGTTCTTATCGATACAAGCGTATGGCTTGATCTTGCTCAGGACCTCAAACAGGCGCCTTTAATCGATTCTCTTGAGACTATGATTAAAGAGAAGCTGGTGGTTCTGCTCGTCCCACGAACTGTCCTGACCGAGTTTCAGAAGAACCGTGGCCGCGTAGCTGAACGCGCCAAGAAAAGTCTCGCATCCCAATTCCAACAAGTAAAAGATGCTATCCGCAAGACCGAGGGTGATGACAAGACGAAAGAGGAGATGCTTGAGTACCTCGACAACATGGGTCACAAGATTCCGCTCGTCGCGGGGATGGCATCCAGTACCCTTGACAGGATCGATAAACTTCTCAGCACTGCCACTCCGATTGAGATCAATGACGGGTTGAAGATACGCGCCTCGGATCGCGCCCTAAACAGTAAGGCACCATGCCACCACGAGAATAAGAATTCAATGGCGGATGCTGTTCTCGTTGAGACGTATTTTGAGTGCGTGAAATCCGGCAAGCCCGGCGAGCGCTACGCCTTCGTAACCCACAATAAGCATGATTTTAGCGACATGGCGACCGATCATCGGGGCCCACACCCCGACATCGCTTCGGGCTTTTCAAAGATCAAGTCTCTTTATTACATAACCCTCGGAGACTGCCTCCGGCGCATCCACCCTGAGTTGGTCGAGGAAGCCATTTGGGAGAATAATTACGAGCCACCGATACGCTCACTCTCCGAGGTTCTCGCCGCTACGGACTTTCTCACCGATCAGGTCTGGTACAACCGGCACAAGTACCGCGAATGGGAAATCGCGCATGGCAAACTTAAGATCGTGACATTCAAGGAGTGGGAAAGGGATCATGAAGAAGGAGGTATTGAATACAACCAGACGCATATCCAGGACTCCGTCTGGGAAGGAGCAGTGAGAGCGGCTGAGGCTAAGGAAGAGGAACACGGCAAAGCGAACATGGGACCGTGGGATGATTTCGAGTGGGGCATGATTAACGGCAAGCTGTCTGCCCTGCGGTGGTCCTTAGGTGAAGAATGGGACATGCTCGATACGTAAAATAGTAGTCTTCGTATGCCCTTAGATCTGCATTCGCGGGCAACGTCCAGTGACGGATCTACACCGGCCGCCTATGTCGCGTAGAGCCAACGGCGGTAATGGCCGAGAAGTGAGCATTCAAGAATTTTGCGCGGCGGTCCGCACGTCAGCCATTGCGGTCGCTGGCATTTCGGTCCGTCTTGGAAACATGGAAAGCGGCGGCCTATCTTGTAATCAATATGGTGCGTCGGATTCGACCCAAACTTCTGGCAAAATATGAGTAGACTACTCTCGTGTTCACTTACGTGAATGCTGCCGGCTGTTGGACCTCGACGGACCATATTTTTTGAAAACGAATGGCGCAGGCGATTTTTCGCTGCTCCGACGGACTTTCCGATAATTTTGCGGGACAATAGAATCAAGATGTTAACTGATCCTTTTCCGACGGACCTTATATGTTCCAATCAACGCTGGAGCAATCGTTTCTGAAGTGTATCGAAGGCGGCGAACATGGCTGAGAAG
>CAYNVY010000139.1:0-11814 GCA_964400745.1 uncultured Enterobacteriaceae bacterium | reverse complement strand
GCGCCGCGCGCGCGAGCAGCGCGTCGAGTTCCGCCTCGCCCAGCGCGTCCAGCCGGGTCTTGGTCTTGATTTCGTCCCACGCGCCGGCGAGCACGCGATGCACCAGGACGCCGCGCTCCATGGCGTCGAGTCCCGCGTGCGGCGCCGCCGGCGATTGCGCCTCCAGGCGGTGCAGGGCGAAGGCGCGAAACGGGCAGGCCGCCTGGTCGGTGATGATGCCGCTGCCGCCGGTGAGCAGGGCGCTCGAAGTCAGCGCCGGAGCGAGCGCGTCCTGCCTCGTCTCGATGTTCGCCGCGGCGTGGATCAGGTCTCGGTGCCGCGCATATGGAGCCAGCGCGAGCGCGCCCCGGGGCAGATCGCGCAACAGCGGGCTCGGCAGGAGTTTGCGCTCGCCCTCGGCCTGCGGATAGGACAGCACCACCTCGCCCGCGGCGTGCAGCCAGCCCTGCGTGATGGCGGCATCGAGCGCGAGCGTGGCTTCGATCGCGGCTTCGGGCACCCGCGCCTGCCGTTGCGCCTCCAGCGGCAGAAACGGATTGGGCCGCGGATGAATCGGCCAGGCCTCGTCGCTCAGGCCCATCACCCACAGATGATCGAAGGCGATGCCGGCCGATTCGAGCACGCCCAGGATCTGCACCGGCGCCTGCGCCGCTTCGGGCTGAAACAAGGTGTCCTCCGCGATCCGCCGCAGGCGTGCCACCGCCTCGGCATAGCCCATCTTCGCAATGACGCGATCGAGCAGCGCGAATCCGGCGACGACCTCGTGCCATTTCTTCAGCGTCTGGTATTCGGCCGAATCCAGGCTGCGGCCCTTGTCCGGAAAACCCATGAGCTGCAGCGCATCGGTGATCGCGCGCGCCCACGCCGAGGGCGCGCGCGCTGCGAAGAGATCGCGCTTGCGCAAGTCGGCGAGCTGTCGCAGGCGCCGCGCGAGTTCGGGCGCGAGGGCGCCTGCATCGGCGCTCTCCAGCGTGGCTAGCAGGCGCTCCAGCGTGATCGACGGCTCGGCTCGGCGGCGCAACTCGAGATCGAGCCGGGCGCGGCCCGCGGCCTCGCTCTCGCCCGCGGCGATGAAAGGCGAGCGCAGCAGCAGGCTGGCGCGCCCGAATTCCATTTCGCGGCCCGCGAGATCGAGAATGAAGAACGCGGCCTGCACCAGCGGATAGCCGGTGAGCGCGATGCCCATCGAAACGTTGAAGGGTAGCGCCGCCCCCCTCGGGTCCACCACACCCGGGTCCGCCGCATCCAGAGCCGCCGCAGCGCAGGCGCCGCCTGCGGGTAGCATCGAAGCCGGCGCCATCACCGTCCGGAAAGCGCGGATCAGCGCCTTGCGCTGCTTGGCGAGATCGGGGACGACGACGCCTATGCTGGCCGCAGAGTCGGCTTCGAAGCGCGCGCGCGCCCAGGTCGCCGCGCGCAGTATCTCGTCGCGCGTGTCGACGCAGGCGAGGCACTGCACGCTTGCCTCACGCCGCTCCTGCGCCGCGACGAACACTTGCGTACCCGCCGAGCGCAGGGCGTCTAACACGGCCGCCTGCTGCGGTGTCACGATGTCGAAGCCGCAGAGCGCGAGCGCCTTGGGCTTGCGCACCGCCTCTTGCGCAAACTGCGCCGCGACCAAATCGGGAAGCAGCGCCGCATCGGTATGGCGCTCGCGCGCGCAGCACGACGAATACGCCGCGCACCAGTCGCGAAACGCGCTCGCGTCTTCGTTCAAATCCCCCGAACGCAGGCTGCCGAGCAGCCTCCAGGCGTGCGCCGTCTTCCACGCATCGGCGGCGAGGCTCGCCGTTTCGGGAATGGCGAGCAGCGCTTCGCCCGCGCGCGAGCGGCGTATCACATCCTCCCACACGGCCCGTTCCTGGACCGGCGTAAGCGCGATGGGCAGCTCGGGCGCAAGCCCGGAATAGAGCGCGTCTTCGTATGCGCGCTGGATGAATGCGGCGTAGGGCAGGATGTCGGCCGATTCCCACGCCCTGCGGCCCCGCGCCGCCTGCGCGGCGTCGAACTCGCGCGCAAGCGCCTGCGCCAGGCGCTGATTGGGCGTGACCACAGTGACGCCTGCGGCGAGCCCTTCGGCCAGGCGCGCGAACAGCTGCGATTTGGAGACTGCTGCGTAGTCGTCGCCGGGCATGGTGGCGTATGATAATCCACGCACGCTAGAACAAGGTACCCGAGTTGAACGCGATCATGAATGCCAACGCCGCCCGCATGAATCGCCTGACGCTGCGTTTCACCGACGCGGAACTGGAGAACATCTTTGCGGAGGAGCAGGCGAAGAAGTCCCTGCGTCCGATTCGCATCGCGCTCGTCTGCGCCGGCGCGCTGGTTCTCTTTGTTCTGTGGCCGGCGGCCATCTGGGTCGAGTCCCCGATGCGGGAGCGCATGCCGGAAATCGTTGCCACGATCCTGGCGACGCTTGGCATCTGCTTTCTCTCGACCCAGAGGCCGTTTTTCCTGCGCCTGCATCAGTGGATAATGCTCGGCCTGGCGTGCGTGATGTCGGCGGGATTGATCAGCATCACGTCACAATATCCGCCGAAGATGCTGGAAGGGTCCGGCTATTTCTTTCTGGTCATCCATCTGTTCAGCATCTACGGCGTCTTTCGCCTGCGCTTTCCCGCGGCCATGGCCGGCGGATGGATTGCCATGGTCATGTACCTTGTTTTCCTGGGTGCGCTCGGAGTGCTGCCGGATGGTGCCGTTTCCCGGCATGCGGGCGCACTCCTGATGGCAAACCTCTGGGGCATGCTGATTTGCTACCAGATGGACCTCGCCATCCGGCGCGCGTTCCTGGCAGTGCGCGATGTCGCCGCCGAGCACGAACGCTCCAAGCGGTTGCTGCTCAATATTCTCCCGGCGGACCTGGCGAAAGAGTTGTCGGAGACCGGCAACGCGCGTCCGGCCCGGCACGAGTCCGTCACCATAATGTTTACCGACTTCAGCGGGTTCACGCAGACGGCATCCGCAATGCCTGCGGACCGGATGGTGGCCGAATTGAATGAAATATTCGCGGCGTTCGATGACATCTGCGATGAACTGGGTGTCGAGAAAATCAAGACCATAGGCGACGCCTACATGGCTGCCGCCGGCTTGCCCAAGCCCTGCGCGGATCATGCCCAGCGCTGCGTACGCGCGGGCCTGCGCATGCTGGACTATCTTGAACAGCGGAACCGAAAGGCGGCCTTCAAATGGTCGCTTCGCGTCGGTGTTCATTCGGGTCCGGTGGTGGCGGGGGTCGTCGGCAAGCGCAAGTATGCTTTCGACATCTGGGGCGATACCGTCAATGTCGCCTCGCGCATGGAAAGCGCCGGTGAGATCGGCCGGGTCAACGTTTCGGCCTACACCTTCGATCTGATTCAGGAAGAGTTCGCCTGCGAATATCGCGGCAAGGTGGGTGCCAAGGGCAAGGGCGAGATCGATATGTACTTTCTCACCGGCGCACGCTAAGCCCGAAGCGCACTGGCGCTCAGAAGTAGCGCCGTCATCCAAATTTACATCAATTTCTTGAAATACTTATCCAATGCACCCTGAGGCAAGAGCGTGGGCAGCGTCCAATTCAAGAATTTGTTCCGGACAATGGCATAGCGGATTCTTGGCTTCTCCGTTTCAAAAATATCCGCGATCTGCCGCGAGCATGTCTCCAGAGGCATTCCATGCTTTTTCGCTCTGGGTAGCACTTTGCCAAAGAATCTGGCAAGCGAATCAGAATACATAGTCCCTTCAAACCGCTGCAGCGAGCCTTTGTCCCAGATTGGCGTCTGGATCACACCAGGTCCGATAATAATCACGGTGATGCCGTAGCGCGAGAATTCCATACGCATTGAATGCGAAATGCCTTCCACGGCATGCTTCGAACCCGTATAGGGCGCCATATAAGGGCCTGCCAACTTGCCGGCTACCGAACTCATATTCAAAATCCTCCCCGGCGCTGACGGATGATCTTGCTGGGCGCCCAGCAATGGCAGAAAGGCTTTTGTCACACGGAGCAGTCCAAACACGTTCACTTCGAAATTGTGAGCTATCTCCTCCACGGACAGCAGCATGATCGGTCCGAGGACCGAAATGCCGGAGCTGTTGATGAGCCCGCCGAGTCCCTGCTCTTTGCATTGGCTCTTGACTTCAGCCACTGCGCGGTCGATGGCCGCCGCATCGGTAACGTCGAAGAGCAGCGGCAGGAAACCGGCACCGAGCTCGGACTTCACCCGGTCCGCATCTTTCTTTTTGCGCACGCTGCCAAAGACCGTGTAGCCTCTTCGAATCAACTCTTTCGCGGCGCCGTAGCCGATCCCCGTGGAAGTGCCGGTGATCAGGACGAACTTGGATTTTGCTTTCACAATCGGTCCGCGTTTGATGGTTCGCGCGTAACACTCAATCGATATTGCGTTCGCTGCGCCGCCTCGCCCAGTACAGGTGCGCAAGCGGCAGCAGGCTGAGGTAGAAGACCAGGTAGATCGCCATCCCCCAGACCAACGCCGTCCGATAGGTCCCCTCCATCAGCCACGCAACGACAGCTATCGCGGCAACCCAGACGAGAATATCGGCGGCGACGCGCGGCCAGGCCTTGCCGATCAGGTGCCAGACATCGACCGGGCCGTGCAGCGCCGCGATCATGCGCATCGACAGATAGCTTCCCAGCGCAAAGGCAGCGAACTGAAGCAGCATCGTCATGCGCCCGCCTGTGGCGCAAGTATGCGCACGCTGCCCAGGTTGCCGTCGACGGCAATGCGATCGCCGCTGCGTATCTTGTGCGTCGCTTCGGCGACGTCCACCACGCAGGGCATGCCGAATTCACGCGCCACGGTTCCGGCGTGCGAGAGATAGCTCCCGACCTCGACCACGGCCGCGCCCGCGGTAAGGAACAGCGGCGTCCATGCGGGATCGGTGTAGGGGGCGACGAGCACCTCGCCCGGGGCGAGTTCCACGTCGATCGACGGGTCCAGAATCACGCGCGCAAGGCCTTCGAAGGCACCCGGCGAAGCGGGCTGGCCCTGCAGCACGGTGGCGCCCTCGTGCTGCGTGGCCGGCGCATATTTCTGCGGCAACTCGATGCCGATCGATTTCGGCGGCCCCATCTTGCACAAACGAATATGCTCGATGCGCCTTTCGCGGATCCGATCCTCCACGTCGAGCCACTGCAGACTGCCGGCCTGCAAACCGGCCACTTCGTTCGCCAGCAGGAAGAAAATATCGTCCTTGCACTTGAGCTTCGCCTGGCGCATGAGTTCCCTCTCTATGCGCAGTATCTTCTTGCGCACCACGCCGAAGCCCATGATGTAATAGAAGCGCGAGTTCTCGCGCATCTTCAGAAAGTAGCGCACCTGTTCAGCGAAAAACAGGATGAGCCGCAGGCGCAGCCCGAAGACGCGCTCGAGCGGCAGCGATTGCAGCTTGGCGCGCAGATCGTCGATCAACGCTGCGCGCGCCTCGGCAGCTTTCTTTTCGTGGATCGAGGGCGCGGTCTCGATCAGCAGGTAATTACGCACCATCCCGAGCACCACCGCGGGGTTCTCCTCCCAGCGCGGCGAGCGAAGTTCGAATTCCTTGATGCCGCGGTGGCCGTTCTGCACCAGGAAGGCATCGAGATCGCGCAGAAACGCTGCGGCGTCCGGTGTCAGTTTGAGCTCGGCGAACGCCCGCTCCGGCGATTGCGCCAGCAGTATGGCGCGCACGCGCGCGCTGCGATTCGCCTCCTGCGCAAGCGCCCAGATACCGCGGCCCATTTCCGCCGACAGCACGCCTTCGGAGCCGGAGCCGAGAATGGTCTCCGCGTCGGCGCGCACATCGGGGGCCCAGCGCCGCACCAGCCCGCGAAGGATGCGCATGCGCGACATGAAGCGCGCGGCCGCAAGGTTGACCATCAAGGGCATGTTGCCGACGGGGTCGCCCAGCTTCGGCACCAGCAACAGCCTGACTACGGCATCGGCAGGACTCATCGCGCTATCGGCATCGGCCTTGGCGCAAAGTGCCCGATAGCTGTCCAGGGCGCCGTCGGGGAGAGAGCGTGTGCGCAGAAGCGGGACCGCGATTACGAGTAAGAACAGCAATCCCCTGACAAACAAAGCGGGTAGCTTGAAGATCGAGACCTTCCATGCAGGCGCGCCCTGTTCGAACGAATACAGGTGTTCGGCCAGCGCTACGGCTGAAACCTTGAACGGCAGCAGGCGTAGCAGCACGTCGACATCAACATAGATCCAGCTGTGGATGGAGCGGAATCCAGGCGGCAGCATCAGCAGATCGTCGGACAGCGGCGTATACGGATCGGTGAAATTCTCCACCAGCGGCTTGAACAGCACGTATTTGCCGGTAATGTCGCGGCCGATATCCTCGCGTCCCATGACCGTGATCGGACGCGACTGGAGCAAATAGAAATTGCCGTCGCAGATCGCCCACTCCACGTCCTGCGGTTTACCGAAATGCGATTCGCACCTGAGCGACCACTGCGCGACCGTTCGCAGCAGATCGGGCGTGAGCGATTCGCGCAGGCGCATCGCGTTCGGGACTTCTTCAAGCCGCGCACTCTGTCCCGCTTCGAGGTGCGCCGCGACCATCAGCCGCTTGTCGGCGACGCGCTGCGATCGAAGCCGCAGATCGGCGCGCTCCAGCACATAGCTGTCGGGCGTGACGCGGCCATCGACGATGGCTGCGCCCATGCCCCAGCTCGACTCGACGATCACCTCGTCGCGCGAGCCGCTGACCGGATTCGCGGTGAAGCTCACGCCGGAGACTTCGGATGCGATCATTTCCTGCACCACCACCGCCATCGACACCGACGCATGGTCGATGCCGTGCGCGGCGCGATAGGACACCGCTTCCGGGCTCCACAAAGATCCCCAGCACTGCCTGACTTTTTTCAGCAATTGCGCCGCGGCGACGTAGTAATAGGTACCGTGCTGGCCGGCGAAGCTCGCTGCGCCCAGATCTTCCGCAGTGGCGGAACTCCTGACGGCGCAGACGATCGGCCGCCCGCGATTTTCAATCAATCTGCGATGGGCCGCGAGGATCAGATCCGCCAGATCCCCGGGCAATTCCTCGTTTTCGAGACGGTCGCGAATGGCGGCGCAGCGCGGCCCGATCTCCTCCGGCGGCACGGAATCGAGCTGGCGCAGCGCGGCGCCCAGATCGAGGGCCTCCAGGACGCGGGCGTAGGCATCCGCGCATACGACGAATCCGGGCGGAACCGGAAAACCGCTGCGCAGCAGTTCGCCGAGATTGGCGCCTTTGCCTCCGACAAGAACCGCGTCGCCGGCGCCGACTTCATCCAGTGACAGGACGAGCGATCTCACTGCTTACCCATCGACAATGCGTTCTCGTCCATCGTCGCCTCGCTCCCTTGGAACCGCCCGACTCCTTGTACCAGGTTGTCGCGACGTCGAGGTTAAGCCATTGTTCAAGCCCGCGCAACCCGCGACACCCGCGCCCCTGAACGGACATTCAGATTCAACCGAACGAGAATCATTCGCTGCAGCATCCCCCTATCGCGTCGCCCCCCTCCGGGCTGCGCACCATGTGATGGCCTCATGCCTCTCAGGAATCGCGTCATCCAATTGCACTCGGCCGAGCGAACGGGCAGTATGGTTCCCGGCGCAATGTCCGGCAGCACCAGACTGCCGCCATCAACCAGTGGTACGAAAGGATCTGGAGCAGATTTCCTTTCATTTTGTCCATAGCATTCTGCAATGTCCCCGACCAGGCTGATACTTACCATTCTCGTTCGGGCCATGCTTTGCCTGCTGGTTTCAGCCGCCTGCTATTTCATGTTCACGGCCCTGCTTGGCACAACCGGTCAGGCCTCAGAAACAAGAGTCATCTGGGCCATGACCCTCGTCGTCAGCGCCGTGGTCTGGGTATTCGCCTTGGTGCGCCCGGCATTCGCGCTGGCGGGCCTGCTCGCCGAAGCGGTGCATACGCTGCGCTGGCGCGAAGAGAACGGGCGCTATTACGCCTTCGAAGGGCAGAAGATCCGAGTCGTTGTTGTCGAAGGCGAGCCGTGGCTGGCCGCAGCCGATGCACTCAAGGTACTGGGCCCGAAAGCGCTGCGCCATCTGCACTGGCAGAAAATGCCCGCCGACGAATACGGGTCCATTTCAGAGTCGGGTCTGAAGGGCTTTTCCGAGAAAGGCATCGAGAAACTCTTCGCCGCAAGGACGGATGAGTTTTCACGGCGGTTTCGAAAATGGCTGATCCGCGACGTGTTCTATCCGTTTCACCGGGCGCGCGAACGCGGATTGCCGCCGCCGTTGGCATAAACGGGGGCTTGGACGCGCGCAGGGCGGAGCAAGAACCCCGGCCCTAGCCGGGGATGCGAACCCGGAACAAGTCCGGGACGCCGAAAGTGACTACTTCCGCTACCTCTCCAACAGTTTCTTCTTGTCCTTCACTTTGGACCATTCATCGGCATCCGCCGGCGCTTCCTTGCGCTCGATGATGGGTTTCCATACCTTGGACAACTCGGCGTTGAGCGCCGTGAATTCCTTTTGATTGTCCGGCACGTCGTCCTCGGCGAATATCGCCTCGGCCGGACATTCGGCCACGCACAGGGTGCAGTCTATGCACTCGTCCGGATCGATGACCAGCATGTTCGGCCCCTCGCGGAAGCAATCCACCGGGCAGACGTCGACGCAGTCGGTATATTTGCACTTGATGCAGGATTCGGTTACGACATAGGTCATGGGAAGGGTCCTAAAAAGACGGCCTGAAAGACGGTTACTTACAGCGCTGTGCGCGTATCTGAAACAATTCTAGCATAGCCTTTTTCCGCCGGTCATTCGGCGGCGCGAAACCGGATACCCTGCTTGAAACGCTGCTTGAAACCATGAGGGGCCGCCCCCATGTCAAGTCTACAGCGCTCCCTGCGGCAAGCCGGAAATAGGTCTAGAATCCGGATTCATCCCTCCCTGGACGACACGACCGGGGATCGCGAACAAATCCCAAGACACGAACCATGAACCATGAACACGAGGAAGGCATGAGCGAACATATCCATCACGTTACCGACGACACATTCGAAGCCGAGGTGCTGCAGTCGCAGGGCCCGGTGCTGGTCGATTACTGGGCCGAGTGGTGCGGCCCGTGCAAGGCGATCGCCCCCACGCTGGAAGAAGTGGCCAAGGAATACACCGGCAAGCTCAAGGTGGCCAAGGTCAACGTCGACGAGAACCAGGAAATTCCCCGCAAGTACGGCATCCGCGGCATCCCGACCCTGATGCTGTTCAAGAACGGCAACATCGAGGCGACCAAGGTCGGCGCGCTGTCCAAATCCCAGCTCACGGCATTCCTTGACAGCAACATCTAGACCCACTATCCTTCTGCCCTAAGCGTCACCGGCGGATTTTTTCAGAGGCCGTTTCTGCATTGCCGAAACGGTCGCTGACGTAGGGGAGCATGAGGGGAGACGCCCCGAAGGAAGTCCCCTTGGGGGATTTCCCCTCATAACGTAATCGCCCCAGCCGGTCCCGGACGCCAGATCCTCTCTGTAGCAACTCCCAAGGCCTCTTTTGCCTTTTCGTTCCACATGATTTTTTTCGTTCTCCGCGAGCGTTTTCCGCATGCAATTATCCGAGCTTAAGACACTGCACGTCACCGAGTTGGTAGAGATGGCGGTGGTACACGAAATCGAAGGCGCCAACCGCCTGCGCAAACAGGAGCTGATATTCGCGCTGCTGAAAAACCGCGCGAAAAAAGGCGAATCGATATTCGGCGACGGCACGCTGGAAGTGCTGCCCGACGGCTTCGGCTTCCTGCGCTCGCCCGACACCTCCTACCTCGCCTCGACCGACGACATCTACGTCTCCCCCTCCCAGATCCGCCGCTTCAACCTGCATACCGGCGACACCATAGAGGGCGAGATCCGCACGCCGAAAGACGGCGAGCGCTACTTCGCGCTGGTCAAGGTGGACAAGGTCAACGGCGATCTGCCGGAGAACTCCAAGAACAAGATCCTGTTCGAGAACCTCACCCCCCTGCATCCGGACGAGGCGTTCAAGCTCGAGCGCGACATCAAGGCCGAAGAGAACATGACCGGCCGCATCATCGACATCATCGCCCCCATCGGCAAGGGCCAGCGCGGACTGATCGTGTCCCCGCCCAAGGCCGGCAAGACGGTGCTGATGCAGCACATGGCGCACGCCATCATCGCCAACCATCCCGACGTGGTGCTGATCGTGCTGCTGATCGACGAGCGCCCGGAGGAAGTGACCGAAATGACGCGCACGGTGCGCGGCGAAGTGGTCGCCTCCACCTTCGACGAACCGGCCACGCGCCACGTGCAGGTCGCCGAAATGGTGATCGAAAAGGCCAAGCGCCTGGTCGAGCACAAGAAGGACGTGGTGATCCTGCTCGATTCGATCACGCGCCTGGCGCGCGCCTACAACACCGTGGTTCCGGCCTCGGGCAAGGTGCTCACCGGCGGCGTCGACGCCAACGCGCTGCAGCGCCCGAAGCGCTTTTTCGGCGCCGCGCGCAACGTCGAGGAAGGCGGCTCGCTCACCATCCTTGCCACGGCGCTGATCGACACCGGCAGCCGCATGGACGACGTGATCTTCGAGGAGTTCAAGGGCACCGGCAACATGGAGCTGCACCTCGACCGGCGCATGTACGAGAAGCGCATCTTCCCGGCGATCAACGTCAACCGTTCCGGTACCCGGCGCGAAGAGCTCTTGATCGCGAAGGAAGTGCTGTCCAAGGTGTGGGTGCTCAGAAAGCTGCTCTACCCGATGGACGACCTCGAAGCGGCGGAGTTCCTGGTGGACAAGATCCGGTCCACCAAAAACAATGCGGATTTCTTTGATTCAATGCGTCGTGGGTAGAACCGGAGTCACGACGAAATCCTCCCCGCCTGCGGGGTCAGATCCCCAACTGACGTTGGGGCCCCTCTTCCGCCCTCCGGCGGGGTACTACTTCGACTCGATGCGGCGCGGGTAAGAGCCGAGTCTCAACGAAATCCTCCGCGCCTGGGGAAGGCTGTTACGCTGAACAACCATTGCGCGCTCTGCGCGCCAACCGTGTTTTTGTACGGATAAGAAGCGCATCCTTACAAGAAACACGGTTCTGGATAAAAGCAAAGACGGTTCGGGCTTGTTTTTATACAAGTTCGGTCACCGAAGTTCGAACTACTCGGGCAGCATTTGCTTAGTATGCTGATTTCTGGGATAATCGCCGCCTTTTAGCGGCTCCTATTCCCGGACCGTGCCGGAATGAAAAACCAGGAAAAACCATGAAAACAGACATTCATCCCAAATATCAAGAGATCCAGGTCACCTGCAGCTGCGGCAATACCTGGAACACGCGCTCGACCATGAGCAAGGCGCTGCACGTCGAAGTCTGCTCCAATTGCCACCCGTTCTACACCGGCAAGCAGAAAATCGTCGACACCGCCGGCCGCGTGGAGAAGTTCCGCCAGAAATACGCGAAAAAGCCCGCCGCCGCAGCCGTCGCCGAAAAGACTGCCTGAGCTTGGAAATACCTGGGCACAAAGGCAGCTTCGGCTGCCTTTTCGTTTGACGGGCAGCCACGGCTGCCTTTTCGTTTGACGGGCAGCTTCGGCTGCCTTTTGCTTTTTTGCGCAGTTGGCCGCCATTTTGTCCAACGGGCAGCTTCGGCTGCCTTTTTTGTTTCCCTGCCGAGTAAAATAGGCGCATGAAATCCACGACACTCAAGGTCCTCCGATAGTGTCTGGCGCACGCATCGCCCTGCCGCTTGCGCGCATTCCGCTGCTGATTCTGCTCGCCGTATGGCTGCTGCCCGGACTCGTCGGCCACGATCCCTGGAAAACCGACGACGCCATCGGCATCGGCATCGCGCACCAGTTCGCCA
>CAYNVY010000138.1:0-11818 GCA_964400745.1 uncultured Enterobacteriaceae bacterium | reverse complement strand
GGAGTAGAAAATGGCACTCGTCAAGGTAAAACCCACTTCACCAGGCCGTCGCGCCTTGGTCAAAGTCGTCAACCCCGAGCTGCACAAGGGAAAGCCCCACGCGCCCCTGCTCGAGCCGCAGTCGCGCCGAGCCGGTCGCAACAACAGCGGCCATATCACCATGCGCCACCAGGGTGGCGGCCACAAGCAGCATTACCGCATCGTCGACTTCAAGCGTGCAAAGGACGGTGTTTCGGCCAAGGTCGAACGCCTGGAGTACGACCCGAACCGCAGCGCCAACCTGGCCCTGCTGTGCTATTCGGACGGTGAGCGGCGCTACATCATCGCCCCCAAGGGCGTCGCGGTGGGCACGCAGCTCATGTCGGGTTCGGAAGCGCCGATCAAACCGGGCAATGCGCTGCCGCTGCGCAACATTCCTGTGGGCACCACGGTGCATTGCGTCGAGATGCTTCCGGGAAAGGGCGCGCAAATAGCGCGCGCGGCCGGCACTTCGGTACAACTGCTCGCGCGCGAGGGCAGCTATGCCCAATTGCGCCTGCGCTCGGGCGAAGTGCGCAAGGTGCACATCGAGTGTCGCGCCACCATAGGCGAGGTCGGCAACGAAGAGCATTCGCTGGAATCCGTGGGCAAGGCCGGGCGCATGCGCTGGCGCGGCGTGCGCCCGACGGTTCGCGGCGTGGCCATGAACCCGGTGGATCACCCGCACGGCGGTGGCGAAGGCAAGACGGCGGCAGGCCGGCACCCGGTCAGCCCGTGGGGCACCCTCACCAAGGGTTATCGCACACGCAAGAACAAACGCACCAGCGGCATGATAGTTAATCGCCGCAACAAGAAATAAAGGACAGACATGGGACGTTCAATCAAGAAAGGCCCGTTCGTTGACCACCATCTGCTGGGCAAGGTCGAGAAAGTGCGCGGCAGCGGCGACAAGCGCCCGATCAAGACCTGGTCGCGCCGCTCCACCATCCTGCCGGATTTCGTCGGCCTCACCATCGCCGTGCATAACGGCAAGCAGCACATTCCCGTGTACATCTCCGAGAACATGGTAGGCCACAAGCTGGGCGAGTTTGCGCTCACCCGCACGTTCAAGGGCCACTCGGCCGATAGAAAAGTCGCGGCGCCTGGCGGCGGTACGCCCGCCGCGGCGAAGAAATAGGAGTGACTGCCATGGAAACCAGAGCTAGCTTGCGCGGTGTCCGCCTGTCGGCGCAGAAAGGGCGGCTCGTCGCCGACCTGATCCGCGGCCTCGCGGTGGACAAGGCGCTCAACGTTCTTGCCTTCAGCCCGAAAAAGGGCGCCAAGATCATCAAGAAGGTGCTCGAGTCGGCCATCGCCAACGCCGAGCACAACGACGGCGCCGATATCGACGAGCTGAAAGTGCAGATCATCCATGTGGAGCAAGGCTCCATGCTCAAGCGCTTTCATGCGCGCGCCAAGGGGCGCGGCAATCGGGTCAACAAGCACTCCTGCCATATTTTCATCACGGTGGGTGACGAGGTCAAAGCAAAACGCACCGCGGTCAAAGCCGCAGCTAGAGCATAAGGAAAACCATGGGACAGAAAATCCACCCGATCGGGTTCCGCCTCGCAGTCAACAAGAACTGGGGCTCGCGCTGGTACGCCAACAGCAAGAACTTCGGCGCAATGCTCAACGAAGACCTGAAGGTACGCGAATATCTGAAGAAGAAGCTGGCGCACGCTTCGGTCGGCCGTGTGGTGATCGAGCGTCCGGCGAAGGATGCGCGCATCACCATTCACAGCGCTCGCCCGGGCGTGGTGATCGGCAAGAAGGGCGAGGATATCGAGGTGCTGAAGGCTGATCTGCGCAAGATGCTGGGCGTGCAGATGGTGCACGTCAACATCGAAGAAATCAGGAAGCCGGAGATCGATGCACAACTGATCGCCGATTCGATCGCGCAGCAGTTGGAAAAGCGCATCATGTTCCGCCGCGCGATGAAGCGCGCAATGCAGAACGCCATGCGCCTTGGCGCGCAAGGCATCAAGATCGCCAGTTCCGGAAGGTTGAACGGCATCGAGATCGCGCGCAACGAGTGGTACCGCGAGGGTCGCGTGCCCCTGCATACCCTGCGGGCCGACATCGACTACGGCTTCGGCGAGGCCAGGACAACCTACGGCATCATCGGCATCAAGGTGTGGGTGTACAAGGGCGAAACGGTGGCAAAGAACGAGCAGCCGGCTTCGGTGCCTGGCGCCATGCCGGAGGAAGCGCCGCAGCCGAAGAAAGTGAGAAAAGCGCCGGCCCCGGCAGCCAGGACAGAGACGGCGGCAAAGCCCGACGAAGCAAAGCCCAAGGCGGCACCGCGCGCGCGGAAGAAGCCCGTGGCCGAGGCGGAAGCAGCCAAAGCGGGTGACGCAGCCCAGACCGAGCCCAAGGCCGAGGGATCGACCGAGGAATCAGCAAAACCCGCAGCCAAGGCCAAGACCACGGTCCGGCGCGCGGCGCCGAAGAAGACAGGAGCCTAAGCGATGCTTCAACCATCCAGGACAAAATACCGCAAGCAGCAGAAGGGCCGCAACAAGGGCATTGCCACGCGGGGAAACAAAGTTTCGTTCGGCGAGTTCGGACTTAAGGCCATAGGCCGTGGCCGCCTCACCGCGCGCCAGATCGAAGCAGCGCGCCGCGCCATGACCCGCCACATCAAGCGCGGCGGGCGCATCTGGATCAGGATTTTCCCGGACAAGCCGATTTCGCAAAAGCCGGCCGAGGTGCGCATGGGCAACGGCAAGGGCAATCCGGAGTATTGGGTGGCTGAAATCGTTCCCGGCAAGGTCTTGTACGAAATGGACGGCGTAGACGAGGTGCTTGCTCGGCAGGCTTTCCGCTTGGCCTCGGCCAAGCTGCCGATCGCCACCGCCTTTGTCCACCGTTTAGTGGGGTAATCATATGAAACCGAGCGAACTGCGCGCCAAGGACGTGGCGCAGCTGAACCAGGAACTGAACGATCTGCTGAAGGCGCAATTCAGCCTTCGCATGCAGATTGCGACGCAGCAGCTGACCAACAACAGCCAGCTGAAGAAGACCAGGCGCGATATAGCGCGCGTGCGCACCATCATTGCACAGAAGGCGGCAAGCAAATGAGCGATACCCAGACAACCAAGGCAGCCAAGGTCATTCGCGCCCTCACCGGCCGCGTAGTCAGCGACAAGATGAACAAGACCGTGACGGTGCTGATCGAGCGCCGTGTGCGTCACCCGATGCTGGGCAAGATCGTCACCTTGTCGAAGAAGTATCACGCGCACTCGGAGAACAACGAGTACAAGACGGGCGATCTGGTGATGATCGAAGAGACGCGACCGATCTCGAAGACCAAGGCTTGGAAGGTCACGAAACTGGTCGAAAAAGGCAAGAACATTTAAAGTTGCACAAATCCCTTGCCCAAATTCGGCAGGCCGGTTAAAATCCTTCTCTTTTCGCATTAGCGCCCTTCCACAGGCAGGGCGTTCAGTTAAACCCCACCAAACGGGTTCCAAGACTGGTCGCATGCGTGGCGGCACCGGAAGGTGCGCCGCAGGCGGTTCAAGTTGGAGAGGAAATAAATCATGATTCAGATGCAAAGTGTATTGGACGTGGCCGACAACACCGGTGCGCGCGCAGTGATGTGCATTAAGGTATTGGGCGGATCCAAGCGCCGTTATGCCGGCATCGGCGACGTGATCAAAGTCAGCATCAAGGACTGTGCTCCGCGCGGCCGGGTCAAGAAAGGCGAAATCTACAGCGCCGTGGTGGTCCGTACCGCCAAGGGTGTGCGCCGTTCCGACGGCTCGTTGATCAAGTTCGACAGCAACGCTGCCGTCCTGCTCAATGCCAAGCTCGAACCGATCGGCACGCGCATTTTCGGACCGGTGACGCGTGAATTGCGCAACGAGCGTTTCATGAAGATCGTTTCGCTCGCACCTGAAGTTTTGTAAGAGACGGGTCGATGAACCCGGGGGTCTGAGGAAGGGATCGAGTTACTCCCTTGCCGTCCGGAACCTCGCAAGTTCTCCCAAGTCAGGAATATAGGAAACAAAGGCCATGCAAAAGATTCGCAAAGGTGATGACGTGATCGTCACTACCGGCAAAGACAAAGGCAAGCGCGGCACAGTGCTGCGCCGCGTGGACGACAAGCACCTCCTGGTCGAGGGCATCAATCGCGCGAAAAAGCACCAAAAACCCAACCCGATGAAAGGACAGACCGGGGGTATCGTCGACATGGACATGCCGATCGATATCTCGAACGTCGCCTTGTTCAATCCGCAGACGCAAAAAGGCGACCGCGTCGGTTTCAAGACGCTGGAAGACGGCCGCAAAGTGCGTATTTTCAAGTCCAACGGCGAAGTAGTGGACGCCTGAGAGAGCAAACGCTATGGCACGCTTATACAGTTTTTACAAAGAAACCGTGGTACCCGATCTGGTGAAGAAATTCGGGTACAAGACCGCGATGCAGGTTCCGCGCATCCAGAAGATCACGCTCAACATGGGCGTGGGCGAGGCGGTGAACGACAAGAAGATCATGGACAACGCCGTCGGCGACATGACCAAGATCGCCGGGCAAAAGCCGGTGGTCACATTGTCGAAAAAACCAATTGCCGGCTTCAAGATCCGCAAAGATCTTCCGATCGGCTGCATGGTGACCCTGCGCGGCGTGCGGATGTATGAATTTCTCGACCGGCTGGTCAGCATCGCGATACCGCGGATCCGCGATTTCCGCGGGCTTTCGCATCGCGCCTTTGACGGCCGCGGCAACTACAACCTGGGTGTGAAAGAGCAGATTATTTTCCCCGAGGTCGAGTACGACAAGATCGATGCCCTGCGTGGCATGAACATCAGCATTACCACCTCTGCGAAGACCGACGAAGAAGCCAAAGCCCTTCTTTCGGCCTTCAAATTTCCGTTCAAGACCTGAAGGATTGCGCCATGGCAAAAACCGCAGTCATCAACCGTAACGAAAAGCGTCGCAAGACCGTGAAGAAATTCGAAGTCAAGCGCACGGCGCTGCTCGCCATCATCAACGACTTCAAGCAACCCGAGGATGAGCGGATGGCCGCGCGCATGCAACTGCAGAAGTTGCCGCGCAACGCATCGCCGACGCGCGTTCGCAACCGCTGCAAGCTGACCGGACGGCCGCGCGGCGTGTACAGCAAGTTCGGCCTGGGCCGCAATAAGCTGCGTGAAATCGCCATGCGCGGCGAAATTCCCGGCATGACCAAAGCCAGCTGGTGAGAGGAGACAAAGCATGAGCATGAGTGATCCGATCGCCGATATGCTGACCCGCATCCGCAATGCGCAACTTGCGGAAAAGCTGTCGGTAGCGATGCCCTCTTCGCGCGTAAAGGCGTCCATCGCCCAGGTGCTGAAGGACGAGGGCTACATCGAGGACTTCAAGGTGCGCGAAGAGGATGGAAAACCCACCCTCGAGGTAGCGCTCAAGTATTACGCCGGCGAGCCGGTGATCGAGAAGATCGAGCGCGTCAGCCGCCCGGGTTTGCGCATCTACAAGGGCCGCGACGACATTCCCAAGATCATGAACGGACTGGGGATCGCGATCGTTTCCACCTCCAGGGGGGTGATGACCGACAGAAAAGCGCGCGCTACCGGTATCGGCGGCGAAGTGCTCTGCATCGTGGCGTAAGGGGAAGAGAACATGTCACGTATCGGAAAGAATCCCATCCTCCTGCCCAAGGGCGTCGAAATCACCGTGTCGGCCGAGCAGGTCGCGGTGAAGGGACCGCTGGGCACGCTGACGCAGCGTTTGAGCAGCGACATCAGGCTCGAGCGCGACGGCGACACGCTGCTGTGCCAGGTCAACAATGAATCAACTCAGGCCAACGCGATGTCCGGCACGACGCGCGCGCTGGTGGCGAACATGGTGGAAGGCGTAACCAAGGGCTTCGAGCGAAGACTGACCCTGGTCGGCGTCGGCTATCGCGCGCAGGCCCAAGGCGACAAACTGAACCTGGCTTTAGGCTTTTCCCACCCGGTGGTGCACGAGATGCCCAAAGGCGTGAAAGTGGAAACACCGAGCCAGACCGAGATCATTCTTCGCGGCATGGACAAGCAGCAGGTGGGCCAGGTGGCCGCCGAAGTGCGCGCCTACCGCAGCCCCGAGCCGTACAAAGGCAAGGGCGTGCGCTATACAGGCGAGAAGGTGGTCCTGAAAGAGACGAAGAAGAAGTAAGCGGAGCTAAAAGCCATGATAGATAAAAAGCAGGCGCGTTTGCGCCGCGCACGTAGAAGCCGTGCCAAGATTGCTGAACTCAAGGCTGTGCGGCTGGCGGTGCATCGAACCAACGGCCACATTTATGCCCAGGTGATTTCCGCCTGCGGCACCAAGGTATTGACCGCGGCTTCCACGCTGGAGAAGGAAGTGCGCGCGACGGTGGCCAACGGCGGCAACGTCAAGGCGGCCGAGGCCGTTGGCAAGCGCATCGCTGCCAAAGCCAAGCAACTCGGTATCGAGCAGGTCGCGTTCGATCGCGGCGGATTGCAGTATCACGGCCGCGTCAAGGCGCTGGCCGAAGCGGCGCGCGAAGCCGGGCTCAAGTTCTAATCGGGGACAGATATGGCGAAGATGCAGGGCAGGATGCAGGGCAAGATGCAGGGTCAGGACGACCGCGGTGACGGCCTGCGCGAGAAGATGGTTGCGATAAACCGAGTCACCAAAGTGGTGAAAGGCGGGCGCATTCTGAGTTTTGCCGCACTGACGGTCGTCGGCGACGGCGATGGCGGCGTAGGCATGGGCAAGGGCAAGTCGCGCGAAGTGCCGGTCGCGGTGCAAAAAGCGATGGAAGAAGCGCGGCGCAAGATGTTCCGCGTGAGCCTGAAGAACGGCACGCTGCACCACGCGGTCATGGGACAGCACGGCGCCGCAAAGGTCTATATGCAACCGGCATCCGAAGGCACGGGCATTATCGCCGGCGGGGCCATGCGCGCCGTGTTCGAGGTGATGGGCATTACCAACGTGCTCGCGAAGTGCATCGGTTCGGGCAGCCCTTACAACGTGGTGCGCGCCACCCTGCAGGGATTGAAAGCAATGAATTCGCCCTCCGAGATTGCCGCCAAACGCGGCAAGACGGTCGAAGAAATCACCGGTTGAGGCCAATCATGTCGGACAAGAAGCTTAAAGTTACTCTGGTGAAGAGCGCGATCGGCTGCAAGGCGACGCACCGCGCCACGCTGCGCGGGCTGGGTCTGAAGCGCATCAACCACACCGTGGAACTGCAGGACACCCCTGCTATCCGCGGCATGATCAACAAGGTGTACTACCTGGTGAAGTGCGAGGCATAAATGCAGCTCAATACGATCAAGCCTGCAGCAGGCGCAAAGCACTCCCGCCGTCGCGTCGGCCGCGGTATCGGTTCCGGTCTGGGCAAGACTGCCGGGCGCGGCCACAAAGGGCAGAAGTCGCGTTCCGGCGGTTTTCACAAGGTTGGATTCGAGGGCGGTCAGATGCCGCTGCAGCGGCGCCTGCCGAAGCGCGGCTTCAATTCGCTCGCGCGCGGCCTCACCGCCGAGGTGCGCCTGTCCGACCTGCAAAAAATGGCGGTCACGGATGTCGATCTGAAAGCTCTGATTGCAGCCGGCGTGGTGCCCGAGGCCACCGAAGCGGTCAAGGTCATCCTGTCGGGCAAACTGGAGCGCAAGGTAAGTCTGAGCGGCCTGCGCGTCACCAAAGGCGCTAGGGTGGCGATTGAAGCTGCCGGCGGAACCATCGCCGCGCTGGAAGTGAAAGCTCCGGTGGGCAAGGGCAAGAAAGCCAAAGCGAGGCTGGAAGCTATCGCCAAGGCCAAGGCCCGGGCGGAAGCACCCAAAGGCGCGGCAGCCGCGCCCACGGAAAAAGTGAAAGCCAAGCCCAAGGCGGCGAAAGTGGTTGCGGCCGAGCCCGGCGCAAAAGCCAAGTCCAAACCCAAGGCAAAGGGCGAGAAGGCTTAATTGCCGCAGCGCGACATGGCTACCTCGACTCAAAATATCGGCAAGAGCGGCAAGTTCGGCGACCTGAAGAAGCGTCTGCTGTTTCTGCTCGGCGCGCTGGTCGTATTCCGCATTGGCGCGCATATTCCGGTGCCGGGAATCGACCCGAACGTGCTGGCCGAACTGTTCAAGTCGCAGCAGGGCGGGATTCTGGGCATGTTCAACATGTTCTCCGGCGGCGCCTTGTCGCGCTTCACGATCTTCGCGCTCGGGATCATGCCCTACATATCGTCCTCGATTATCATGCAGCTGATGACGACGGTGTCGCCGCAGTTGGAGCAGTTGAAGAAGGAAGGGCAGTCTGGCCAGCGCAAGATCACGCAGTACACGCGCTACGGCACCGTGCTGCTGGCTCTGTTCCAGGCGACCGGCATTTCCATTGCGCTCGAATCGCAGGCGGGGCTGGTCCTCGATCCTGGCCTGTTGTTCCGCTTCGTTACGGTGAGCACGCTGGTGACCGGGACAATGTTCCTGATGTGGCTGGGCGAGCAGATAACCGAGCGCGGCCTCGGCAACGGCATCTCCATCATCATCTTCGCCGGTATCGCCGCAGGCCTGCCGAATGCGATCGGCGGCACACTGGAACTGGTGCGGACCGGTGCGATGCATCCGCTCACTGCGCTTCTGATTGCGACGGCCGTGGTGCTGGTGACCTGGGCGGTGTGTTTCGTAGAACGCGGCCAGCGCAAGATTCTGGTGAATTACGCCAAGCGCCAGGTCGGGAACAAGATTTACGGCGGCCAGGCGTCGCACCTGCCGTTCAAGCTCAATATGGCCGGCGTGATTCCGCCGATCTTCGCGTCTAGCATCATTCTGTTTCCCGCCACGCTGGCGGGCTGGTTCGGTCAGAGCGAAAACATGAGTTGGCTGCGCGATATCTCCGCCACGCTTTCCCCCGGCCAGCCAATATACGTCATGCTGTATTCCGGCGCGATAATCTTCTTCTGTTTTTTCTACACGGCGCTGCAGTACAACCCGAAGGACACGGCCGACAATCTTAAGAAGAGCGGCGCATTCGTGCCGGGGATCCGGCCCGGCGATCAGACTGCGCGCTATCTGGAGAAGATATTGACGCGGCTCACCATGGCCGGCGCGGCGTACGTGACCCTGGTGTGTCTGCTGCCCGAGTTCATGATCCTGAAATGGAACGTGCCGTTTTACTTCGGCGGAACGTCGCTCTTGATCATCGTGGTCGTGACCATGGATTTCATGTCGCAGGTTCAGGCCTACATCATGTCGCACCAGTACGAAAGCCTGCTGAAGAAGTCCAATTTCAAGGGCGCTGGTTTCCCGACACGCTGATGGCGAAAGAAGACGTTATCGAGATGCAGGGAGAGATTGTCGAAAATCTCCCGAATGCGACCTTCAGGGTAAAGCTGGAAAACGGCTATGTCGTGTTGGGCCACATCTCCGGCAAGATGCGCATGCATTACATCCGCATCCTGCCCGGCGACAAGGTGACGGTGGAACTCACACCGTATGATTTGACAAGAGCGCGGATCGTTTTTCGCGCGAAGTAGCCCGCGCAGTTTGTAGCTGGACGGGCCGGGACGAAGCAGGAGAGAACCATGAAAGTACAGGCGTCGGTAAAGAAGATGTGCCGCAACTGCAAGACCATCCGCAGGAAGGGCGTGGTGCGCGTCATTTGCACCAACCCGCGGCATAAACAGCGTCAAGGCTAACTGATTGGCACAGATGATGATATCAAGCTATAATTATCGGTTTCGCATTCTTGGAGTGAACTAATGGCCCGTATCGCAGGTGTCAACATTCCAAACCACCAGCACGCGGAGATCGCGTTGACTGCGATCTTCGGCATTGGACGCGCGCGCGCGCAGGCTATTTGCGCTGCGGCGAAGATAGTAACGTCCACCAAAGTCAAGGACCTGTCGGATTCCGACATGGAACGCTTGCGCGAAGAGGTGGCCAAATTCACCGTAGAAGGCGACCTTCGGCGCGAGGTATCGATGTCGATCAAGCGCCTGATGGACTTGGGCTGCTATCGCGGATCGCGCCATCGCAAAGGTCTTCCGGTGCGCGGGCAGCGCACGCGCACCAATGCGCGCACGCGCAAGGGGCCGCGCAAGGCCGCAATCAAGATGAAGTCCGCGGCTACCAAGACATAAGCCCGGATCAACGGATACGTAGAGGAAAGCACATATGGCCAAACCCCCGAGCGCGAACGCCACGACATCGGCGCGAGTGCGCAAGAAGGTGAAGAAGAACGTCGCCGAAGGCATCGCGCACATTCACGCGTCGTTCAACAACACCATCATCACCATTACCGACCGCCAGGGCAATGCGCTCTCGTGGGCTACATCCGGTGGTGCCGGTTTCAAGGGCTCGCGCAAGAGCACGCCGTTCGCCGCCCAGATTGCGGCGGAGCACGCGGGCAAGGCGGCGCAGGAATGCGGCGTAAAGAACGTGGAAGTGCGTATCAAAGGCCCGGGTCCCGGACGCGAGTCTGCGGTGCGCGCCCTGAACGCCATAGGACTGAAGATCACCAGCATCAGCGACGTGACGCCGGTACCGCATAACGGTTGCCGCCCGCCCAAGCGTCGCCGGATCTAAGAGGAGACTGGAACGTGGCCCGTAACCTAGACCCAAAATGCCGCCAGTGCCGCCGCGAGGGCGAGAAATTGTTCCTCAAAGGCGAGAAGTGCTTTACCGACAAGTGCGCTGTGGAGCGCCGAGCCTACGCGCCCGGACAGCACGGACAGAAAAGCGGCCAGCGCCTGTCCGATTACGGCAAGCAACTGCGCGAAAAGCAGAAGATTCGCCGCATTTACGGCATTCTCGAACGCCAGTTCCGCGGCATGTACGCGGCCGCGGCGCGCCAGAAAGGCATCACCGGCGAGAGCCTGCTGCAACTGCTCGAGTCGCGCCTGGATACCGTATGCTTCCGCATGGGCTTCGGCGCGTCGCGCAATGAAGCGCGCCAGGTCGTGCGCCACAACGGCGTCACGGTGAACGGCAAGCGCGTAAACATCCCCTCCTACCAAGTGAGGACCGGCGACGTGGTCGAGGTTGCGGACAAGGCGAAGGCCCAGTTGCGCATCAGGGGCGCATCGGCGGCGGCGGCATCGCGCGGAATCCCGGAGTGGCTGCAGGTCGACACAACGGCGCTGAAAGGCACGTTCAAGGCCAAACCGCAGCGCACCGAGTTGCCTTCGACCATCAACGAGAGCCTCGTAGTCGAACTGTACTCGAAGTAATTGTAAGAGCTTTCCAGAGGAACCTCCATGCAAAGCAGTGGATTTCTGAAACCGCGCATCATCGACGTGCAGAGCATCGCCCCCAATCATGCGAAAGTCGTGATGGAGCCGTTCGAGCGGGGCTACGGCCACACGCTGGGAAACGCGCTGCGGCGCGTGCTGCTGTCATCGATGCCGGGTTTTGCCCCGACCGAAGTGCAGATCTCGGGCGTGCTGCACGAATATTCGACCATAGACGGCGTGCAGGAAGACGTGGTCGACATCCTCTTGAACCTGAAGGGCGTGGTGCTGAAGGTGCATAACCGCACCGAGGCACTGCTGACGCTGAAGAAAAAAGGCGAGGGCGCGGTGACTGCCGCCGACATCGAGGTGTCGCACGACGTCGAAATCATCAATCCAGAGCATGTCATCGCCCATCTGTCGCCCGGCGGCAAGCTGGAGATGCAGATCAAGGTCGAGCGCGGCCGCGGCTACGAGCCGGGGAACCTGCGCGCGAGCCCGGAAGAGACCAAGGGCATCGGCAAGATCATTCTCGACGCTTCCTTCTCGCCAGTGCGCCGCGTCAGCTATGCGGTGGAGTCGGCGCGGGTTGAACAGCGCACCGACCTGGACAAGCTGATCATGGACATCGA
>CAYNVY010000137.1:0-11822 GCA_964400745.1 uncultured Enterobacteriaceae bacterium | reverse complement strand
CGGCCTGATAGCCCGGGTTGGCCCAGGTGATGTCGGCGATGCCGTCGCGCGCCATGTCGTAGTGGTTGGCGGCTTTGCCCAACTGCTGCGCGGGATAGATGGTGACTTTGATCGAGCCTTTGGAGGCGGCCTCCACCGATTTCGCCCACGGTTCGAAACCCAGTTTCGCCAGCGGATGCGCCGCCGGCAGCCAGTGCGCGAACTTCAACTCCACCGGCTTGTCCTGCGCGCCCGCCGGTGCCGCGGTGAGCGAGAGCGCGATGGCGGCTGCGCACAGGCGCAGGATACTGCGTGAGTGTTTGGTGAACATGGGGCTTCCTCCTCGTGGTTTCGATGGTGATGAATTCGGTCCGGTCTTGTAGTCGTACGCCGGATTTGCGAAGCGAGCTTGCCATTATAATGAGCTTCCCGCAAGCGCAGGATTGCCATGGCAGAACATCGAGGTCAGATCGTCGGTGCAAGCGAGATCCGGGCGCTGGAGCGGCTCGGGTACGCCAGCGCGGTGCCCTTGAGCAATACGCGCGACATCTTCCTGCGCGCGGCGCGCCTCTACCCCGGGCGCCCGGCTCTGACGCAACTTTTCACCGGCGAAGCGGCGGACGCGCCGCGCATCGTCAGCTACGCCGCACTGCTCGCCAATATCCAGCGTGCGGCGAATCTGTTTCGCAGCTGCGGCGTAGGACCGCAGGACGCGGTGGCGCTGCTCCTGCCCGCCATGTCCGAGGCGCACTTCGCGTTGTGGGGAGCCCAGATCGCCGGGCGCGCCTGCCCGATCAATTTCATGCTGGACGCGGAGCATATCGCCCAGCTGCTGCGCGCAGCGAAAGTGAAAGTACTGGTCGCGTTGGGTCCGGATCCCGATTTCGACATCTGGGCCAAGGTTGAGCAATTGCGTGCGCGCCTGCCGGGCCTGCGAGTGCTGCGGGTGGGAGGCGCGGGCGACGTGGGCGACAAGAATGACGGCTTCGAGCGCCTGCTCGAGGCGCAGCCGCCCGAGCTCGCGTTCGAGCGCGCGCTAGCGCCCGGCGACATCGCCGCCTGCTATCACACCGGCGGCACCACCGGCGCGCCCAAGCTGGCGCAGCATACGCACGCCAACGAAGTGCATACGAGCTGGTTCGCCGGCATGTTCTACGGCCTCACCGAGCGCGACAGCATGATCAACGGCTTCCCGCTGTTTCACGTCGCGGGCGCCTTCGTCTACGGCGCAGCCTGCTTTTGCGCCGGTGCCAATATCGTGCTGCCGCCGCGCCTGGGCATGCGCGACCGGCGCTTTGTCGCCCACTACTGGCGCTGCGTCGAGCGCCATCGGGTGACTTATCTGGCGGCGGTCCCGACCGTCATCGCGGCGCTGCTGGACACGCCGGTGGATGGCGCGGATATCACTTCGGTGCGCGCCCTCTACACCGGCGGATCGCCGCTGCCGACCGAACTCGCGCATGCCTTCGAGCAGAAGCTCGGCATTCCGGTGCGCAACATACTCGGCATGACGGAGTCGGCCGGGCTGGTTTCGATAGAGCCGCTGGCGGCGCCGCGGATCCCGCTTTCCTGCGGCCTGCCGCTGCCGTTTTCAGAAGTGTTCGCAGTCAGACAGGGAACCGATGGCCCGCAACTGGATCAGCGCTGTGCCCCCGGCGAACCCGGCGTGATCGTGCTGCGCGGACCGAACGTGTGCCCGGGCTACACCGATCCGGCCGCAAACGCCGGCATGTTCGCCGCGGGCGGGTTGCTCGTCAGCGGCGACCTCGGCCACGTCGATGCGCAAGGCCGCGTCTACCTGACCGGGCGCGCCAAGGATGTGATCATTCGCGGCGCGCACAACATCGATCCGACGATGATAGAGGAAGCCTTTTGTGCGCATCCGGCGGTGCAAAGCTGCGCCGCGGTCGGGGAACCCGACGCCTACGCCGGCGAGCTGCCGGTGATCTTCCTCACGCTGCGCCCGGGGGCGCAGGCGAGCGCCGCCGACATCCTCGACGCGGTCGCACCCAAAATAGGCGAGCGCGTGGCGGTGCCGCGGCGCGTCACCATCCTCGAAGCGATGCCGCTGACCGCGATCGGCAAACTCTACAAGCCGGCGCTGCGCCTGCGCGCGATCGAGCAGGCTTACACCGAGGCGCTGCAGCCACTGGCGGGCGCGTGCAGCAGCGTTTCGGTCAGGGCGGAGCCGGGGGCGGGCGGCTTCACGGCGAAAATCCGCATAAGCGGCACGGCCGGGCGCGGGGCGATCGAATTGCGGGTGAAAGAATTGCTGGGGCGTTACGCGGTCCCTTTCACGGTGGAACACGAATGAACGTTAAATCGCATACGACTGCGGTCGCAACCGCCCGGACCGCCGGCGTCGCTGTGACCGCAATCGACTTTTATTTCGATTTCATCTCGCCGTTCGGTTTTTTCGCCAGCCTGCGCGTCGACGAACTCGCCGCGAAATACGGACTCGCCGCCAACTGGCATTCGATGCTGATCGGCGTCAGCGTGGTCAAGGTGATGGGCATGAAGCCGTTGCTGGATATGCCGCTCAAGGGCGCCTACATCCGGCACGACGCGCGCCGCTATGCGCGCCGCCACGGCGTCGCGCTGGCGCGCGATCCGGGCGCGAACCCGGTCGATCCGCGCCCGGCGGGGCGGGCGTACAACTGGCTGCTGCAGCATCGCCCGGACGTGGCGCGGTCGTTCGCGCAGAAAGCGTTCGCCGGCTATTGGCTGCAGGGCAAGGATATTTCAGTGCCCGCTGTGGTGGCCGGGCTCGTCGCTGAAACCGGCCTGGCGGAACCGCAGATTGCCGAGGGTATCGCCAGCGAAGAAGCCGGGCGGCTGCTGCGCGCCAGTGTGGAGGCGTCGCTCGCGCGCGGCGTGTTCGGCTCGCCGTTTTTTATCGTCGGCGACGAGCCGTTCTTCGGTGTCGAAAAAATGGAGCTGCTCGAAGACTGGCTCGCGCAGAGCGGCTGGTAGCACTGCGTGTCAGTCGAAAAACGGTTGAAAAGGCGCGTAAATCGGCGATCGCGACTGGGTCTGTAAATTAGGTAGGTGCGCGGAGTGACGGTTCCAGGCCCAATCCCGTCGACGGCAAGAATGGAAATCGGGCACTCAACGTCCCCTGGGACGATGGGTTAGGCGCCAAGATGCTCCTTGAGTAGCGCGAGACGATTTTGAAGTAAGAAACTGGTGAAGTCCTTGGACGCTCGATCCTTGTCACCGCGCGTTTGAACAATTTTTCGTTCGTCATCGAAGCCGAAGCCAAACTTTCCATCCGGGGTTCCTCCAACAGTAAAGCACGATGACATGAATTCATTCATTTCCGCGAACGTGAACAGCAAGGTGCAGTCTTTGTACCAGCCAGAAGTCACATTCGTTGTTTTGGAAGAGTCGGGCGCATACATTCCGAAAAGCAAAAAGAAATCGGCCTCTTCAGGAACCTTGAACACATTGAACCAAGTGTAGAAGCGGAATCTCTTTGTTGTTTTTCTCTTCGGTGCCTCGGGCGAGTATGTTCGTGATGCCTTGATCTGGAAAGTAGCAACCCGGGAACCTGCGTTCGGTTGCTTCCGGATAACAGCGAGATCGATTCCTTTCTCTTGGCGGGATGTTGGAACCAATACCGAGTAGCCCTGCGCTTTCGGAAACAATTTCTGTAGCCTGTTGGCAAGCAGGAACTCAGGCCATTGGAGAGTGAAGACGGGATCCATGGTTATTGGTGCCAACGTTCAAGGTGAGGGGCGGGAAGCAAGCGTAGCTTGCGGAGCGTCCCTCTCGACCGCAATGTTAGCCATCTGGTAAGCAGACTCGAAGTCTGCGCCATCGTTCATGCGGTCAATGAAAGCAAGAAGTCCAGTGCTGCCGATCTTCGCGAGCCAGGGACGCAGTTCGTGCCCCGCCGCCGAATAGACTGGCCTGAACTCTGGTTCGCCTTTCGCTTTGCGCTCAATATTCGTGTCCTCTCCGTATTTGTGAATGGCGTCCAGCCATTGCCTTAATGATTTGAGTGTTTGCAATTCTTCACGGGTTGGGCGCGGCACATTGGTGGCTACTAGAAATTGCCAGTGACTTTCAGAATGCTCAGGCGCCTCACTGACCACTACCGCAACACCTTCATCGAACCACTGCGGCATGCGCTTCCATGCAAAGAGGGTTAAGCGGGTGCTCATCTCGGCATGCGACCATTCGTGTGCGAGAAAATGCCAGTTCAGCGCACGAGGTGAAAGCAGTATCCGTTTTCCGTAGACCTTCGCCAAGGAACCCCGCCCACCACCGAAGGATTCGTAGCACTTTTCAGTAATGCACGCGTTGACCGTTGGGTGTGAAGCCGCCCCACCGTAAGCCGTACGTATGGCACTTTCTGCTCTTTCCATCGATTCACGCAGCCTGATGCGCATTGTCTCGTCTGCACCAGCCTCGACATAGATGCTTGGGGTAACGGGCGTTAAACCAAAACTCTCCGGTGCAAGGAGTTTTCCTCCTTGAAGGATGCTGCATCCGCTGATCGCGATTAACGACAGCATTAGACTAAGCAGTTTCAAGTAGCGCATGGTTCTGAGATGGCTAACTTAGATATGGGGAGACAGTTTTGCGCCCTAACTCCGACGCTTGCTCCCTAGATCGGCATCTCGAATAAAAATAAAAACCTTGTTCCATCAGGCTTTCCGTCGTGTATTTGCCGGTTCCATACAGCATTAAACAATCGCGAAAAGCGGCACCCCGAAATATTGGATGGAAGCATACACCCACAGTTTCTGACAGGCTGCTTTGTGGCAAATCCGGCAGCGGCAGGTCGTGGGCGTCATCCGTCAAGCGATGGCCAGCATCAAATGCCCAACCGGATCGGAGGTCGGCTTGACCTTGATTTCGATGTCGTAACCGAGCCGATTCAGGCAATCCATCAGCTTGCGCTCGGACAGATTGGAGAAATCGCCACGCATCATGTCGGATACCTTCGGCTGGGTGATCCCCATGCGCTTTGCCGCTTCTTGTTGAGTAAGCCCAAGCCGGCGCATGGCTTTCCTGATCTCGATCACCAGACCAGACTTGATCTTGAGCTTGTCGGCATCTGGCAAGCCCAAATCAGCAAAGACATTACCGGAACTGCGTTGTACTTCAGTGCCGGCTATGAGTCGTTTCTTCATTTCGTAGCTCCTTTGCAAGTGCTTCGGCGACTTTCAGCCTGGCACGGATAATGGCTATATCTTCTTTCGGGGTTGCGATTCCGCTCCGACTCTTCTTCTGGAAGCAATGAAGGACAAATACAGCTTCTTCGAACTTCACGGTATAGACGGCTCGATAGGTGCCGCCGGAATCGTTCTCTATTACCTCAAGCACTCCGGCACTGCCAAAGCCTTTGAGAACCTTCGCCGCATCGTGTTGATCGCCGGCTTGAGCAAGGGAAAGTGCGTAACCGAAGAATCGCCTTACGCTAGCAGGTAGTGCCATCAGGTCTTTGTGGCTGCTGCTTATCCACTCGATCGGTTTTTCGCAATCGGGCATGACCAAATTATACTGGAACAGGTATATCGCGCAAGCGCCGGATCAACGACTGTCGGATTAACGACGCGTTTGAAGGTGATCCCGAGCGCTGGTGTATGACAGGTCTCAAATGGGAAGCCGCCGTTCAAGCTTGCTATTTGTCGGCTCAGCCTGCGCCGGCGGATGGCCGAGCACAGACATTGAGCAACCCTCGTCAGGGTCCGGCTGCAAAAGAAAAGGCCGGCTTGCGCCGGCCTTTTTCTCGATCCTGACTTGAGGGTGCGTCGCGTTACTTGACGCCCGCATCCGCCGCCAATGCCTTGGCCTTGTCGGTCGCTTCCCAGGTGAACTCGGGTTCGTCGCGGCCGAAGTGGCCGTAGGCCGCGGTCTTTTCGTAGATCGGGCGCAGCAGGTCCAGCATCTGCACGATGCCCTTCGGGCGCAGGTCGAAATGCCGGGTCACGATCTCGGACAGTTTCTCGTCCGAAATCTTGCCGGTGCCGAAAGTCGTGACCATCACGCTGGTGGGCTTGGCCACGCCAATGGCGTAGGACACCTGGATCTGGCATTTGCTCGCCAGGCCGGCGGCGACCACGTTCTTGGCGACGTAGCGTGCGGCGTAGGCGGCGGAGCGGTCGACCTTGGACGGATCCTTGCCGGAGAAGGCGCCGCCGCCGTGCGGGGCCGAACCGCCGTAGGTGTCGACGATGATCTTGCGCCCGGTGAGGCCGCAGTCGCCCTTGGGGCCGCCGATTTCGAAGGCGCCGGTCGGGTTGACCAGATATTTGATCTGGCCTTTGATCAGTTCCTTGGGCAGGATGGGCTTGATGATCTGCTCGATCACCGCTTCTTCGATCTGCTTGTGCGTCAGGCCCGGGCCGTGCTGCGTGGACAGCACCACGGTGTCGATGGACTCCGGCTTGCCGTCGACATAGCGGATGGTGACCTGCGATTTCGCGTCGGGGCGCAGCCAGGGCAGGCGGCCGTCGCGACGGACCTCCGACTGGCGTTCGACCAGGCGGTGCGAGAGGTAGATCGGCAGCGGCATGAACTGCGGGGTTTCGTCGCAGGCGTAGCCGAACATGAGGCCCTGGTCGCCGGCGCCCTGGTCCAGATCCAGGCCCTTGCCCTCGTCCACGCCCTGGGCGATGTCCTTGGACTGCTCGCCGTAAGCCACGATCACGGTGCAGGTGTGGGTGTCGAAACCGATGGCCGGATCGGCGTAGCCGATGCGCTTGATGGTCTTGCGCGCGACTTCGCTGAAATTGACCCGCGCGCCGGTGGTGATTTCGCCGGCGAGCACCACCAGATTGTCCTTCACCAGGGTCTCCGCTGCGACTCGGGAGGTTTTGTCCTGCGCTAGAATAGCGTCCAGCACTGCGTCGGAAATCTGGTCGGCGACCTTGTCGGGATGGCCTTCCGAGACCGATTCCGAAGTAAACAGGTAAGAGCTCATTATTGGGTTCTGATGGGTGATGAAAAAGGGCCGTAAGGATAGCATGTCTTGACTCCATTCCAAAGTGAGGCGGCGTGATCCTCGGCCTCGCACGCCTGCTCGCCGCCCTGCCGCTTTCCGTGCTGCACCGACTGGGCGCGGTCCTGGGGCGCGCCGTCTATCTCCTGGCCCCGCGCTATCGCCACTACTTGTCGACCAATCTGCTCGCCGCCGGTTTTTCCGATCCGGCGCTGCTGAATCAGGCGGTCGCCGAAGCCGGCAAGAGTGTGCTCGAACTGCCGGCGGTCTGGCTGCGTCCGCACGCCACCGTCGCCGGCTGGGTGACGCAGGTTTCGGGCTGGGACCTGGTCGAGGCCGCCCTGGCGCGCCGGCGCGGGATCATTTTCCTCACGCCGCACCTGGGCTGCTTCGAGATCACGGCGCAGTACTACGCCTATCGTGCGCCCGAGCACGCGCCGCTCACCGTGCTTTATCGCGCACCGAAGAAGAAGGCGATAGAGCCGCTGATGCTCTCGGGCCGCGAGCGGCCGAATCTGCGCGTGGCCAGCGCCGATACGAAGGGCGTGCGCATCCTGCTGCGCGCGCTGAAGAAGGGCGAAGCGATCGGCATCCTGCCCGATCAGGCGCCGGGCGTGGGCGACGGCGAGTGGGCGGCGTTCTTCGGCCGCCCGGCTTACACCATGACGCTCGCGGGCAAACTGGCCTCTACGGGCGCGCAGATCATCATCACCTACGCCGAGCGCCTGCCGCGGGGCCTGGGTTATCACATGCGCTTCGAAGCCATGCCCGAGCCGCTCGCCGGCGAGTCATCGGCGCGCACGCTCAACCGCGCGCTGGAAGGCTTGATCCGCCGGTGCCCGGCGCAGTATGTCTGGGGCTACAACCGATACAAAGTGCCGGCCGGGGCGCAGCCGCCGCAATGAAGCCCGCATGCTGACCCGCATCGCGCTGGCGTTCATCCGGCTGCTACAGCTGCTGCCGCTGGGCGCCCTGGCCGCCATCGGCAACGGGCTAGGCGGGCTGCTCTACGCGTTCGGTCATGCGCGGCGCCGCGTGTGCCTGATCAACCTTGCGCGCTGCATGCCGGAGCTGTCCGAATCCGAGCGCGAGGCGCTGGCGCGGCGGCATTTCAAGGCCTTCGGCCGCGCGTTTCTAGAGCGCGCCCTGCTGTGGTGGGCCTCGCCCGGGCGCGTGCGCCGGATCGTGCGGATCGAAGGCATGGAGCATTTCGAGGCGGTGCGCGGCAAGCCGCTGATCCTGCTCGCGCCGCATTTCGTCGGCCTCGACATGGGATGGACGCGCCTCGCGCTCGAATGCGACATGGTGTCGATCTACTCGCGGCAGAAGAATGCGGCTTACGATGCCGCGCTCTACGCCGGCCGCATGCGCTTCGGACGGCAGACGCTGCTCTCGCGCCAGGCGGGGGTGCGCCCGGCGCTGCGCGCGATGCAGGCCGGGCGGCCGTTCTACTATCTGCCGGACATGGACTACGGCCAGCGCGACACCATCTTTGTGCCGTTTTTCGGCGTAGGCGCCGCCACCATCACCGGCGTGTCGCGCCTGGCGCGGCTCGCCGGCGCGCGCGTGCTGCCGTGCATCACGCGCATGCTGCCGGGGGGCGCCGGATACGTCGTGCGCCTCCTTCCCGCATGGGAGAATTATCCCGGCGCCAGCATAGAGGCCGACACGCTGCGCATGAACACCTTCATCGAGGGCGAGGTGCGGCAGATGCCGGAGCAGTATCTCTGGGTGCACAAGCGCTTCAAGACGCGCCCGCCGGGCGAGCCCCCATGGTACTGATTCTTACTGGCTGGTATTGACGCCGCCCCGATTCGGGGTGACCGGCAAGTAGTGATCGACAAGAAGTAACCGGCAGAGCGCTTCGCGGTTAAAATCGCGGCATGCCGTTCACCAATCCACCGGCCGAAGAGATCAAGGCGCTGCTGCGGCGCGTGAAAAGCATCGCCGTGGTCGGCTTTTCGCCCAAACCCGGGCGGGCGAGCCACGGCGTCGCGAGCCAGATGCAGAAATTCGGCTATCGCATCATCCCCGTGCGGCCGGGCATCAGTGCAGGCCTGGGCGAAAAGGCCTACCCCGATCTGCTCTCGGTTCCCGACGCCATCGACCTCGCGAACGTATTCCGCTCGGGCGAGAATCTGCCGGAAGTCGTGGATCAGTGTCTGCAGCGCGGCATCAAAAATATCTGGATGCAGGAGGGCGCGGAGCACGAAGCCTCGGCCGAGCGCGCGCTGGCCGCGGGGATGACCGTGGTCATGGGCCGCTGCATCATGCGCGACTACAAGCGGCTGTGCCTTGCGGAGGACCACCCATGAGCGAACTGCGCATCCTGCCGCTCGCCGAAGCGGACATCGACGAGGTGATAGCACTCGCCGGGGTCATCTGGCGCCATCACTATCCTGGCATCATCAGCATGGAGCAGATCGACTACATGCTCGCGCAGCGCTACACCAAAGAGGTCATAGCCGCGCAGATGCATAGCGGCAGCGCCTGGTGGGACAAGGCGCTGCTCGATGCGCGCATGATAGGCTTCACCCAGTACGAACTGTACGAAGGCGTGATGAAGCTGGACAAGCTCTATCTGCACCAGGATTTCCAGCGCCGCGGCTACGGCGCGATCGTGCTCGCGCACGTCGAGCAGCAGGCGCTAGTGCGCGGCCTTTGCGCGGTGCGGCTGAACGTCAACAAATACAACACCAAATCCATCGCGGCCTACCGCAAGAGCGGCTACGAGGTCGTCGACGCGGTGGTCGCCGACATCGGCCGCGGTTATGTCATGGACGACTACATCATGCAGAAGCAGCTGTGAAGCTCGCCTTTACCAAGATGCAGGGCGCGGGCAACGATTTCGTCGTGCTCGACGGCGTCAGCCGCGACCTGGCCCTGAGCCCGGCGCAATTGCGCCGCCTGGCCGACCGGCATTTCGGTGTCGGTTGCGACCAGATCCTGCTGGTGCAGGCGCCGCGCACGGCCGGCACCGATTTTCGCTATCGCATTTTCAACGCCGATGGCGGCGAGGTGGAGCAGTGCGGCAACGGCGCCCGCTGTTTCGTGCGCTTCGTGCGCGAGCGCGGGCTGACTGGCAAGAGCGAAATCCGGGTGGAGACGGCCGCGGGAATCATTTCGCCGAAGATGGAGGCCGACGGCGAAGTGACGGTGAACATGGGCGCGCCGGTGTTCGATCCGAAGCGCGTGCCCTTCCTCGCCGAAGGCGATGCGCTGGTGCAATCGCTGGCGGTGGGCGCTGCGAACGTCGACATCACCGCGGTTTCCATGGGCAATCCGCACGCGGTGCAGATCGTGGCGGACGTGGACGGCGCGCCGGTGACGACGCAGGGGCCGCTGATCGAGCGCCACGCGCGCTTTCCGCAGCGCGTGAACGCCGGCTATATGCAGATCGAGGACCGCGGCCGCATCCGCCTGCGCGTGTACGAGCGCGGCACGGGCGAGACGCTCGCCTGCGGCACCGGCGCCTGCGCCGCGGTGGCGGCCGGCATCCGTCGCGGATTGCTGGATGCGCGCGTGCGCGTGTCCACCCGCGGCGGTGATTTGACGATACGCTGGGAAGGCGGTGACAATCCGGTATTCATGACAGGTCCTGCGGTCACCGTGTTCGAAGGGGAAATAGAAATCGATGAATGCTGAAGACGTCGTACGCTATCTGCAGGACCACCCGGGGTTTTTCGAGGACCAGGCCGAGGTGCTGGCGCAGATCTACATCCCGCATCCGCACGGAGGCCGCGCGATTCCGATCGCCGAGCGCCAGATCCTGAGCCTGCGCGAAAAAAGCAGAATGCTCGAGGGCAAACTGGCCGAATTGATCCAGTTCGGCGAAGAGAACGACGCCATCGGCGAAAAAATGCAGCGCCTGTGCCTGGCGCTGTTTCCCGCCAGCGACATGCAAAGCCTGCTGCGCGCGCTGTACTACAACCTGGGCGAAGACTTCGCCGTGCCGCATGCGGTGGTGCGCATCTGGCGCGACGCTGCGGGTCCGATGGCGGGCTCGATGGCAGGTGATGGGCCGGAGTTTGCGCCGGTGAGCGAAGAAGTGCGCCAGTACGCGGCCGCCCTGGCGCATCCCTTTTGCGGTCCCAGCGGACACGTCGAAATCGCGTCCTGGTTCGGCGAAGCCGCGTCCCAGGTGCGTTCGGTCGCCTGCATGCCGCTGCGCGACGGCGGCAAGAACTGCTTCGGCCTGCTCGCCCTGGCGAGCGAGGACGTACTGCGCTTCTACCCTGAAATGGGCACGCTGTACCTGGAACGACTGGGCGAACTCGCGAGCGCCGCGCTGCTGCGCTACCTGTAGCCATGGCGGCGGATCCGGCCGGGCGGCAGGAACCCGATCCGCGCAGCGAATTGCTGGCCGCCTATCTCGATCATCTGTCGCACCAGCGCCATCTTGCCGCAGGCACGCGCCGCAACTACCTGAAGGACATCGAAGCCCTGTTCGGGCTCAATCCCGGCCTGGCGCTGGAGGGCATGCAGCCGCAGCACATACGCCGCAGCGTGGCGCAATTGCACGCGCGCGGCCTCACCGGGCGCACCATCGCGCACATGCTCTCGGCCTGGCGCGGCCTCTTCGCCTGGCTCGCGCGGCACCGCGGCTACAAGGCCAATCCCTGCCTGGGGCTGCGCGCGCCCAGGTCGCCCAAGGGACTGCCCAAGGCGCTCTCGCCCGAAGCGGCGGGGCAACTGCTGGATGCGCCCGCCGCAACGCCGGCCGAGCTGCGCGACAAGGCGATGTTCGAGCTCGCCTACTCTTCCGGGCTGCGCCTGGCGGAACTGGTGAGCCTCGATCTCGCGCACGCCGACAGCATGCGCCGCGAAGCCGAAGTGACCGTGACCGGCAAGGGCAGCAAGACGCGCAGCGTGCCGGTGGGCGAAAAGGCGC
>CAYNVY010000136.1:0-11847 GCA_964400745.1 uncultured Enterobacteriaceae bacterium | reverse complement strand
AAGAGAAGGAAGAGCTGGTGGTGTTGTACGTGGCCCTGTCGCAGAACAAGCCCGGGCGGGTGGGCGGGGTTACCGAATTGGTGGGGGGGGACGTCTACCCCTGGGGGGCGCTCATGGCGGGCGCCCTGCTCGGCTCGGTGCCGGTGGCCATCATGTATTCCTTCTTCGTCGAATATTACGTCGCCGGCATGACCGGCGCGGTGAAGGAATAGCGGCGACGAAAGGACGGCCGCGCGGCGCCGCGGCCCACGGCGGGAAAAATATTGCAGCCCAGGCACCGCGCTCCGAAGGCGCGAGCCCGGATGCGGGACATTCGAATTTCTTGAGGAACAGGCAATGAACCAAATCGATCTGAAACAGCGCAGCGCGATCGTCACCGGCGGCGCGCAGGGCATAGGACTTGCGATCGTCAAGCGCATGCTCGCCTCGGGCGCCAGCGTGCGCATCTGGGACCGCGACCAGAAACTGCTGCAGCAGACGCTGTCCGGCCTGTCGGGCGCGGTCAGCGGCGACGCGGTGGACGTGGCCGACGAACAATCGGTGGTGCAGGGGACGGCCGCAGCCCTCAAGGCACTGGGCAGGATCGACATCCTGGTCAACAACGCCGGCATCGCCGGCGCCAACGCGCCGACCGTCGACTACCCGGTGGACGAATGGGAACGGGTGATCCGGATCAATCTCACCAGCCAGTTCCTGACCTGCCGCACCGTGGCGCCGCATATGGTCAAACAGAAATACGGGCGCATCGTCAACATCGCTTCGGTCGCGGGCAAGGAGGGCAATCCCAATGCCGTCGCCTATTCCGCCTCCAAGGCCGGGGTGATTTCGCTCACCAAGTCGCTGGGCAAGGAACTCGCCACCAGCGGCGTCAGCGTCAATTGCATCACACCGGCTGCGGCAAAGACGGCGATTTTCGACCAGATGACCGAGCAGCACATCAACTACATGCTGTCCAAGATCCCGATGGGGCGCTTCGTGCAGGTCGACGAAGTCGCGGCGCTCGCGTGCTGGCTGGCTTCCGAGGACTGCTCCTTTTCCACCGCCGCGGTGTTCGACGTCACCGGCGGTCGCTCAACTTATTGATAGGGCAAGAAAATGGCCAAGAAAAAAACACTCCGCAGTCAATCCTGGTTTGGACGAGAGGACATCTACGGCTTCCTCTACCGCTCCTGGGTGAAGAACCGCGGCGTGCCGCACGACCAGTTCGACGGGCGTCCGGTGATCGGCATCTGCAACACCTGGTCCGAGCTCACCCCCTGCAATTCGCATTTCCGCGTCATCGCCGAACACGTGCGCCACGGCATCCTCGAAGCCGGCGGTTTCCCGCTGGAGTTTCCTGTGATGTCGCTGGGCGAGACGCTGATGCGGCCGACCGCGATGATGTTCCGCAACCTGGCGTCGATGGACGTGGAGGAATCGATACGCGCCAATCCGCTGGACGGCGTGGTGCTGCTGGTGGGTTGCGACAAGACCACTCCGTCGCTGCTGATGGGCGCGGCGAGCGTGGACATCCCGGCGATCGCCGTTTCCGGCGGACCCATGCTTTCGGGCAAGTTCCGCGGCACCGACATCGGCTCGGGCACCAACACCTGGTCCATGTCGGAAGACGTGCGCGCCGGCAAGATGACCGTGGACGAATTCCACGAGGCCGAATCCTGCATGCACCGCTCGCACGGCAGCTGCATGACCATGGGCACGGCTTCGACCATGGCCTCGATGGTCGAAGCGCTGGGCATGGGCATGCCGGGCAATGCCGCGATTCCGGCGGTGGACGCGCGCCGCAACGTGCTCGCGCGCATGGCCGGCCGGCGCATCGTCGACATGGTGAAGGAAGATCTGAGGATTTCGAAGATCCTCAAGCGCGAGGCGTTCGAGAACGCGATCCGCACCAACGCCGCCATCGGCGGTTCGACCAACGCCGTGATCCATCTGATCGCCCTCGCGCGCCGCGTCGGCGTCAAGCTCGACCTCGATGACTGGGACAATCTAGGCCGCGGCGTGCATACCATGCTCAACCTGATGCCCTCGGGCAAGTACCTGATGGAAGATTTCTACTACGCCGGCGGCCTGCCGGTGGTGCTGCGCGCGCTGGGCGAACAGGGCCTGCTGAACAAGAAGGCGCTCACCGTCAACGGCAAGACCATCTGGGACAACAACAAGAAGGCCGAATGCTTCCAGCGCAAGGTCATCACCACGTTCGAAAAGCCGTTCAAGAAGAACACCGGCATCGCCGTGCTGCGCGGCAACCTCTGCCCCGACGGCGCCATCATCAAGCCCTCGGCCGCCTCGCCCAAGCTGATGAAGCACAAGGGGCGCGCGGTGGTGTTCGAGGACATCGGCGAATTCCATCGCCGCATCGACGATCCGAAGCTCGACATCGACGAAAACTGCGTCATGGTGCTGAAGAACTGCGGCCCCAAGGGCTATCCCGGCATGGCCGAAGTGGGCAATATGCCGCTGCCGCCCAAGGTGCTGAAGAAGGGCATCACCGACATGGTGCGCATCTCGGATGCGCGCATGAGCGGCACCGCCTACGGCACGGTGGTGCTGCACATCGCGCCCGAAGCCGCCGCCGGCGGCAACCTGGCCCTGGTCGAGAACGGCGACATGATAGAACTCGACGTGGCCAGGCGCAGATTGCACCTGGACGTGTCCGAAGAAGAACTCGCGCGCCGGCGCAAGAAATGGAAGGCGCCCAAGGCGCCGATGGCCCGCGGCTACACCAAGCTCTACGTCGACCATGTGTTGCAGGCCAACGACGGGGCGGACCTCGACTTCCTCGTCGGCTCCAGCGGCTCGGCCGTGTCCAAAGACAATCACTAGCTGCATGTCCACGCACGCGCCCGACCTCGCCAACGATGAGGAGCACGTCCTCGGCGCCGACGGTGAATTTCACGTCACCGACGAGCCGATCGACCTGTCCACCTATCACTTCGAGGACTGGATCGCGTTCGCCTTCTTCTGGTCTCTGGCGTACACGGTGTTCTACCAGTTCTTCACCCGCTACGCGCTGAATGACTCGGCCTCCTGGACCGAAGAGATCGCGCGCTACCTGCTGATCTGCTCGGTCTTTGTCGGCGCCTCGTGCTCGGTGCGCAAGAACACCCACATCCATGTCGACATCTTCTACCGCTTTCTGCCGGCTGCGCTGAACCGGGTGCTGTCCACGCTGGTGGACCTGATGCGCATCCTGTTCTTCGGCTACGCGATCTACCTCACTTACGCCCTGATGGGCAAGATCGGCAGACAGCAGATGTCCATCATCGACTGGCCGATCGGCCTGATCTACGCCGTGGTGCTGTTCGGCTTTTCGCTGATGTGCTTTCGCGCCGTGACCACGGCGATCAAGCACTGGCGCCAGGGATTCAGCGTGCTCGAGCGCCCGGAAACCGCGGGGAGCGAGGAAGCGTGACCGCCGCGCTGCTCATCACCTTCCTGGTGCTGATGATCATCGGCGTGCCGGTGGCGCTCGCCATGGCCGGTTCATCGCTGCTCTACGTCATGCTCTCGGGCACCGTGCCCGACTACGTGGTGATCCACCGCATGGTGAACGGCATCGACAGCTTCCCGCTGCTGGCGGTGCCGTTTTTCATCATGGCCGGCAACCTGATGAACTCCGCCGGCATCACCAACCGCATCTACAATTTCGCCCTGGCGCTGGTGGGCTGGCTGAAGGGCGGCCTGGGCCACGTCAACGTCATCGGCTCGGTCATTTTCGCCGGCATGTCGGGCACCGCCATCGCCGACGCGGCCGGCCTGGGGACGATAGAAATCAAGGCGATGAAGGATCACGGATATCCGACCGAATTCGCGGTCGGCGTCACCGCGGCCTCGGCCACCCTGGGACCCATCATTCCGCCCTCACTGCCTTTCGTCATCTACGCCATGTTCGCCAACGTGTCGATCGGGCAGCTGTTTCTCGCCGGCATCGTTCCCGGCGCGGTGATGGCGATCCTGATGATGCTCACCGTGAGCTACTACGCACACAAGAATGGCTGGGGCCGCGACGTCGCGTTCAGGTGGTCCAAGATCGGCAAGGCGCTGCTCGAACTCGCCGTCGTGGTCGGCTTTCCGACCGCGATCTGGGGCGCGACCGAAGCCGGCACCGCCCCGGCGCCCACCTTCTTCGCCGCGATGGCGCTGCTGCTGTTCGCCGACCGTCTGTTCAAGTTCAACGCGGTGCTGCCCATCATGACGCCGGTGCTGCTGATAGGCGGCATGACCAGCGGCATATTCACCGCCACCGAAGGCGCCATCGCCGCCTGCGTCTGGGCCATGTTCCTCGGCCTCATCTGGTACCGCACGCTGAACTGGAAAATGTTGATCAAGGTGACCATGGACACGGTGGAAACCACCGCCACGGTGCTGCTGATCGTCGCCGCCGCCTCGATCTTCGGCTGGCTGCTGACCGTGACCAAAGTCACCGATGCGGTCGCGGCGATGGTGCTCGCCTACACGCACAATCCGGCGATGTTCCTGCTGCTGGCGAACCTGCTGATGCTGTTCGTGGGCTGCTTTCTGGAACCGACCGCCGCCATCACCATCCTCGTGCCCATCCTGCTTCCGATCTGCCACAAGCTCGGCATCGACCCGGTGCATTTCGGCCTGGTGATGGTGCTGAACCTGATGATAGGCCTGCTGCACCCGCCCATGGGCATGGTGCTGTTCGTGCTCGCGCGCGTGGCCAAGCTGTCGCTGGAGCGTACCACCATCGCCATCCTGCCCTGGCTGGTGCCGCTCCTGGGCAGCCTGATCCTGATCACCTATGTTCCGGAAATCGCCCTGTGGCTGCCGCGGAAGTTCATGCCGTAGCAGCCCGGCCGCGCCTGCGCGCCGTCTTGGCGCGGAGGCAATGTATTTTGGACTCAACCCCGAGGTAACACCATGCTTCAAGCCGCAGACCTGACGATACGCCTCAATCCCGCCGACGACGTAGTCATCGCCCGTGTCGAGATTCCCGAGGGCACGACGCTGACGAAGGAAAGCAATGTCCGCGTCGCGGCCCGCGTGCCGGCCGGCCACAAGATCGCGGTGCGCGAACTCAAATCGGGCAGTCCGGTGCGGCGCTACAACCAGATCATCGGCTTCGCCACCTGCGACATCCATGCGGGCGAGCATGTCCATGTGCACAACATCGCCATGGGAGACTTCGACCGCGATTACGCGTTCTGCGCCGACGCCCAAGCGACGCAATACGCGGCGCAGCCGGCGACCTTCCAGGGCATCATCCGCGCCGATGGGCGGGTCGCGACGCGCAACTACATCGGCATCCTCACCAGCGTCAACTGCTCGGCCACGGTGGCGCGCATGATCGCGCGCCATTTCGAAAACCGGCTGGACGCGTTTCCTAACGTCGACGGCGTGATCGCCCTCACGCACAAGAGCGGCTGCGGCATGGCATCCGAAGGCGAGCCGATGGACGTATTGCGCCGGACCATGTCGGGCTATGCGCGCCATCCGAATTTCTATGCGGTGCAGGTGGTGGGCCTGGGATGCGAAGCGAACCAGATCGCGAGCCTGCTCGCGACGCAGCAACTCAAGCGCAGCGACAAGCTGGCCGCCTACACCATCCAGGAAAAAGGCGGCACCATGAAGGCGGTGCGCGAGGGCATCGCACGCATCGAGGCCATCCTTCCCGAAGCCAACCGGGTGCAGCGCGAAACCGTGCCGGCGAGCCATCTGCTGCTCGCCCTGCAATGCGGCGGGTCGGACGGCTACTCGGGCATATCCGCCAACCCGGCTCTGGGGGCAGCGGTCGACCTGCTGGTGCGCCACGGCGGCGGCGCGATCCTGTCCGAAACGCCGGAGATCTACGGCGCCGAGCACCTGCTCACGCGGCGCGCAGTCTCGCGCGAGGTGGGCGAGAAGCTGATACGCCGCATCAAGTGGTGGGAAGACTACACCGCGCGCAACGGCAACGAGATGAACAACAACCCCTCGCCCGGCAACAAGGCGGGCGGCCTCACCACCATCCTGGAGAAGTCGCTAGGCGCGGTGGCCAAGGGCGGCACCACCAATCTGGTCGATGTCTACGAATACGCCGAGACGGTCACGGCCAAGGGCTTCGTCTACATGGACACCCCCGGCTACGATCCGGTGTCGGCGACAGGGCAGATCGCCGGCGGCGCCAACCTGGTTTGCTTCACCACCGGCCGCGGCTCGGCCTACGGCTGCAAGCCCGCGCCCTCGCTCAAGCTCGCGACCAACACCGCGCTGTTCCAGCACCAGGAGGAGGACATGGACATGAACTGCGGCGGCATCGTCGACGGCAAGGAAAGCATCGCTGAGTCCGGGCAAAAACTGTTCGAACTGATCCTCGCAACGGCATCAGGCAAGCAGAGCAAGAGCGAAGCCTTCGGCTACGGAGAGGACGAGTTCGCGCCTTGGGTCCTAGGCGCGACCATGTAATGGGCGCGACTTCGAAAAAACGGATGCGCGACCATGTAATGGGCGCGACTTCGAAAAAAGCGGCTGCGCGTCCGTGCAATGAGGACATCTTGAACCAGCGACAGTTCGATCGCCGACCTGGCGCCAGTTTGCTTCAACTGATGCTGATCGCCGTCATTGCTTTCATCACTGAACCTGCGCTGGCCAAAGTCGTTGTCAAGAAGGGTGTCTACGGCGCCATCGCGCTGCAGCACGAAACCGGCCGGCTCGGCTATGCCTACGACACAGCCACGTCGCGCGCGGCCAAGATCGAGGCTCTGAATCAATGCGCCGACCCGAAGTGTGAAGTCGTCGCCGCCTTCAGCAACGCCTGCGGCGCGCTCGCGCGCGGGCCGAAGAAACATTTTCCCGCCACCGGTGCAACGCGCCAGGAAGCTGAAGCCAAAGCCCTGCGCCAGTGCGCCGCCAGCCCATGCGAAATCGTCGCGTGGGCCTGCACCAAGTAGGTCCGCGCAGGAAAGCGGGAGCGTGGCTGCAGGGAACGGTCATAGTGGCGCCTGTCGTGCAATTGGTGCTATATAGGCAACGCCTGTGCCGTTTTCCGAGGCCGGTCGGGTGCGTGGTGCATTACGTGCCTCGGATACTGAAGATTGTCGGCTGTCGCCGGCTGCGACGGCGCCGCAAAACCACTGTGCCAGATGGGAACGAGAATGAGCCTATACCGAGGAATGGACCGCGCGGCTCTGGATGCCGCTTACAATAATTCGGCTGCCGTTGCCGGCAGCGCGGCGATGATGGCGGAATTCCAGGCGCGCAGCGACCGTCTGCGCGAAGCGCAGGCCGGCCGCCTCGATCTGCGCTACGGTCCGGCCGAGCGCAATCGCATCGATTATTTTTCGGCGGGTAGCGGCGGGCCGGTGCTCGTCTTTATCCACGGCGGCTACTGGCAGATGCGCGCGAAGGAAAACTTCAGCTTTCTCGCCGCCGGACCTCTTGCCCACGGCATCGACGTCGCCTTCGTCGGCTATACGCTCGCGCCCGAGATCAGACTGGAAGGCATCGTGGGCGAGGTGCGTTCGGCCGTCGCCTGGCTGGCCGAGCATGTGGCCGACTTCGGCGGAGACCCGGGGCGGATTTACGTTTCCGGCTGGTCGGCGGGCGGGCATCTGACGGCGATGTGCCTGGACGAACCGGCGGTGAAGGGGGGTCTCGCGATCAGCGGCATCTACGACCTGGAACCCATGCGCCTCTGCTATCTCAACGAGAAGCTGAAGCTGGACCAGGACGAGGCGCTGCGCATGAGCCCTCTGCTGCATCTGCCGCCGTACTCAATGCCCCTGTTTCTCGCCTACGGCGGCGGCGAACTGCCCGAATTGCAGCGCCAATCCGAGGCCTTGGCGGCCGCGCGCGAGCGTGCCGGCCTGCCCTGCCGGCTGGAATGCCTCCCGGGCCACAATCATTTCACCATACTCGAAGAACTAGCCAACCCGGACGGCGCGCTCACCGCTTTGCTGCGCGAACTCGTCGCCTTGTAGCGCCCCGTGCCGGATGGGTGGCGCGAACCCGCGCGCACCGCTTCGCCCAGACCATTTGCCCGCGGGATCAGATGACCGTCTATTGACCATTCTCAAATGGCGGGCCTGGCCAAACGGTTAGCTTAGCGGGAACCTTCAATCGCGCCAGGAGACAATTCGACATGAAATCATCCAGCAAGACCATCTCTATCGCCGCTTTCCTGGCATTTTTCCTGGCACTGGCCGTCCCGACGGCTGCCCCGGCCGAGGAAATCGACAGTTCGATTGCCGCCTGCCTGACAGCCTGGGGCAATCATCCTTTCGGGAAGTCACCGAAGTTCAAGACCCTGGACATGTCAGTAAAGGTGTTTGGGCTGGGAACGAGCGCCCGCGATGCCGAGCCCACCAGCGCCCCGGCTCTGGTATTGGTCCAGCCGGTCTTCAACCTGATGGGCGTATCCACCGTGGAATTGCTGAATCCCAACGGCTGGTACTGCCTGCGAACGACGGTAAGCCTCGTCGGGGCCTTGAGCGTACGCGCGCACTGCAAGGCGCAACTGGCCGCGCACTCGGACGGAAGCACGGCGCGTGGCAACAGCGGCGACAACCGCGAGCTCAAGAATCTGGGCGTGACCGTGATAAGCTCGATTGCGATCGAGCGACCCTGCAATTGACCGCTGCCGGATCGGCATAGGACAACTCGCTTCGGCCGTCCGCCAACTGCCTGCATCCTGCCGCGGGCGGATGTTAGAATTTTGGCATGAAGCCGCCCAAGCCTGGATTCGCGGGACCGCGCCTGTATTGCGACCTGCCCCTCTCGCCCGGCGCGGAAATCGCCCTGCCCGAAGCTGCGGCCCGCCACGCGGTGACCGTATTGCGCCTGCAGCCGGGCGACACGCTCAGCCTGTTCAACGGCGAAGGCGGGGAATATGAGGCCAATCTGGTCGCCGTCAGCAAGCGCGAAGCCAGGGTGAGACTGACCGGATACCACGCGCTCGAGCGCGAATCGCCGCTGCAAGTCACGCTGGCGCTGGGCATCTCGGCCGGGGAACGCATGGACTACAGCCTGCAAAAGGCGACCGAACTCGGCGTCACCGCGATTCAGCCGCTCGCGACCGAGCGCAGCGTCGTCAAGCTCGCCGGCGAGCGCGCCGACAAACGCCTGCAGCATTGGCAACACGTGGTCATCGCCGCCTGCGAGCAGTGCGGGCGCAATCGCGTGCCCCCGGTCGCGCCGGTGCAAAAGCTGTTTTCCTATCTCGCCGCGGTCGATCGCAGCCGGCGACTGTTGCTGCTGTCGCCGGAGGCGGCCGCGCCGATGAAACGGATAGCGCCCGCAGGCGGCGTGGTGCTGCTCGTCGGCGCCGAAGGCGGGCTCGCGCCATCGGAGCACGCGGCCGCCGTGGCGCACGGATTTGAAGCGGTCAACCTGGGCCCGCGCATCCTGCGCACCGAAACCGCGCCGCTCGCGGCGCTGGCGGTGCTGCAGGCGCTGTGGGGGGATTTGTAGACTACTTCTTTGCGGACGCGTCGGCGAGCAGTTGCTCCATTTCAATGAGCCCTGCTCCCCTGGCCGCATCCAGCGCAGCGCGCGCGTCGACACCTTTGCCGCCCAGATAGAGCTGCACCGCGAGCTTGTCGTTGCGCTTCACCGCGTCGATGAATTGTTTGCGGTCGAAATACGACAGACCCATGCCGGCGAGATCCTTGCGCGCCTGAATCGCGTCGTTTTCGTGCGCACGCTTGCGTTCGATCTGCGCCTGCTTCTGGCCCATGGCGACCAGGGTGCGCGCGAAGCCGAGTATCTGGCCGCGCTGCTCGCCGGGCATGTCGCCGAACATTTCTTCCGCGAGCTGGTTGGCCTCGCCGCTCTTGCCGGAAAGCAGCCCGTGGAAATGCTTCTCCGCGCTCCCGGCGCTCGCGCCGCTGTCGGCGCTCACCTGCACGAAGCCCTGCACCAGCGACAGCAGGCGGCCGAACATTGCCCAGTCCTCCGATTCGGCAGCCTGCGCGACTCCGCTCGACAAGACGAGCGCCCATACGACCATTAAGCGCAACAGATTCATGAATGCTCCTAGGGATTTTGTCAGACCTTAACGCTCGGCAAGGCTCGCAGGTTGACTTGGTTGGTCGCCACGTCGGAAAGGCCATCCGAGAATAGCCCCGGCAGCGGCGCTTGGCGCGCGTTAGCGCAATGCGTTCGACCGCGAAAAATAGCGCATTTCGAACTCGGCAAGGTGCGCCTTCAGATAAGTTTCGCCGGCTGCGGCAAACTCGCGCAGCAGGTCGGGGGCCAGCGGAACAAAGGCGTCCAGAATATCCGGATCGAAATGCGCGCCGCGGCCGTCGGCTAGCAAGCGCAGCGCTGCATCCAGCGGCAAGGCAGGCTTATACGGGCGCTGCGAGGTGAGTGCGTCAAATACGTCGACTATCGCGAACAGCCTCGAATTGAAAGGTATCGCCTCGCCTTTCACCCCGCTCAAGTATCCGCTGCCGTCATATTTTTCGTGATGATAGATGACAACGTCGCGCGCCTTGGCAAGCCATTTCGATTCACCAACGATGTCTTCACCAATGGACACATGGGTCTTGATGGTATCGAACTCAGCGGCAGTCAGTTTCCCCGGCTTGAGCAGGATGCCGTCCGGTATGCCGATCTTTCCCACATCATGCAGGAAGGCGCCGGCAATCAAAGCAGCAATTTCATCCTCCGGCCGCTTCAATGCCTGGGCCAGCCTGACCGCATAAAGCGTGACGCGATAGTTATGCGCATCGGTGTCAGAATCGCGTTTAGCGATCGCGCTGCCCAGCGTACGCATGAGTTCAACGTTGCTGTCGAGCAGCGCATCGGAAAGCCGCAGCGTGTTCCGGTTGAGCTCCACGATAACCGGATAGAGCGCAGCAGTGGTCAGCGCGACCACCAGCAGAACGGCAAACAAGGAGTCGCTCACCCGGTGCGCAATTGCCGCACGCGTCGCGGGCGAAACCTGATAGATGCCCTCGAAGTAACCGAAGATACTTTTCCCGGAGGAAACCAGCGGGGTAAGGACCTGAATATTGAGAGCGTCTCCGATCTGGATTTTGTTGTGGTGGTGATCTCCCGCAACCGGGAAATCGTGCCGGTGCACGGCCGCAGCTGCCGCCAGCTCGGGATTCTCCGCTCTCCATACCTCGACTAGCGGCCGTTGCGCCGCAGAATACAGCCGGAGGCCGACGAAGTCGGTCTTTTCGAGGAGTTCACGCAACGCCTGCCTATGATCCTCAGGGGCTCCGCGGAATATGGCGTCGTGGGCGGGCGTTTCGAAATGCCTGGCGGCTATAGTTGCCAGGTCAAATACGAAATCGTCGACCCGGTCGTTTTCGATCCAGTAGGTCAACGCCCCGAGAATAATGGAGAGCACCAACCACGCTGGCACGAGACGCGCCGCCACCTGGCGTTGAATCGAGGAAGCCACAGATTTCTCTCAGGCTTTGCGCCCGGGGACAAGGGTGAGGGCGGGTTGCATCAGGCCCGCCCTTCGAAGAAGCCGGATTCGCCGTAGTACCTCAGGGCCGCTCCACATCCGTCTTTACGGCGTCGGGCTCCTGCGGCTGCGAGGTTTGGCTCGGCGAACTGTTCGCAGCATGCGAACCCATATGAGCACCGGGACCGCCAACGGCCAGGAATACCACCATCAGAATCATCATCACAGCCATTCTCTTCTCCGAATTGAATACAACACTCTCAAAGCCTATCGGACTGAACCGGCGCAGACGAGCCGTGCTCTACGCCGTATTGCTTCACCAACCCGTAGATCGCCGGTATAACAATTAGCGTCAGGATGGTGGACGAAATCATCCCGCCCACCATGGGTGCCGCAATCCGGCGCATCACTTCGGAGCCGGTGCCGCTGCCCCACATGATCGGCAGCAGGCCGGCCATGATCGCCACCACGGTCATCATTTT
>CAYNVY010000135.1:0-11927 GCA_964400745.1 uncultured Enterobacteriaceae bacterium | reverse complement strand
ATGATCAAGCGCACCTTCGCGCCGGGCTTTCGCATCAGGCTGCACCAGAAGGATCTGAACCTCGCGCTGCAGGGCGCGCGCGAACTCGGCCTGGCGTTACCGCAGACGGCCGGCGCGGCGCAGTTGATGCAGGCTTGCGCTGCCAACGGCATGGCCGACCTGGATCACTCCGCGCTGGTCAAGGCGCTGGAGCTGATGGCGGCGCACGAAGTGGCAAAAGGTTGACGGACGTCCGGGCTGATCGTCGTTCGGCCTGACCTCGTCCGGCCTTACACAGGTCCGGCCTGACCCGCGCCGGTCACGGCGCGGGCAGGCTGCTCGCGCGGGGGATGCGCACTGCGTCCCAGTGAGCAAGCGCCCAAGCCCAGAATTCCGACAGCGTCTCCCGGCTCAGAGCGGCAGGCGGTGACTGGCCGAGAAAACGCAGGGCGCGCGCGAGCGCCGGAACCGGATCGCGCGCGTCTACCGGTACCGCCCGCGTCTGCTTCGAGAGCTTTTCGCCGGTGGCGTCGACCGCCGCCGGCAGATGCAGGTAGCGCGGCGTGGGCAGGCCCAAGCGGTGTTGCAAATAAATCTGCCGCGGTGTCGAAGCCAACAGGTCGGCGCCGCGCACTACGTCGGTGATGCCCTGTTCCGCGTCGTCGACCACCACCGCCACTTGATAAGCCCAGAGTCCATCGGCGCGCAGCAGCACGAAGTCGCCGACTTCGGCGGCGAGATCCTGGCGTATTCGTCCTTGGACGGCATCCTCGAATTCGATCACTGCTTCGCCCACGCGCACGCGGGTGGCGCGCGCCACCTTTCCCGGCGCGAGGCCGTCGCGGCAAGTGCCGGGATAAATGCGCGCGCTCACTGGATCGCCCTCGGCCCCGGCCGATTTCCCGCTCGCTCGGGGGAGGGGGGCTGCGTCAGTGCCGCGATGCGGCGCGTAGTTTTGGTGGGAGTCCGCGATCTCCCTTCTGGAACAGCCGCAAACATAGACCAGTCCTTGCGTTTCGAGCTGTGCCAGCGCGGCGCGATAGGCCTCGCTGCGCCGGCTCTGGAACATTACCTCGCCGTCCCAGGCCATGCCGCAGGCGTCTAGCGTGCGCAGGATCAGATCCGCGGCGCCGGCTTCCTCGCGCGGGGGATCGAGGTCTTCCATGCGCAGCAGCCACGCGCCGCCGCGGCTTTTCGCCTCGAGATAGCTGCCCAACGCGGCGACGAGCGAGCCGAAGTGCAGCGCGCCGGTGGGCGAGGGGGCGAAGCGGCCGCGATAGAGGGTCATGCCGCGATTCTATTGAGATTTTCGCGATGAGTGGCAAATCCGATTCGGCAGCCTCGTTTGGCGGGCATGGCTCGGGGAAGCAGTCATTGCTTGGAAATCAAACCGCAATGGTGGAGATCTGGTCTTACAGACATACCTGGCTTCGAGCCACAGCCGTCACTGACGAAAATTGGAAGCGTACCCTCGCGGCGAATACAAGTCAGACAATTACTGCATCGCCGTGATGCGCAGCGCAGCCCTCATTCGATCTTGACGCCTGACTCTTTGACGATCTTTGCCCACTTTGCGATTTCTCCACGGTAGAACTGTCCGAATTCCGTGGGCGTCATCACAATGAATTCGGCTCCCCCGTCAGCCACGATCTTCTGAATATCGGGGCTGGTACCCGCTTTGACGATTTCCGCATTCAGCCGCTGAAGGATTTCGGGCGGCGTTGCAGCGGGCGCAAAAAATCCCTGCCAGCCGTAGACCTCGTAACCGGGATAACCTGCTTCCGCCATCGTCTGCACGTCGCCCAGGAGCGGGATCTTGCGTGGTCCGAGCACCGCGAGCGGTTTCACCCTGCCGGCTTTCGCCCATTGCGCGAATTCGGATGTATAGCCGAGGATCATGTGCACCTGCCCGGTCATCAGGTCGGGGTATGCCGGTCCGCTGCCTTTGTATGGCACCAGCGTCACATCGAGCCCCATTTGTTTGGAGAAATAAGCGGACATGAAATGCTGATGCGTGGCCGAACCCGACGAGGCGAAATTGAACTGGCCGGGCTTCGCCTTGGTGAGCGCGATCAGTTCGGCGACCGAATTCACCCCCAAGCCCGGCGTTGTCACCAGCACCGGGTAACCCGCCGAAGCGAGCGAAATCGCGGCGAAATCCTTCTGCGGGTTGTAGCCGATCTGCACTCCCATCGCCGGCACCAGCGCCAGTTCGTTGATGGTGCCGAACAACAGCGTGTAGCCGTCTGCCGCGCTCTTCGCCACATATTCGGCCCCGATCGCGCCGCTTGCGCCGGGCTTGTTCTCAACGATCACGGGCTGCCCCAGCGCGTCGGACATCTTCTGCGCAAATTGGCGCGCCCGAATGTCGGCGACACCGCCCGCGGAATACCCCACCACCACGCGCACCGGCTTGGCGGGAAACCCCTGGGCAAAAACCTGAACCGACAGAGCGAGGGAGCATGCTGCGGCGCCCGCAAGCAGTAACAATCGGGTGATGAATTTCATGACGATCCTCCAAGCATCAAAGAATGCAGATTCCCAAGCGCTGCCGGGCATGGTGCGCACGCAATATTGCGCCTGGATCCGGCCGATGGCAATGAGTTGCAGACGGAGTTGCAGACGGAGTTGCAGATGGGCAGGGCGCCAATCCCTGGATGCGTCTAGCGATCACCGAAGTACCGACGCCGCCTCGTCGCCGCGCACAGCAGTCCCCAAGACGCCAGCAGCATGACGCAGGTTTGCGGCTTCGGAACCAAGTTGACGGCGGTGACATCAAGCGCCGTGCGGTGGCGAACCGCTCAGGCAGCGAACGAGTAGCTCTTACCGCCGTAGCCTCGGCCGCCGCCGGGGGTACCGAAGTCCCGAACGTAGCCAGGCAGATACGGCGCATACGCCGTACCGGACTAGTAAGCTCAGGACTGAAGGATATTCACCATGCCGACATTCGTCCCGACGCGTCAGCCACCCCGGCGGGCAGCCGTGTAGAAGGGCATAACGGTCGGCAGCAGTGACTCGATCTGCTGCACCCGGCTTGAATCGGTGGGATGGCTGCTAAGGAACTCGGGCGGGCGCCCGCCGCTGTTAGCCTTCATCATCTTCTGCCACAGACTGACTCCCGCGCGCGGATCGTAGCCCGCCCGCGCCGTCAGTTCCAGGCCGATGCGATCGGCTTCGTTTTCGTCAGTGCGGCTAAACCTGGTTGCGATCAGGGATTGGTACGCGATATTCGCGATATCGCTGGAACCCTGCCCCAGGCCCAGCAGCGCGGAACCGACGCCAATTGCCGTTTGCGCCGCGATGGCCTGCGACACCTGCTCACGCGAGTGCTCGCGCAGTGCGTGCGAAATCTCATGCCCCATCACGACCGCGATCTCGTCATCGCTCAGACTAAGCTGCCGGATCAGGCCGGAATAGAACATGATCTTTCCGCCAGGCATGCAGAACGCATTGAGCTCGTTGCTGTTGATCACGTTGACTTCCCATTTCCAGGCGGGCGCATCGGCGCGAAACACCCGCGTCTGCGGTTCGATGCGGGCGGCAATTGCGCGAACTCGCTGCTCCATCGCGCGATCCGTATTGAGCGTGCCCTTGGCGGCGGCATCGGACTTCAGCTTGTTGTAGCTCTGCGCGGACATCTGGTCGAGTTCCTGCGACGAGACTAGCATCAGTTGCTTGCGCTCGGCGCCGACCGACCCGCCGGAGGTGGTGGTCTGGCAGCCGCCAAGTGCCAGCGCGGCAAGGCAGAAAGATAGAGCCGCTGCAATCCGGAGAGCAAAGGCAGATTCCCATTGCGGTCGGTTCATGACAAACTTCTCCATAAAGATTCAAACATAAGGGAGTGGCGCGACATTCGGCACACCGGGCACACCGGGCACACTGGGCACACTGCATCAGTGCGGAGCTATTGTTGCCCCTTCGACGTTGCCGTTCTGTGCGTCCGCGCACATATGGAAAGCGACTGGACCCAAGCGGGTCCGACATTTCTCTGCAGATCGAGTCACGAGCGCTGCAAATCCGCGCATAGCAAGAATCGGGTGGCGGCGCCGACTTTGGGAACTATAGAATGGCGCTGTCATCAACGAGTCGGAAAGCCATGTCCGCCAAGGATTACCATCTGGTCGAGCAAGCGATACGCTTCCTCGACCGCAATGCCGGGCGCCAGCCGGAACTGCGCGAAATCGCCGCCAGCGTGGGCTTGTCCGAATTCCACTTTCAGCGCCTGTTTCAACGTTGGGCCGGGGTCAGTCCCAAGCGCTTTCTGCAATTTCAGACGGCGCAGGAAGCCAAGCGTGTGCTCGCGGAAACGGGAGACTTGTTCGATGCGAGTTTTGACGCCGGCCTGTCAGGCCCGGGTCGACTGCACGATCTGATGGTCAGCGTCGAGGCTGCGACACCGGGCGAGTACAAACGCAAGGGCGAAGGACTGGCGATTGCCTGGGGCGTGCACCCGACTGCGTTCGGACCCTGCTTTCTGGCGCTGACGGCGCGCGGCGTCTGTGCGCTCGACTTTCTCGACCCTGATGTGGAAGACGATGCCCTGGAGCGGCTGCGTGCGGTTTGGGAAAACGCGCGGATCGAGCATGCGCCGCAAACGACGGTGGGCGTGGCCGCGCGCATATTCGCGGCGGATAAGCAGCAGGCGCCGCTGGCGCTGCTTGTCAAAGGCACCAATTTCCAGATCAAAGTGTGGGAGGCGCTGCTGCGCATCCCGGCGGGCAGGATCGCGACCTACGCCGGGCTTGCGGGCAGCATCGGTCAGCCGCGCGCCGCGCGCGCCGTCGGCAGCGCCGTCGCAGCCAACCACATCGGCTATCTCATTCCCTGCCACCGCGTGATCCGCAATACCGGCGCTTTCGGCGAGTATCGCTGGGGGGCCATGCGCAAGCGCGTGCTGCTTGGCGCGGAACTGGCGCGGGCGCACGCTTGAACGCCAAACTCAAAGCGAAGCTGCTCGACTGGATCAAGCTCGCCGGCTGCGTCGTGCTCGGTTTTCCGGTGCTGATCTATTTTCTGCAGGAGCGGCTGATTTTCTTTCCCCAGCCCGTCGCACAGGACCCGCTGAAAGCCAATAGGGGCGCGGCGATCGAGGCGGTGAGCCTGGTCGCTGCCGACGGCGTGAGGCTGCACGGCTGGCTGGCGAAGGCGGCGCCTGCGCCGGCCGCAGTGCAAACCGCAATCCAGAACCCGGCGCCCCTGCTCATCTATTTCGGCGGCAATGCGGAGGACGTGTCCTGGCTCGCGTCGACCGCGGGCCAATACGCCGGCTGGTCGCTGCTGATCGTAAGCTATCGCGGTTACGGCAGGAGCGAAGGCAAGCCGGGCGAAGCTGCGCTGTTTGCCGACGCGTTGCAGATTTACGACTACGCCGCCAAGCGCGCCGATACCGGCCGGATTGCGGTGATGGGGCGCAGCCTGGGTAGCGGCGTCGCCACTTATCTTGCCGCCCAGCGGCCGGTGGCGGGCGCGATCCTGGTCTCGCCCTACGACAGCGTGGAGAGCGTGGCCCGCGGCGTCTATCCCTTCCTGCCGATCGGGCTGATGCTCAAGCACCGCTTCGATTCGGTGTCGCGCGCGCCGGGCATCGCGGTGCCGCTGCTGTGCCTGGTGGCCAGCGACGACCGCGTCATCGCGCGCAAGCATTCGGAGCGTCTGTACGCCGCATGGGGCGGAAAGAAACAATGGCGCGAAATTGCGCACACCGCCCACGACGATATTGTCGGAGAGCCGGATTATTGGAGTGCGATCGCCGCATTTCTGAAAGCGCTTTAGGGGCGCGGGCCGCCCGGCCGTCCTGCTACAATCCGACGAAACCCGGCGGGAGCGGCACATGGCAGGCGCAGACTTCAGCAAACGCAGTTTCGCCGGCGCCGCGGCTTCGAGCAAGCGTTGGCCCGTCGGGGCCGTACTGATCGTGCTCGTCGCGCTCGGCGTCCTTATCGGAGGATCCATGGGATTATTCAGCGGAACGCGGCCGGACAATCTGGGTGTGCGCGACGGGCGGCTCGCGCCGCCCAAGCGCACCCCCAACAACGTCCACAGCCAGATCGACAAGGCGGCCGACGCGGCGCATTACGTCGAGCCGCTGCGCTATCAGGGCGAAGCGGGCAAGGCCTGGGCCAAGCTGCAGGGCATCGTGACCGGCATGCCGCGCGTCAAGGTGGTGAGCTCGGGGCCGAACTATCTCTATGCTGAATTCAGCTCCAGGCTCATGGGCTATGTCGACGACGTGGAGTTCTTGCTCGACGAGAAAGCGGGCGCGATCCATGCGCGCTCGGCTTCGCGTCTGGGAAGAAGCGATCTGGGCGTCAATCGCGAGCGCATCGAAGCTATACGCGCGTTGTTGGCGCAGCGCTGAGTCGCGGCTTCAGAAGCGTAGCAGCGACGCCCGCACTTCCTGCTCTTCCAGGCGCTTGAGGAACCAGCGCAGCGCCTTGCCTTTCTCCTGCGAGCGCCAGGCATAGTAGAGATTGCCCGAGGGTTTGATTTCCTCGACTTCCTTTACGCGCAGACGCCCGGCCGCGACCAGCGGCGCGGCGGCATGCGCCGGCAGATAGCCGCAGCCCAGGCCCGCGAGCTGCGCTTCGACCTTGGCTGCCAGGTCGGGAACGGTAAGCACGTCCTGGCCGGTCAGGAGACCGACGGAGCGCGGCGGCAGGTTGCGCGAACTGTCGCCGATGGCGACGGCGCGGTGCGCGAGGATTTGTTCGTGCAGCAGCGGTTCGGGCAGCGCGGCGAGCGGGTGCTCAGGCGCGACGGCGAACACGAAGTCCTTGTAGCCCAGCATGCGGATGGCGTAGCCGCCGCCGGCAGGCGCGTCGCCCGAAACGCCCAGCGCAAGATCCGCCCGACCCGATGCCAGCGCGTCCCAGGTGCCGGCCAGCACCTCGTGCGCGAGGCGTATGCGCGTGCCCGATGCCTCGGCGTAGAACTCGTCGATCAAGGGGAATAGCCGCGCCGCTGGAATCATGACGTCGAGCGCAATGCGCAGTTCGGTTTCCCAGCCGGTGGCGACGCGCTTCACGCGGCACTCCAGTTCCCCGGCGGCGCGCAGCAAGGCACGGCCCTCCTGCATCAGTTCGCGTCCGGCCGGCGTCAGCCGCGCGCGGTGGCCGCTGCGATCGAACAGCAGCACGTCCAGGTCCTGCTCCAGTTTCTGCACCGTATAGGTGAGCGCGGACGGGACGCGGTGCAATTCCTCCGCCGCGGCGGCAAAGCTGCCCTGGCGCTCTATCGCGTCCATGACTTGCAGGGCATCCAGGGTCAGTTTCACAGAATCGATTTCATCTTGGCGGCATATATTCAATAATATTGAACGTTTCGATGAAAAGTATTCGCTATTATTCGTGATACGGCAAGCCTATATTGCTTCAAGAGGTTCAAAACATCAGAACTAACGGAACGGAGGCGTCCATGTTACAGGTTCGTAAGAGCGATGAGCGCGGCTATGCCGACCACGGCTGGCTGCAGTCTTTCCACACTTTTTCCTTTGCCGGCTATCACGATCCTGCACATATGGGATTCGGCAGCCTGCGCGTGATCAACGACGACCGGGTGCAGCCGGGCATGGGATTCGGCACCCACGGGCACCGGGACATGGAAATCATCACCTATATCCTGGACGGCGCGCTGGCGCACAAGGACAGCATGGGCAACGGGTCCACCATCGCCCCCGGCGACGTGCAGCGCATGAGCGCGGGCAAAGGCGTGATGCATTCCGAGTTCAATGCCTCGCAGTCGGAAATGGTGCATCTGCTGCAGATCTGGATCGAGCCGAACGTCACCGGCATCCAGCCCGGCTACGAGGAGAAGCACTTCGACGCCGCGTCCAAGCGCGGCCGGCTGCGGCTGATCGCCGCGAGCGATGCGCGCGATGGCGCGGTGCTGATTCATCAGGACGCCTCAGTGTATGCCGCGCTGGTCGACGGCGCCGAGCGCATCATTCATGCGCTCGCCCCTGGGCGCAGAGCGTTCGTGCACGCGGCGCGCGGCAGTGTGACGGTGAACGGACAGCGGCTGCAGGCCGGTGATGCGTTGAAGGCGAGTGGCGTGGACGAACTCGTGTTCGAAAAAGGCGAACGGGCCGAGATTCTCCTGTTCGATCTGGCTTGAAAATTTGACCGACAGACAAATAGAAAACAATCAGGAGTGCAAACATGAAAACCAAAGTATTGATCGCTTTTTATTCCCGTGGTGGAGTGACCGAGGCTCTGGCGAAAGCCATCGCCGAGGGCGCGATGGCAGAGGGCGCCGAGGTGAGGCTGCGCCGCGCGCGCGAGTTCGTCGGCGACGAGGTGATGCAGAAGGCACCCGGCTGGGCCGAGGGCGCAAAGCGCATGAACGCCTTGTACGAGGCGCCGACCGAAGCCGACGCGGAGTGGGCCGATGCGATCGTGTTCGGCACGCCCACGCGTTTCGGCAGCGTGACCGCCGAGCTGAAGGCCTATATCGACAGCCTGGGCGGACTGTGGTTCAAAGGCGCGCTCGTGGGCAAGGCCGGCTCCGCTTTCGCGTCCACCTCGACCACGCACGGCGGCAACGAGATGACCATCACTTCGCTCTATGCGCCCATGGCGCACCTGGGCCTCGTGCTGGTGCCGACCGGCTACGCCGATCCTGCGTTGTTCAAGGCGGGCACGCCCTATGGCGCGTCCTCGGTATCGGGGTCGAATGGCGCACCGCCGAACGCCGACGACCTCGAAGTGGCACGCTTCCAGGGCAAGCGCGTTGCGCGCGTCGCGACGGCGCTGAAGACGATACGCTGAAGCGATTGCGTGCGCGGCAACTGTGCCGGGCGCAGCGGCGTTTGGCCTTAGAATGCCGGTATGGAACGCATGGTTATTCTAATCTCGGGCCGCGGCAGCAATATGCAGGCCATGGTCGAAGCCGGCCTGCCGGTGGCGGCGGTGATCAGCAACCGCGCCGATGCCGCGGGGCTGCACTACGCGGCCGCGCGCGGCATCGCGACGGCGGTGGTGGAGCATCGCGGCTACGCCACGCGCGAAGCGTTCGACGCGGCGCTGGCGCAGGCGATCGACGGTTTTGACCCGGCGCTGGTGGTGCTGGCCGGGTTCATGCGCATCCTCACCGCGGGCTTCGTAGCGCGCTATCAGGGCCGGTTGATCAACATCCATCCATCGTTGCTGCCCTGCTTCACCGGACTGGACACGCATGCGCGGGCGCTTGCGGCCGGGGTCAAGCTGCACGGGGCCACGGTGCACTTCGTCACGGCCGAGCTCGATCACGGACCGATCGTCATCCAGGCCGCGGTGCCGGTGCTGCCCGGCGACGACGAAGAAAAATTGGCCGCACGCGTGCTCGCGGCGGAGCACCGCATTTACCCGCAGGCGGCGCGCTGGTTCCTCGAAGGCGAACTGGTCATCGAAAGCGGAGTGGTGCGCGTTAAGGGGGATCATCCTCAACAGTTGTACGCGCCGTGATCAAACGACTGCTTGTCATCCTGGCCTGTGTCGTCTCCGGCGCTGTCGTCCCCGGCGCTGTCGTTCCTGGTGCTTACGCGGCGCAGCCGCCGCAGAAGCTGAGCCTGACCTACGATGTGAGCTACAACGGCATGGCCATGGCCGAACTGACCGAGGTGCTGGAGCACGACGGGAAAACGTTCTCGCTGCACTCGGAGGGCCGCGGCAAAGGCATAGGCGCGCTGTTCTACCGCAACGCGGCCAAGCGCTGGTGCCGCGGCGAGGTGACCAACGCCGGATTGCGTCCGCTGGAATACAGAGATCAGCGCGGCGACAACCCGGCAACCGTGGCCCGCTTCGACTGGGGCCGGAAAACCCTGACGCAGGAGCACGACGGCAAGAGCGAAACCACGAGCATCGTGCCGCCGCTGCTGGATCGGCTGAGCTTTCTCTACGGCTTTGCGTTTCAGCCTGCGCCCGATCTCAAGCCGGGCAAGGAGATCAGAATTGCCGTGACCGACGGCAAGGGTCTGACACAAATGCAGTACAGCGTCGCCGGCAGCGAAGTGCTGAAGACGCCGGCGGGCGAGATGGAAACGGTGCACCTGGTGAAACAGCGCGAAGGCAAGGACGACAGGGGGACGGAAATCTGGTTTGCGAGCGCCCGGAACTACCTGCCGGTGCGCATTCTGATCATCGAAAAAGACGGGGCGCGCATCGACCAGGTGCTCACCCGAATCGGCAACTAGATTCAAACCGGACCAGACCATGCCCCTGCCCCGCCCTCTGCTGGATCACACCGTGGCCGCGCTCGCGGCCGTGCTCGAATTCAAGTATCCGGCGGATACGGTCGTGTCGCGCTATCTGCGCGCCCACCCGGTCCTCGGCCAGCATGACCGCGCCTTCATCGCCGAGACCGTGTTCACCGTGCTGCGCCGCTTGCGCCTGCTGGAGACGCTGACGGCGGGGCGCGATCCGCGCCGCCTGGCGCTGGCGGCGCTGACGCGGCTGCGCGGCCTCAGCCTGCGCGAACTGGAAACGGCACTGAAGCCCAGGGAGCGCGAGTGGCTGGTCGAGCTCAAGGCGCGCGCCGAGGACGAGTCCCTCGCGGTGCGCTGCGATCTGCCCGACTGGCTGCTGGCGAAGCTGCAGTTGCAATACGGCGAAGCTGCGCTGCTGCAACTGGCGCAGAGCCTGCAGCACAGCGCGCCGCTGGATCTGCGCGTCAACCTGCAAAAGGCGGAGCGCGAAGCCGTGCTCGCGCGACTGGCGGCCGAGGGCATCGTCGCGCGGGCGACGCCCTATGCGCCGCAGGGCGTGCGTCTGGAAGGCAAGCCGCAGATCAACAAGCACGCGCTGTTCCTCGATGGGGCCATCGAAATCCAGGACGAGGGCAGCCAGTTGCTGTGCCAGTTGCTCGCGCCGCGCCGCGGCGAAATGGTGGCGGATTTCTGCGCCGGCGCCGGCGGCAAGACCCTGGCCCTGGGCGCGATGATGCGCTCCAGCGGCAGGTTGTATGCCTTCGATGTCTCGGAAAAGCGCCTCGCAGGCCTGAAACCGCGCCTGGCGCGTTCGGGCCTGTCCAACGTGCATCCGCAATGGATAGCCGGCGAAAACGACGCGCGCCTGAAGCGGCTCGCAGGCAAGCTCGACCGCGTGCTGGTGGATGCGCCCTGCACCGGCCTGGGCACGCTGCGGCGCAATCCCGACCTCAAGTGGCGTCAGAACGAAAGCACGCTGGCCGAGAGCCGTGCGAAGCAGGATCTCATCCTGGCCGCGGCGGCCAAACTGGTGAAGCCGGGTGGGCTGTTGCTGTACGCGACCTGCAGCCTGCTCGATGAAGAGAATGCGCAGGTGGTGCAGGGGTTTCTAGCGACGCATGCGCAGTTCGAGCTGCGTCCCGCCAACGCCGCGCTGGCGCAGCAGCGCATCGATCTGGATACCGGGGAATACCTGCGCCTCGCGCCGCACCTGCACGGCACCGACGGCTTCTTTGCTGCGCTGCTGGAGAAGAGAACTTCATGAGCTGCAGGTTTTTCGCGCTTGCCCTGTGGTGGGCGTGCGCGGCGGCGCAGGCGCAACAAGCGCCGCCGGCCGCGAGCCCGCCGCAGATGCGCGCGCAGGGTACGGTACAGGTCGCGTTCGCCCCCTGGGACAATGCGGAGCGCATGATCGTCGAGGGCATACGGCAGGCGAAGCGCCAGATTCTGGTGCAGGCTTTCAGTTTCACCAGCCGCGCGCTGGCGAATGCGCTGCTGGCGGCCAGGCAGCGCGGCGTGGACGTGCAAGTCCTGGCGGACCGCGAGCAGACCTACAGCGGCGGCACGAGCCGCATCCCGGATCTGGCCAAGGCGGGCATTCCGGTGATGCTGGAGGTGCGCTACCAGAGCGCGCACAACAAGGTGATGGTGCTGGATGCGGGCACGCCTGACGCCGCGGTCATCACCGGCAGTTACAATTGGACCTACGCCGCGCAATACAAGAACGCCGAGAACGTGCTGATCCTGCGCCACAACCCTGATATCGTGA
>CAYNVY010000134.1:0-12022 GCA_964400745.1 uncultured Enterobacteriaceae bacterium | reverse complement strand
CATTCTGGCGTTTTCCCTGAGCCTGCTCGGCACCTTCCTGGTTCGCTCCGGCGTGCTCACCTCGGTGCACGCTTTCGCCACCGATCCGAAGCGGGGCATATTCATCCTCGGGTTTCTCGTGGTGGGGGTGGGTTCCTCCCTGATCCTGTTCGCCTGGCGCGCGTCCAAAGTCGGCCTGGGCGGGCGCTTCGCGCTGGTGTCGCGCGAGTCGATGCTGCTCACCAACAACGCGCTGCTGCTGGTGGCTACCGGTGCCGTCCTGCTCGGCACGCTGTATCCGCTGGTGCTCGACGCGCTCGGCATGGGCAAGATTTCTGTCGGCCCGCCGTATTTCGAGACCGTGTTCGTGCCTTTGATGGCGCCGGCGCTGTTCCTGATGGGCCTGGGCCCGCTGGCGCGCTGGAAGCAGGCGAGCCTGCCCGAGTTGGCGCTGCGCCTGCGCTGGGCATTCGCCGTGAGCGTGGCCACTGCACTCATCGTGCCCTTCGTCATGGGCGGATGGAGCTTCATGGTTTCCTTCGGCATGCTGCTGGCAGCCTGGATCGTCGCCTCCAGCCTGGTCCATTTCAAGGGGCAACTCGGCCGCATGTCAGGCGGGCGTCTTGGTGCGAGGCTGTCGCAGCTGACCGGAAGCTATTACGGCATGCTGGTGGCGCACCTCGGGGTCGCCGTGTTCATCGTCGGCGTGACGCTGGTCAAGGGCTACGAGACCGAGACCGATTTGCGCATGGAGGTGGGCGATACCGCGCAGATGGCCGGCTATACCTTCCGCTTCGCCGCGGCCAACGAGGTGAAGGGGCCGAATTACTTTGCGACCAGGGGCACGATCGAAGTGACGCGCGGATCGGAGCCGGTGGCGACGCTGAACTCGGAGAAGCGGATCTACACGGTGCAGAACATGCCGATGACCGAGGCTGCGATCGATGTCGGAATTCTGCGTCATCTGTACGTGGCGATGGGCGAAGCCCTGGGGCCCACTACATGGATCGTGCGCCTGTATCACAAGCCCTTCATCGGCTGGATCTGGGGCGGCTGCCTGATGATGGGTCTGGGCGGATTCTTGGCGGCGTTCGACCGGCGCTATCGGGTCAAGGCCCGCGCGGCGCAGGCCGCGCAGGTGCGCGGTATCGGACCAGAACCGTCTGCAGCGGGTTGAAGCATGCTGCGCGCCCGCTTTCTTATTCCCCTCGCGATCTTTGCCGTCATGGTCGTGTTCCTCGCCGTCGGCCTGACGCTGAATCCGCGAGAGGTGCCTTCGCCGCTGATCAACAAGCCGGCGCCGCCGTTCGAGCTGCAGCAACTGCACGATCCGGCAAAGACTTTTTCGCAGAAAGACATGCTGGGCAAGGTCTGGATGCTCAACGTATGGGCTTCCTGGTGCGTCGCCTGCCGCGAGGAGCACGGCACCATCATTCAGCTTTCGCGCATGGGAGTCGTGCCGGTGTACGGCTTGAACTACAAGGACGAGCGCAACGACGGCATCAACTGGCTGAGCAAGCTGGGAAATCCCTATCAGGCCTCGGCCTACGATCGCGACGGCCGCATCGGCATCGATTACGGTGTCTACGGCGTGCCGGAAACCTATGTCATCGACAAGGCGGGAATCATCCGCTACAAGCGCATCGGTCCGGTTACGCCGGAGATCGTGCGCGACAAGATTCTGCCGCTGGTAAAGGAGCTGAACGGCAATGCATAAACTACTACTAGCGGTCCTGCTCGGACTCTTTCTTGCGGCCCCGGTGTCGGCCAAGGAAGCGCCCACGGTCGCTGCGGACCCCGTCCTGGAAAAGCGCGTGATGCTGCTGGCCGAGGAACTGCGCTGCCTCGTATGCCAGAATCAATCGCTCGCCGACTCCCATGCCGAACTCGCCGTCGACCTGAAGAACCAGATTCGAGAGAAGATGAAGGCAGGCATGGGCGAGAGGCAGATCGTGGATTACATGGTGGAGCGTTATGGTGATTTCGTGCTCTACCGGCCGCCGGTCAAGGCGACCACCCTGCCGCTCTGGATCGGGCCATTCGTGGTGCTCATCGGAGTGCTGGCAGGCTTGTTCTATTACCTGCGCCGCCGCAGAACCGACGCGCCGCCGGAGCAGCCGCTCAGCGAAACGGAGCAGGCGCGCATGCAAGCGCTGCTCAACCCAACAGAGGAAAAGCGATGATTTTGTTTTGGCTGGCAGCAGCACTGATGGTAGGCCTGGTGCTCGCGATTCTGCTCCCCCCGCTGTTGCGCGACCGCGCCGGCGCGGCCTCCCCCGTTTCGCGCGCGGCCTCCAATCTGGCGGTGTTCCGCGATCAGTTGTCCGAACTCGAGGCCGATCTCGCCGCGGGCACCATAGACAGCGCACAGTACGAAGCGGCGCGCTCGGACCTGCAGCGCGGCTTGCTGGAGGACGTGGCCAGTCCGGGGGAGGCGTCAGTCGCTGCGCCCAAACGCTCCCTCGCCGCGGTGAGTGCGATCGCCGTCGCGGTACCTCTGCTGTCGGTCTTGCTGTACCTCGTGGTGGGAAATCCCAACGGGCTTGAGCCGGCCAAGCAGCAGGCCGCCGCGCAAGGCGCGCCGCATGAAATGTCGCCGGAGCAGATGGAGGGCATGCTCGCGCGCCTGGCGCAGCGCATGGAATCGAATCCGGGAGACGGCGAGGGGTGGGCCATGCTGGCGCGCTCCTATAGCACGATCGGCCGCTGGAACGAGGCGGTCGCGGCCTTTGCCAAGGCTGAGGCGCTGTTTCCGCAGGACTCGCAGTTGCTCGCCGACTACGCCGACACGCTCGCCATGGCCCAAGGCAAGAGTTTGCAGGGCAAGCCGGAGGCGCTGGTGCAGCGCGCCCTGAAGCTGGACGGCAACAACGTCAAGGCGCTGGCGCTGGCCGGTACCGTGGGCTTCGAAAAAGGCGATTTCCGCCAGGCGATCGATTATTGGCAGAGGATGCTGCCGTTGCTGCCGCCGGACTCGGAAATGGGAAAGTCTGTGCGCGCCAGCATCCAGGAAGCGCAGGGCAAGCTCGCCGGTGCGTCCAAGTCCGTCCTCGCGATCGGTGCGCCCAAGCAAGGCGATGCGGCAAAGTCCGCGCCGGCAACTGCCGCCGTGGCAAACAGCGGAAACCTGAGCGGAACCATCAAACTCGCGCCGGCGCTCGCAAAACGTGCAGGGCCAGACGATATCGTATTCGTCCTGGCACGTCCCGCGCAGGGTTCGCGCATGCCGCTTGCCGCGGTGCGGGTCAGAGTGAAGGAACTGCCGCTGACGTTTTCCTTCGACGATTCGATGGCCATGAGTCCCTCGGCAAAGCTTTCCGATTTCACCGAAGTCGTCGTCGCGGCGCGCGTGTCCAAGACCGGCAATGTCATGCCGGAGAAGGGCGACCTGGAGGGCGTGAGCAAGTCGGTGCGCCCGGGCGCAACAGGTCTCGTCGTCGAGATTTCGAAGGAAGTGCAGTAGGCGCCCGAACATGGCGGCGCTCCTGCAGCAGGGTGCAGCAAGGAACGAGTCTGCGCAGTTGCGGGTGGAACTGAGTCAATCCCGGATCAATGCTGCGCGCACGCATGGTGAGTATGCGGAGACAGCTTGGCGCAGGGCGCGCTTAGCCGGATCCCTCAGTGTTTCTCCATGCCGATCAGGTGCAGCGAATCTTCGCGCTTCTGATTGAGCTTATGCAGCCTGATCACCATCATCATCGTGAGGGAAACGAACACGCCGAACAGCACGATGATGGTGTCGATGGCGAAATTGGCGCGGATCATCAGCGCGTAGAGCCCGAGCATGAGCAGGATATTCAGATTTTCATTGAAGTTCTGCACGGCGATCGAATGCCCGGCGGAGAGCAGCACGTGGCCGCGGTGCTGCAGCAGGGCGTTCATCGGAACGACGAAGAATCCGGCGAGTGCGCCCACCAGCACCAGCAGAAAATAGACCAGCGGCATCCAGGTCACGAATATCAGCGCCATCACGGCTAGGCCCATGGCGGCGCCGACCGGGAGCACCTTGAGCGACTTCTTCAGCGGCACCGTGCGCCCGGCGATCACCGCGCCGAGCGCGACGCCTATGGCGACGATGCCCTGCAATATCGCGCCCTGGCTCAAGGGCATGTGCAGCTTGTGTTCGGCCCATCTGAGCACGATGAACTGCAGCGTCGCGCCGGCTCCCCAGAAGAGGGTCGTTACCGCGAGCGAGATCTGTCCGAGTTTGTCGCGCCACAAGGTGGCAAAGCACTCGACGAAATCGGTCACCATGATCACCGGGTTGCGCGTCTGCTGGTGATACTTGGCGCCGGTATCCGGGATGCGCAGGTTGAATACCGCCGCTATCAGGTAAAACACGGATATCACCAGGATCGCCGCCTCGGGCCCGGTATCGATGCCGGTGTTGATATGCGGCAGGTCGATCGACAACAGCGCCGCGGAGACGCGCGGGTTGACCAATGCGCCGCCCAGCATCGTGCCAATAATGATCGAGGCGACCGTCAGGCCTTCGATCCAGCCGTTGGCGACGACAAGTTGCCGCGCCGGAAGCATTTCGGTGAGGATGCCGTACTTGGCCGGAGAGTAGGCGGCGGCGCCCAGCCCGACCACTGCATAGGACGCGAGCACGACCAGATGGGTGCTGACACCCAGCAGGGCGAACGCGTCGTAGAAGAACATGAGCGCGCAACCGGCCATCTTGATGGTGTTGGTGATGAACATCACCTTGCCTTTGGGCAGGGAGTCTGCAAACGCGCCGACGAAGGCGGCCAGCACCACGTAGGACACCGTAAAGAAGAATTTCAGCAGCGGCGTCATCCAGGCTGGGCCCTGCAATTCCACCAGCAGCGCGATTGCGGCGATGAGCAGGGCGTTGTCAGCCAGCGACGAAAAGAACTGCGCCGCCATCACGGTATAGAAACCGCGATTCATCTACGATAGGCGATGGTAAGGGGGGGCGGCATCAGTTGTGCTTGATCAGTTGTTCTTGTATTGCGCTATACGATTCATTAAGCTCGGATAATACAGCAAACAAATGCAGGAGCGGACGGGGAAATGCAAGACGAAATCGGCCAGGCGATACCGCGCGATCGCCTGAAGCAAGGCGCCGCGCTGAAGTTGCCGTCCCGCGCGTGCCGCTTCGGGGCGAAGTGAATGCCGCGCCCGATTCGCGCCGCCATCCGTCTTTCCGCTCTGCGGCACAACCTTGCCCTGGCGCGCCGCCGCGCCCCTGCGTCCCGGGTGTGGGCGGTGGTGAAAGCCAACGGCTACGGCCACGACCTGGTGCGCGTCGCGCGGGCGCTGGCGGAAGCAGACGGCTATGCTTTACTCGACCTGAACGAGGCGGTGCGGCTTCGCGAAGCCGGAATCTCCAAACCCATCCTGCTGCTCCAGGGCGTATTTCAACCGGCGGACCTCGCCGTTGCGGATCGTTACGCGCTGAGCCTGGCAGTGCACGATCTGGAGCAGGTGCTGATGCTGGAGCGCGCCCGTCTGAAGTCGCCGATGGCGGTCGCGCTGAAATTGAATACCGGATTGAACCGGCTGGGGTTCGCAGGCGGCCGGGTGCGCGCTGCCTATAGCCGGCTCGAGGCCAGCGGCAAGACCGGGACGATCTCCCTCATGACGCATTTCGCCGAGGCCGACGGCGCGTCCGGAATCGAGGCGCAGATGGCGCGCTTCTCCGAATGGACTACCGGCCTGCGCGGAGAGAGGACGCTGGCGAATTCGGCCGCGCTTCTGCGTTATCCGCAATCGCATGCGGACTGGGTGCGGCCGGGCATCATGCTCTACGGCGGCTCGCCCTTTGCCGACGCCAGCGCGGACAGCATGGGGCTGCAGCCGGCGATGTCGCTGCAGAGCGAAATTATAGCGGTGCAGGACCTGCAGCCCGGGGACCGGGTGGGGTACGGCGGCACATTCGAGGCGCGCGCGGCCATGCGCATAGGGGTGGTCGCATGCGGTTATGCCGACGGTTATCCGCGGCATGCGCCCGGATTCGCAGAAAGGAGCACACCCATCGTCGTCGCAGGCAGGCGTACGAGCACCGTGGGTCGTGTGTCCATGGACATGCTGTGCGCCGATTTGAGCGACATTCCGCAGGCACGCGTCGGCAGCGCCGTGACCCTGTGGGGCGAAGGCTTGCCCGCGGATGAAGTCGCAGCGTGCGCAGGCACGATCAGCTACGAGCTGTTTTGCGCACTGGCGCTGCGCGTGCCCCAACTGGAAGTCGAATAATCTTGGCCAAATCAAAATCCATTTATACCTGCACCGAGTGCGGCGGCACCGCGCCCAAATGGCAGGGTCAATGCCCGGCCTGCGGCGCATGGAACACGCTGGTGGAGAGCGTCGCCGAGGCGGCTTCCGCGCACCGCTACAAGAGCGTGGCGAGTTCCTCCAGGCTGCAGAAATTGTCCGACGTGAGTGCACGCGAGGCGCTGCGGCTGCCTACCGGGGTGGCGGAATTCGACCGCGTGCTGGGCGGCGGTCTGGTCGCCGGGCAGGTGGTGCTGATAGGCGGCGACCCCGGGATCGGCAAATCGACGCTGCTGTTGCAGGCGCTGGCCGCGATGAGCAAGGCGCACCTGGCGGTCTACGTCAGCGGCGAGGAATCGGCGGAACAGGTGGCTTTGCGCGCCACGCGCCTGGGCCTCGATTCGGGCGGGCTGGAGTTGCTGGCCGAGATCAATCTCGAAAGGATCCAATCCGTGCTGGCCGAGACCAGGCCGGAGATCGTGGTGATCGATTCCATCCAGACGCTGTATTCCGACGCGCTGTCGTCTGCGCCGGGATCGGTGGCGCAGGTCCGTGAGTGTGCCGCGCAGTTGACGCGCCTGGCGAAGCAGACCGGAACCACGATAGTGTTCATCGGCCACGTCACCAAGGAGGGCACGCTGGCCGGGCCGCGAGTGCTGGAGCACATCGTCGATACGGTGCTGTACTTCGAGGGCGATACGCATCAGAGCTTCAGGCTGGTGCGCGCGTTCAAGAATCGCTTCGGCGCGGTGAACGAACTGGGCGTGTTCGCCATGACCGACAGGGGATTGAAAGGGGTGTCCAACCCTTCTGCCCTGTTTCTGTCGCAGCACGAAGGCGAAGTGCCCGGTTCCTGCGTGCTGGTGACGCAGGAAGGCACGCGCCCGCTGCTGGTCGAGATACAGGCGCTGGTGGATGAAGCGCACGCGCCCAACCCGCGCCGCCTCTCGGTCGGGCTGGAACAGAACCGCCTGGCGATGCTGCTCGCCGTTTTACACCGCCATGCCGGCATTGCCTGTTTCGGCCAGGATGTTTTCGTCAATGCGGTGGGGGGGGTGAAGATAAGCGAACCCGCCGCCGACCTGGCCGTGCTGCTTGCGATCGTGTCGTCGCTGCGCGCCAAACCCTTGCCGCAGAAGCTGGTGGTGTTCGGCGAAGTCGGACTGGCGGGCGAAATCCGCCCGGCGCCGCGCGGCCAGGAGCGGCTGCGCGAGGCCGCCAAGCTCGGCTTCACCCAGGCGATCATTCCCAAGTCCAACGTCCCAAGGCAGGCCATCAGCGGGCTGGAAATCATCGCAAGCGACAGAGTGGAGGACGCGATAGCGCGCCTGCGCTAGCGCCCCAGTTTTAAACCTGGTATGGCGCTACGGTTCGCGGCTGTCTATGGCGGCGAAATTCAAGTGCTTATCCATGCCGTTCACGCAATCCACAATTTGCCTGGGTTCACGCGGATTCGGACATGGTTTTGCAGCTCCTCGGGGATTCGGGCTGCAGTATAGGGTGAAATCGCGTAAAATTGCGACTGCGCGCAAGTGGCGGAATTGGAACGGGAACCGGATGCGGCTGTTAGGCTGTCCCATTTCCCCGGCCAGTTTCCGGCGGTACATTGCCCAGGTGGCGAAATTGGTAGACGCAGCAGGTTTAGGTCCTGCCGCCGCAAGGTGTGGGGGTTCGAGTCCCTTCCTGGGCACCATGCCGATCCGCTTCGCGAGTGGGAAATTGAACGGAGGCGCCTCCGTTTGAATTTTCCGGTTTCTTATGGACTTTGAGGGATTTTGATGCAGACAAGCTTGGAGAATCTGGGTCAACTCGAGCGCCGCCTGAACATGGCCGTGCCGGTTGAGGAAATCGAGAAACAGGTGGACGAGCGGCTGAAGAAGCTCTCCCGTACTTTGCGCATGTCGGGCTTTCGTCCGGGGAAGGTGCCGTTCAAACTTGTCTCCCAGCAGTACGGACCGCAGGTGCGTTCAGAGGTGATCGGCGACGCGGTGCAAAAGGCGTTCGGCGACGCGGTACGGGAACAAAACCTCAAAGTGGCCGGCTATCCGCGCATCGAGCCGAAAGCAGGCGAGGCGGACGCGAAAAGCATTGAATTCAGCGCGACCTTCGAGGTGTATCCCGACGTGGTGCTAGGAGGCGTAGGCGAGAGCACGGTCGAGCGCCCTGCGCTCGTGGTCGGGGACGCGGAGGTCGACAAGACCTTGCAGATTCTGCGCAAACAGCGCCAGCATTTTCACCCGGTCGAGCGTCCCGCGGCGGACGGCGATCGCGTGACCGCGGATTTTCTGGGCAAGATCGACGGCGTCGAGTTCGCCGGGGGCAAAGCGAGCGACTTCGTGTTCGTATTGGGCGAAAAGAAGATGCTGCCCGAATTCGAAGCCGCCACGATAGGGCTGTCGGCGGGGGCCTCGACGACCTTCGACCTGAATTTTCCGGCGGACTATCACGGCAAGGAAGTCGCGGGCAAGACCGCGAGCTTCGAACTGACGGCCAAACTGGTCGAAGAACCGCATCTGCCCGAAGTTAACGCGGAATTCGCGAAATCGCTGGGCGTGGCCGACGGCGACCTTGCGAAGATGCGCTCCGAGATCAGGGCCAATATCGAGCGCGAAGTGAAAAAGCGCGCGCAGGGCGAGATCAAGAACAAGGTGATGCAGGTGTTGCTCGACACGACGAAGATCGATCTGCCCAAGTCGCTGGTCGAAATGGAAACGCAGCGCTTGGTGCAGTCTACGCGCGAAGATCTGGAGGCGCGCGGCGTGAAAATGGAACAACTGCCGCTCAACCCGGAGATGTTCGAGGAACAGGCGCGGCGGCGCGTATCTCTGGGCCTGATCATGTCGGAAATGGTGAAAGTGCACGACCTTGCGGCCAAACCGGAGCAAGTTCGCGCCATGGTCGAGGAACAGGCGGAGAGCTACGAGCATCCGGACGAAGTGGTAAAATGGCTGTACTCTCAGCCGCAGCGATTGTCCGAGATGGAAAGCCTGGTGCTGGAGGACAACGTCGTCGCCTGGGTGCTGAAAAACGCCAAGGTGACGGACAAGGCCGTCGAGTTCGACCAATTTATGGGGAAGGCATGATGCAGCCGGGTTGGATGCCGCGCGCGGCAGGGTGGACAGAGTCGCAGCAGGCGGAGCGCGAGGGCCCCCAGGGTCTGGGTATGGTGCCCATGGTCATCGAGCAGAGCGGCCGGGGCGAGCGTGCCTACGACATTTACTCGCGGCTGTTGAAGGAGCGGGTGGTGTTTCTGGTCGGCGTGGTCAACGAAATGACGGCCAACCTGATCGTCGCCCAACTGTTGTTCCTGGAGTCCGAAAATCCGGACAAGGACATCTCGTTTTACATCAACTCGCCCGGCGGTTCGGTGTCTGCAGGGCTCGCGATCTACGACACCATGCAGTTCATCAAACCGGATGTGAGCACTTTGTGCGTGGGGCAGGCGGCGAGCATGGGATCGTTCCTGCTTTGCGCCGGCGCGAAGGGCAAGCGTTTCTGCCTTCCCAATTCACGCGTCATGATCCATCAGCCCATGGGCGGGTTTCAGGGGCAGGCTTCGGATATCGAAATCCACGCGAAAGAGATCCTGTACCTGCGCGCGCGTTTGAACGAGATGCTGGCCCGGCATACCGGCCAGGACGTCGAGACCATCGCGCGCGACACCGACAGGGACAACTTCATGTCGGCCGAAGAGGCGGTGAAATACGGTCTGGTGGACAGCGTGCTGAGCACTCGTGCCGAAGCCAAAAAATGAGGCATAAATGACCGAAAAAAACGCCGGTGAAAAGCTTCTCTACTGTTCCTTCTGCGGCAAGAGTCAGCACGAGGTAAGGAAGCTTATCGCCGGACCGTCGGTGTTCATCTGCGACGAATGTATCGAGTTGTGCAACGATATCATCCGCGAGGAAACCAGCACCGACAAGAGCGGCAAGACGGGGAAGTCCGATCTGCCCACGCCGAGGGAGATCTGCGAAATCCTCGATGAGTACGTCATCGGCCAGCAGATGGCGAAAAGAATTCTTTCGGTGGCGGTGTATAACCATTACAAGCGCCTCAAGCACCTGTCCAAGAACGACGAGGTCGAACTCGCAAAGTCGAACATCCTGCTGATCGGGCCGACGGGCTCGGGCAAGACCCTGCTCGCGCAGACGCTGGCGCGGCTGCTGAACGTGCCCTTCGTCATCGCCGACGCGACCACGCTGACCGAGGCGGGATATGTCGGCGAGGACGTAGAGAACATCATCCAGAAGCTGCTGCAGAATTGCGACTACGACGTGGACAAGGCCAAGCGCGGCATCGTCTACATCGACGAGATCGACAAGATTTCGAGGAAGTCGGACAACCCTTCGATCACGCGCGATGTTTCGGGCGAGGGCGTGCAGCAAGCCCTGCTGAAGCTGATCGAAGGCACGGTCGCCTCGGTGCCGCCGCAGGGCGGAAGGAAGCATCCGAACCAGGATTTCGTCCAGGTCGACACGACCAATATCCTGTTCGTGTGCGGCGGCGCATTCGACGGCCTGGAAAAGATCATACGCAACCGCTCGGAGAAGAGCGGCATCGGCTTCGGCGCGGAGGTGCGCAGCCTCAAGGACAGCAAGGACATCACCGCGGTATTGCGCGCGGTGGAGCCGGAAGATCTGGTCAAGTACGGTCTGATTCCGGAGTTCGTCGGCCGCATGCCGGTGATCGCGACGCTGGAAGAACTGGACGAAGCGGCGCTGATGCAGATCCTGACCCAGCCGAAGAACGCGCTGATGAAGCAGTATCAGCGCCTGTTCGGCATGGAGGGCGCGGAACTGGAAGTGCGGCCGCTGGCGCTTTCCGCGATCGCGCACAAGGCGCTTGCGCGCAAGACCGGCGCCCGCGGGTTGCGTTCCATCATCGAGCAGGTGCTGCTCGACATCATGTACGAGCTGCCGACCATGGAAAACGTGAGCAAAGTCGTGATCGACGAGCCGACGGTGCATGGCGAAGGCAAGCCGCTCTTGATCTACTCCGATCCGCCCAAGGTCGCTGGTTCTCTTTCCTGAGAACGCCGGCGGGCTTGAACCCATGTTCCCCGCCCCCATCTAGTAGAAAATATCACCCCGAGGTTTTGCCATGTCCTCCACCGAATATTCGCCCGACCTGACCCAGTTTCCGCTGCTTCCGCTGCGGGACGTCGTGGTCTTCCCGCACATGGTGATTCCGCTTTTCGTCGGCCGTCCGAAGTCGATCAAGGCCATGGAAATCGCGATGGAAGCCGGAAAGAGCATCATGCTGGCCGCGCAGAAATCCGCGGCCAAGGACGAGCCTGCCGCCGACGACATGTACCAGATCGGCTGCATTGCCAACATCCTGCAGATGCTCAAGCTGCCCGACGGCACGGTCAAGGTCCTGGTCGAAGGCAGCCAGCGCGCGGTCATCAAAGAAATCGAAGATCAACGCAGCCACTACGTCGCCATGGCCCGGCCGGTGCCGGCGGACGCGAGCGACAACAACGAGGTCGAAGCCATGCGCCGCGCGCTGGTGACGCAGTTCGACCAGTACGTGAAGCTCAACAAGAAAATTCCGCCGGAGATACTCACTTCTCTCGGCGGCATCGAGGAGGCGGGGCGCCTGGCGGATACCGTGGCCGCGCATCTTCCGCTCAAGCTGGAACAGAAGCAGCAAGTGCTGGAAATGTTCGACGTAAAGGCGCGTCTGGAGCATCGGCTGGGGCAGCTGGAAACCGAGATCGACATTCTGCAGGTGGAAAAGCGCATTCGCGGACGCGTCAAGCGCCAGATGGAAAAGAGCCAGCGCGAGTACTACCTGAACGAGCAGG
>CAYNVY010000133.1:0-12066 GCA_964400745.1 uncultured Enterobacteriaceae bacterium | reverse complement strand
TCGAGCACGACATGGGTTTCGTCATGAGCCTGTGCCAGCGCGTGATGGTAATGGCATCGGGGCGCAAGATCGCGGACGGCACGCCGGCGGAAATCGGGCGCGACCCGCAAGTATTGGAAGCCTACCTCGGCACGGAGGAGGCGGAATGAGCAGGGAGCAGGGGCCCCATGCAATGGGGATGCGACCGGCCGCGATTGCCGCCGGCCGCCGACAGAAGCTCAGCTTGCTCCGGGATAGCGGCGCGGAGGCGGACGCGTGAACGTGCTCGAGGTCGAATCGCTGGTGGTGCGCATGGGCCAGCAGACCATACTCTCCGGCGTTTCGCTGGTGGTGCCGGAGGGCGGGGTGGTGTCGGTGCTGGGTTCGAACGGCGTGGGCAAGACCACTCTGATGCGCGCGATTTCCGGCGTCTATCGAGCGGCCTCGGGCAGCGTGCGCTTTCTCGGCGAGGATATCGTGCACTGGCCGCCGCACCGCATCGTCGCGGCCGGTCTGGCGCAGGCGCCCGAGGGGCGGCAGATTTTTTCGAGCATGAGCGTGGACGAAAACCTGCGCCTGGGCGCCGGGCCGCGCTCGGGCGAAGAAGCGGCCGGGGACCGCGCGCGCGTGTTCGGCCTGTTTCCGGTGCTGAAGGACCGCCTCGCGCAAAAGGCCGGTTCGCTCTCCGGCGGCGAGCAGCAGATGCTGTGCGTGGCGCGCGCGCTGATGGCGCGGCCCAAGCTGCTGCTGATGGACGAGCCTTCGCTCGGCCTCGCGCCGAAACTGGTGCGCCAGATTTTCGATTTGATCGCCACCATACGCGCCGCCGGCACGGCCATCCTGCTGGTCGAACAAAACGCGCGGGCTGCGTTGCGCGTGGCCGACACCGCGCACGTGATGGAATCCGGCCGCATCGTGCTCTCCGGCGCGGCGAAGGAACTTGCGTCGGACGAGCGCATCCGTTCCGCCTATCTGGGCGGGCACATTCACCGCAGCGAAGCATGACCTCCCCCGCCGTATCCGGCAGCCCGACTTCCCTCTGGGCCGACACCGCGCCGCGCGCGCCCGCGACCGACTCGCTGCCCTCGGGCGAGCACCGGGCTGACGTGCTGGTCATAGGCGCCGGCTTCACCGGCCTTTCGACCGCGCTCGCCGCAGCCGCGCGCGGGGCGGATGTCGTATTGCTCGAAGCGGCGGAGATCGGCTCGGGCGGTTCCGGCCTCAACAACGGCCAGGTCATACCCTGCCTGTCGCGCGCCGACCCGGACGAGATCGTGGCCGCGCGCGGCGCCGACAAGGGCGAGGCGCTCGTCGCGCTGATCCGCGATTCGGCGCAGACCACCTTCGATCTGATCCGGCGCCACGGCATCGAATGCGACGCGGTGCAGAACGGCTGGCTGCAGCCGGCGCACACGCCGGGACGCGTAGCGCGCATCTCGAAGCCGCGCTTCGAACAGTGGCGCCGTCGCGGCGCGCCGGTGGAGTTGCTAGCCGCGGATCAAGTCGCTGCGCTCACCGGTTCGCGCTATTGGCACGGCGGTTGGCGCAATCCGAGCGGAGGCCATGTGGATCCGCTGGCGCTGGCGCGCGGCATCGCCCGCGCCGCGATGGGCGCCGGGGTGCGCCTGCATACACGCTCGCCGGCGCTGGCCATGGAGCGGGCGGGAGAGGCGTGGCGGGTGCGCACCGACGCCGCCACGGTGACGGCAAAGCGCGTGGTGATCGCGACCAATGCCTACGGCACGGACCGGGTCTGGCCCGGGCTGGACCGAAGCTGGGTTCCGATGCGCTCCTACCAGATGGCGACGGCGCCGCTGCCCGAGGCGGTGCGCGCCGGCATCCTGCCGAGCGACACGGCGATGTCGGACACGCACGGCGACCTGTACTTCTGCCGCTTCGACCGGCGCGGACGGCTGGTCACCGGCGGCGCGCTGATTTTCGATCGCGATTTCGAGCCGCGGCTGAAGCGCCGCATCGGCGAGCGGCTGAGGCTGCTGTTCCCGCAGATCGGCGAGCCTGCATTCGACTATGTCTGGCACGGCCAGTTGAGCATGACCGAGGACAAGCTGCCGCATATGCACGCGCTGGCCGAGGGCGTCATCACCTGGGTCGGCTGCAACGGGCGCGGCGTGGCGCTGGGCACGGCGCTGGGGCCGGTGCTCGCGGATGCGGCGCTGGGCGCCGCGCCGGAGAAACTGCCGCTGCCGCTGACCGCGCTCGGGCGGGTGCCGGCGCACGCGCTGGCGGCGCGCATCGCGCCGTGGATGCTGGCGCTGTTTCGCTGGCGCGACGCGCAAGCGTAAAATCGGGGACAGACCACGTTTTTTGCTCGATCGACTCCCGAAGGCGGGAACGAAAAACGTGGTCTGTCCCCGGTTTTCTTGTCTAAAACCCCCGCGCGGTGTTTGGTGTCAGCCCGCCTTGAAAAAGGCCTCCAGCTCGTCGGCGCCGCCGATCAGCTTGCCGCCGATGAATACCTGCGGCCAAGTGCCCTTGCCGGACACCGCGCGCAGCGTGCTCGAGGTGATGCTCTTGCCCATGCTGACTTCGTCGTAGTGGTAGCCCTTGGCTTCGAGCAGCGCCTTGGCGCGCGCGCAGTGCGGGCAGCCGGGCTTGGCGAAGATCAGCACCGGCTCCGGCGCGGCCGCCTTCGGGTTGATGTACTTCAACATGGTGTCGGCGTCGGAGACTTCGAACGGGTCGCCCGGCTTGTCCGGTTCGATGAACATTTTTTCTATCTTGCCGTCCTTGACCAGCATCGAATAGCGCCAGGAACGCTTGCCGAAGCCGATCGCCGACTTGTCCACCAGCAGGCCCATGCCGGCGGCGAATTCGCCGTTGCCATCGGGGATCAGGGTGAGGTTTCCCGCCTCCTGGTCCTGGCCCCATTCGTTCATGACGAAGGCGTCGTTGACCGACATGCAGACGATGGCGTCGACGCCGTTGGCCTTGAATACGCTGTAGAGTTCGTTGTAGCGCGGGAGGTGGGTGCTGGAGCAGGTGGGCGTGTAGGCGCCTGGCAGGCAGAACACGACCACGGTCTTGCCCTTGAACAGGTCGTCCGTGCTCACGTCCTTCCACTGCTGGCCGGTGCGGGTCTTGAACGTGACGCTCGGTACCGGTTTGCCTTCTAGACTTGCTGCGCTGGGTAACATTGCTTTTCCTTTCTTCTATGAACAAAAATACTCAATTTCTTTAGGTCAGATAGGCGACGACAAAGGCCACGAGGCCGCATGCGCCTATGGTCAGCAGCAGCAGATCGCGTATCGCGCGCCAGTCGTTCGCGGTCAAGCCGCCTTTTTGCTTGCGCTTCATGTTCCATTCGATGAGCACGAGCAGCAGCCCGAGGCCGGCGGTGATCAATACGGATTTCATTATCAGCGTCATGGAGGTTCTCCGTGGCAGTTAGATTTTCATCGGCAAGATTACCATTTGCAGGCCGTGCAGGTGCAGGCGGCGCTGTATCGCCAGCGGCGCCTGGTTGTGCAGCAGGCGTACCAGCCAGTTTTCGCGCTCGAAAATCAGCTTGCTGGCGAAAAAGATGCAGTTCGGGAATTCTTCGTGCACCTGCTCGGCCTGCCTGGTGGCCTCGTCGATCGGGTCGGTGCCGAAATTCAGGTAGGACTTGGACGCCCAGCCCTTGCTGTGGCAGAAATTGACGAAGTAGGTGAGGGCGACGCCGGCTTCCATTTTCACCAGCTTCATGTCTTCGCTGCCGCCGTAACTGTGGGAATCCACCGTGCGCACGTTGAGGAAAATGAAATTCTTGAAGTGATTCGGAAACATGCGCTGCACCCACAGGAGCGCGTGCAGGCCGCCGCCGCGGCTGGACCCGACCAGGAAGGCCGCGGTGGGCAGCTCGGGGTCGGTCTTGGGCGGGGTGACGATGCTGCCGAAGGGCTGATTGGCGAATATTTCGTCGACTTTGCGGATCTGCCCCCTGGCCCAGTCGTAGTGTCTGCGTATGGTCAGGCAGACGCCGATGATGCCGGCGATGATCACCGCGGTGAGCCATCCTCCCTGGGTAAATTTCTCCACCAGCAGCATCGCCAGGATCACCGAGCACACGGTGAAGCCGGTCGCGGACAAGGCGAGGCGCGTGGCCCATTTGCCCTTGTCCTTGCGATGCCGCCACCAGTAGATGCACAGGCCGAAGAGCGAAATGGCGAAGGTCAGAAACACGCTGATGCTGTAGAGCACCACCAGCAGCGACACGCTGCCGCGGGTCCAGAGCAGAATGCCGAGCGCCGCCAGGCCCATGACCAGGACGCCGTTTTCGGTGACCAGCCGGGTCGAAAGGTAGCGAAACTTGTGCGGCACCCAGGAGTCCGCCGCCATGTTCGAGAGCACCGCCGGGCCGCCCAGAAAGCCGGTGTTGGCGGCGACGAAGAGCAGCCCCCCTTCGAGCGCGAGCACCGTCCACAGCGCGGTCTGGTTGACCCAGGGTTCCCATCCCAGGCTCTCGATGATGGCGCCGAAAGCCACCGCGTTCAGCGTCTGGCCAGGCACCGGTTTCGCGTCCCACAACAGGTACAGCAGGATGATGCCGCCCGCGGTGAAGGCGAGCGACAGCGCCATGTAGAACATGGTGATCTTGCCGGTTTTGACGCGCGGCTCGGCGAGCACGTTGACGTTGTTCGATACCGCTTCCAGGCCGGTGTAGGTGCCGCCGCCCTGCGAGTAGGCAAGCAGCATCAGCGCGGCCACATGCGCCCAGCCCAGTTGCCCCGAGAGGGCCACGGTCTCCGCTATCGTGGCGGGGATCAGTTCGGGCAGCCGGTCCGCATGCTCGCCCACGCCGTAGATGATGAGGAAGGCGTGCGTGAGGACGAAACCGAGAAAGATCGGCAGCAGTATCTTGATCACCTCTTTCATGCCGCGCATATTGAGCACGATCAACAGCATGATGAGCCCGACCTCGGCGGGAAGCTTGTACTCGTGAAAGCCCAGGGGCAGCAGGCTGAACAGGGCGTCCACACCGCTGGCGATCGAGATGGCGATGGTGAGCACGTAGTCGAGCACCAGCGCCGCGCCCGAGGTCACGCCGGCGTAGGGGCCGATGAGTTTGGTCGCGACGCGGTAGCCGCCGCCGCCGGTCGGAAACAGTTCGATCACCTGGTTGTAGGCGAGCGCGATGATAAATACCGTGGCCGCGGTGGCCAGCGCCAGATACAGGCCGAGGCCGGTGTGTTCGCCCAGCGCGCGGAACGATTCTTCCGGGCCGTAGCAGGAGGAGGAGATGCCGTCCGCGCCCAGGCCCACCCAGGCGAAAAATGCGACCAGGGCGAGGTTGTGGCGCGTCTCCGCGCTCAACGGGTCCAGCGGCGCGCCTATGACTTTGGTGCGAAGTTCGGTGTACAGGGACATGGCGTGGCGCGTCAGGTAGACCGGGTGGATTCCAAATGCTTCTGGATGCGACGGGCGAAGACCGTCATTTCCTTTGCCGCCTGCAGGTCGCCCCTTTGCTCGGCTACGGCGATGCCCTGGCGGTACGCGGCCAATGCATCTTCTTCCTGCCCGCCCTCGGCCAGCGCCCTGCCGAGCAGCTTCCAGGCGGCCGAATAGGCCGGATCCCGCGCCACCGCCTCGCGCAACTGCGTCTGCGCGTTTTGCGCGTCGCCCTGCTTCAGATACTCGTTGCCCAGGGAAAAGCGCAGCAGGGCGCCGTCACGCGGCGTGCCGATGAGTTTTTGCAGATTGGCGATGACGGCTGCGGTCATTGTAAGATTCGGCCATGACAGGACTGGATCGGCGGCCGAGCCGCGATTATAGGCCTGTATTGCGCTTCCGACATCCGTTGACAGGGACCCTACAGCCATGACCAAGACCGCAATTTCGACGCCGAACGCGCCTGGCGCCATCGGCACCTATTCGCAGGCGGTACGCTGCGGTGAAACGGTGTACCTCTCGGGCCAGATCGGCCTCGATCCGCGGACCATGCAGATGGTCGAAGGCATGGACGCGCAGGTGGTGCGCGTGTTCGACAACCTGAAGGCCGTGGCCGAGGCGGCCGGGGGATCGCTCGCGGACGCGGTGAAACTGACCATCTATCTCACCGATCTCGCCCATTTCGCCAAGGTGAACGAAGTCATGGCCGCGTATTTCACCCAACCCTATCCGGCGCGCGCGGCGGTGGGCGTCGCCGCGCTGCCGCGCGCGGCCCTGGTCGAGGCGGATGCGATACTGGTCATTCGGTGAGTAAAGCGCTCGGGCGGCCGGCGGGCAAAGCCGCGCGCTCGGGCGCCGCCGGCTTGCCACTTGCGCCGAAGGTGAAGCAGGCGGTGAAAGCCGGGACGGCTGCGCCGGCTGCCGCACCGACGCTGAAGGCGAAACTGGCAAAGCTAGGCATCGCGCGCGAGTTCGATCTGGTGCTGCACCTGCCGCTGCGCTACGAGGACGAAACCAGGCTGACGCCGATCGCCGACGCGCGCGAGGGCGCCCCGGTGCAGGTAGAGGGCAGGGTGATCGACAGCCAGATCGCGTACCGGCCGCGGCGCCAGCTCGTGTGCAAAATGGAGGATGAAAGCGGGCTGCTCTATATGCGCTTCATCAATTTCTACGGCAGCCAGGCGAAGGCGCTGGCGCCGGGCGCGCTGGTGCGGGCCTTCGGTGAAGTGCGTCCCGGTTTCTTCGGCGCGGAGATGGTGCATCCGCGCTATCGCATCGTGGGCGAGGCAACGCCGCTGCCCGCGGCGCTGACCCCCGTCTATCCGACCACGGCCGGATTGCCGCAGACGGCCCTGCGCCGCCTGATCGAAAAGGCGCTGGCGCAGTCCGCGCTGGACGAGACCCTGCCGGAGCACATCCTCGCGCGCTTGGGCATGCCCGCGTTTCGCGCGGCGATAGACGCGCTGCACCATCCGCGGCCCGGCGACGACGTGCGACCCTTGAGCGATCGCAGCCACCCGGCCTGGCAGCGCATGAAGCTGGACGAACTGCTGGCGCAGCAATTGTCGATGCGCCTGCATTATCGCGAGCGCAAGGCGAAGACCGCGCCGGCGCTGCAAGCGGCGGGCGCGCTGACCGCGGCGCTGCGCACGCGCCTGCCGTTCGAGCTGACGCGCGCCCAAGCGCGGGCCTGGGCCGAGATCGAGCGCGACCTGGGCGAAGCCCACCCCATGCACCGCCTGCTGCAGGGCGATGTGGGCAGCGGCAAGACGGTGGTGGCGGCGCTCGCGGCGCTGCGCGCAGTGGAAAACGGGATGCAGGCGGCGGTGATGGCGCCGACCGAAATCCTGGCCGAGCAGCATTACCGCAAGTTTTCCGAATGGCTCGCCCCGCTGGGCGTGCAACTCACCTGGCTCTCCGGCAGCCAGAAGAAGAAGGAGCGCGCGGCGGCTGCGGCAGATATCGCCTCGGGCGCGACCCGCGTCGCCGTGGGCACGCATGCGCTGTTTCAGGACGGCATCGTGTTCGAGTCGCTGGGCCTCGCGATCGTCGACGAGCAGCACCGCTTCGGCGTGCAGCAGCGGCTGGCGCTGCGCGCCAAGGGCAGTAACGACAGGGGTAGTAACGACAAGGGTAGCAACGACAGGCTGGCGGGTAAGGCCGCCGCCGACAGCGCAGAGCCGCACCAGCTGATGATGAGCGCCACGCCGATCCCGCGTACGCTGTCGATGAGCTATTACGCCGATCTGGACGTGTCGCTGATCGACGAGCTGCCGCCGGGGCGCACGCCGGTGACGACCAAGCTGATCGCAGCGGAGCGCCGCGACGAAGTGCTGGCGCGCGTGCGCGACGCCTGCGGCGAAGGGCGGCAGGCCTACTGGGTCTGTCCGCTGATCGAAGACAACAGCGAGGCTCTTGACGTGGACGTGGACGCGGACGCGGTGACGGCCCGGCCCAGGGGGCGCGGACCCGGCCGCAGCCAGGCGGAAGCCCTGCAGCTGCAAAACGTGATCGACACCCACGCGCGCCTGGCCGCCGAGTTCCCCGAACTGCGCGTGGGCCTGGTGCACGGGCGCCTGCCGGGCGCGGACAAGGCTGCGGTCATGGCCGATTTCGCCGCGGGCAGGATCCAGCTGCTGGTCGCGACCACGGTGATCGAGGTCGGCGTGGACGTGCCCAACGCCTCGTTCATGATCATCGAGCACGCCGAGCGCTTCGGTCTGGCGCAGTTGCACCAGTTGCGCGGCCGTGTCGGGCGCGGCGTGGCCGAGAGCGTGTGCATCCTGCTGTATCAAAAGCCGCTGGGCGAAATCGCGCGCGCGCGGCTCAAGGTGGTATACACATCCAGCGACGGCTTCGAGATCGCGCGCCAGGACCTGTTGCTGCGCGGGCCGGGGGAGTACCTCGGCGTGCGCCAGAGCGGCGCGCCCTTGCTGCGTTTCGCCGACATCGAGCGCGACATCGAACTGCTCGATGCGGCGCGCGACCTCGTGCCGCAACTGCTGCAGCATCACCCCGAACACGCGCGGCGCCACCTCGATCGCTGGATGGCGGGAAAAAGCGAATTGATGAAAGTCTGAAAGCGGATTTCAAAACAAGAAATGCCCAAAACCTTCATTCCGTGCGCAGCGACGAATCCACTTTCGAGTCGAACTTCGAGTCGAACCGGGAAATGAATTTCGCCGCCATCGAGCAGCGCCTGGCGCTGTACGCAAGGTTGACCCGGCTGGACAAGCCGATCGGCACGCTGCTATTGCTGTGGCCGACGCTGTGGGGTCTGTGGATCGCCTCCGACGGGCGGCCAAACTGGACGCTGGTAGGAATCTTCAGCCTGGGCACGCTGCTGATGCGCTCGGCCGGCTGCGTCATGAACGACCTCGCCGACCGCAATTTCGACGCGCACGTGAAGCGCACCAAGAACAGGCCGATCGCGGCCGGCCTGGTGGGCGTGAAAGAAGCGCTGTGGCTGGCCGCCGCACTGACCGCCGCCGCGTTCGCGCTGGTGCTCACGCTCAACCGGCTCACGCTCGCGCTCTCCTTCGCCGCGCTGTTTCTGGCCGCCACCTATCCGTTCACCAAGCGTTTCATCTCCGTGCCCCAGGCCTACCTGGGCGTGGCCTTCGGCTTCGGCATCCCGATGGCGTTCGCCGCGCAGGGCGACAGCCTGCCGGCGCTCGCCTGGTGGCTATTGCTGGCCAACGTGTTCTGGGCCGTCGCCTACGATACCGAATACGCGATGGTCGATCGCGACGACGATATCCGCATCGGCATCAAGACCGCCGCCATCACCTTTGGGCGCTTCGATGTGGCCGCGGTGATGCTGTGTTACGCGGCTACGCTCGCGCTACTGGCGGCGATAGGCGCAAGCCTGCAATTCGGCCTGTATTACTATCTGGGTCTGGGCGCGGCGCTGCTGATCACGCTGTATCACTACGCGCTGATACGCAGCCGGCGGCGCGAAGACTGCTTCAAGGCTTTCCGGCACAACAACTGGGTCGGCGGCGTGATCTTCGCCGGCATGGCTGCGCATTACGCGTTTCACTAGAGGTTTCATTGCCGGCCAGTCCGGGAGAGGAGATGGCAGATGGATCTTGGACTTTCGGGGAAAGTGGTGCTGATCACCGGCGGCAGCAAAGGCATAGGCTACGCCTGCGCCGAGGCGTTCGCGGCTGAGGGCGCGCGCGTCGCGCTGGTGTCGCGGAACGAAGCGAACCTGGAGGCCGCCGTCGCGACGCTCGCAGCGATGGGACACCAGGCCTATTGCGTCAGCGCCGACCTGAGCCGGCGCGATGCCGGCGCAAGGACGGTGGCCGAGGTCGAGCGCGCGCTCGGTCCGGTCGACGTGCTGGTCAATTCGGCCGGCGCGGCCAAGCGCTACGCGCCGGAAGACCTCGATGTCGACGCCTGGCACGACGCCATGGATGCCAAGTACTTTTCCTATGTGCACGCGATGCAGGCGGTGCTGCCGGGCATGCTGGCGCGCGCGCGCGGCGTGATCATCAACGTCATCGGCATGGGCGGCAAAGTGGCCGGCCCGGTGCATATTCCAGGTGGCGCGGCGAACGCGGCGCTGATGCTGGTCTCGGCGGGCCTCGCCCATGCCTACGGGAAGAAAGGCATACGCGTGAACGCGATCAACCCGGGCCTGACCCTGACCGGGCGGGTGGAAGAGGGGCTGGCGGTCGAATCGCGCCGCAGCGGGGTCGCGCCGGCGGAACTTCTCGCCAAGGGTGCGGAACGCATTCCGCTAGGCCGCATCGCCAAGCCGGAAGAGGTCGCCAGCGTCGCCGTGTTTCTTGCGTCGGGCCAGGCAAGTTATGTGACCGGGGCCATCGTGCCCATGGACGGCGGGACGAATCCGGTCATTTAGGGCAGGCACGGGCTTGCGCGCGAATTCGACCTTCATACGGAACCAACTGATATGCGCTACAAAGACCTGCGCGATTTCATCGCGCAACTGGAACAGCAGGGCGAACTGAAGCGCGTGAGCGCAGGCGTCGATCCGCGGCTGGAGATGACCGAGATCTGCGACCGCGTGCTGCGGGCCGGCGGCCCGGCGATCCTGTTCGAAAATCCCAAAGGCTACGATGGGACGCAGGGGCGGGCGCGCATGCCGGTGCTGGCGAACCTGTTCGGCACGCCGCGGCGCGTGGCCCTGGGCATGGGCCAGGATTCGGTGGCGGCGTTGCGCGAAGTAGGCAAGCTGCTCGCCTACCTGAAGGAGCCGGAACCGCCCAAGGGCTTGAAAGACGCCTGGGACAAACTGCCGCTGCTGAAGCAGGTGCTCAACATGGCGCCCAAGGTGCTGGGCAGCGCGCCCTGCCAGGAAATCGTGTGGGAGGGCAAGGACGTCGATCTGTCGCGCCTGCCGATCCAGACCTGCTGGCCGGGCGACGCCGGCCCGCTCATCACCTGGGGGCTCACCGTCACCCGGGGGCCGCAGAAAGCGCGGCAGAACCTGGGCATCTACCGCCAGCAGGTGATCGCGCCGAACAAGGTGATCATGCGCTGGCTGGCGCAGCGCGGCGGCGCGCTCGATTTCCGCGATCATTGCCTGCGGCATCCGGGCGAGCCGTTTCCGATCGCGGTGGCGCTGGGCGCGGACCCGGCCACCACGCTCGCCGCGGTGACGCCGGTGCCCGATTCGATCTCCGAGTACCAGTTCGCGGGCCTGCTGCGCGGCGGCAAGACCGAACTGGTGCAATGCCTGGGCAGCGAACTGCAGGTGCCGGCGGGCGCCGAGATTGTCCTGGAAGGCGTCATCCACCCCGACGAAACGGCTCTCGAAGGCCCCTTCGGCGACCACACCGGCTACTACAACGAGCAGGAGCGCTTTCCGGTGTTCACCATCGAGCGCATCACCATGCGCCGCGACGCGATCTACCACAGCACCTACACCGGCAAGCCGCCGGACGAACCTGCGGTGCTGGGCGTGGCGCTGAACGAGGTGTTCGTGCCCTTGCTGTGCAAGCAGTTCCCGGAGATCACCGACTTCTACCTGCCGCCGGAGGGCTGTTCCTACCGGCTCGCGGTGGTGAGCATGAAAAAGCAGTATCCCGGCCACGCCAAGCGCGTCATGTTCGGCATCTGGAGTTTTCTGCGCCAGTTCATGTACACCAAGTTCATCATCGTCACCGACGACGACGTGGACGTGCGCGACTGGAAGGAAGTCATGTGGGCGCTCACCACCCGGGTCGATCCCGCGCGCGACACCCTGCTGGCGGAAAACACGCCCATCGATTACCTGGATTTCGCCAGTCCGGTCTCCGGCCTGGGCAGTAAAATGGGCATCGACGCCACCAACAAATGGCCGGGTGAAACCAGCCGCGAGTGGGGAACACCGATCCGTATGAGCGATGCCGTGAAACAGAGAGTGGATGCACTCTGGCCCGAGCTGGGCCTGGACTCCGGCGCGAGGTAACTGGCGGCGATGATCGGCGCTTTCCTTCCCAGCCTGGTCCCGCTCGACAGCCTGTCCGCCACAGCACTGGCAAAGGCCGCTGGCTTGGTGTGGGAGGTGCGACTGGAGATCGGCCAGATGCTATTCCAGCGCGGCGATGCCGACAGCCACCGCTATTACCTGCTCGAGGGCAAGCTTGCCCTGGACGCCGGAGACGGTTCGGCGCCGCTGCTGGTCCAGGCCGGCAGCCAAGCCGCCCGCTACCCGCTGGCGCGCCTGAAACCCCGCCGCTATTCCGC
>CAYNVY010000132.1:0-12145 GCA_964400745.1 uncultured Enterobacteriaceae bacterium | reverse complement strand
GAATAGTGATAGTAGCCGCCGCCGTTGGCGCAGGAACCCATGGAGATCACCCAGCGCGGTTCGGCCATCTGGTCATAGACCTTGCGCAGGGCCGGCGCCATCTTGTTGCACAGCGTGCCGGCCACGATCATCACGTCCGAACGGCGCGGGCTGGGAAAGAATACGATACCAAAGCGGTCGAGGTCGTAGCGCGACATGCCCACGTGCATCATTTCGACCGCGCAACAGGCGAGGCCGAAGGTCATGTTCCACATCGATCCGGTGCGAGCCCAGTTGATCAGTTTGTCCGCGCTCGTGGTAACGAAGCCTTCCTGCAGGATGCCTTCAATTCCCATTGCATCGCCTCCGCAGAATCGTACCGGAGGACTGACCGGCTGCGCCGGATGCACGCCCGCTTCGAATCGCTAGTCCCATTCCAGCGCCCCCTTCATCCATTCGTAGACGAATCCAACCACCAGGATGCCGAGGAAAACCATCATGGAAAAGAAACCGAACAGGCCGATTTCATTGATCACGATCGCCCAGGGGAACAGGAACGCGATTTCCAGGTCGAACAGGATGAACAGGATCGCTATCAGGTAATAGCGCACGTCGAACTTCATGCGCGCGTCCTCGAACGCCTCGAAGCCGCATTCGTAAGGGGAGTTTTTTTCGCTGTCCGGACGGTGCGGTCCAAGTATCGCGCCGGTGACGATGGGGCCAACGCCGACCGCAAGGCCGACGAAGATGAACATCATGACGGGGAAATAGTTTTCGAGCACGTTAGGATCTAAGATTCAAGAAAGTTGGCGAAAACCCTGCGTCCGGTCATCATACAAACAGGCGACATGGTCCACTATTGAGCGCGTTGCGGAGTTGACCTAGATCAAACGCTTTCTATCAAACGCTTTCTTTTTTCCCGAACTTCTTTCCATGCCGAGCCTAGCATTTCCGCATTCGCGCACCCTGCGCAAACGCACTGCTTCGAACCATGCATTCAGAATTGGTGCGACGGCGGGCACCTCAAATCTCCCGCTAACCCGCATCAATGCTTGATCTTCGTTTTTGCGTTCGCAATTCTACCCCAAAATCTACCCCCGGATCATGCGCGCTGCTCGCGATCGGCAGCGACGCGCGCCCGCCCGCAGCGCGAGCGAGGACGGACGCGGCGACGATGCCGCCTTTAGACTTGACTATAGGATATATCTCGACGGAAACAGGGATAGGAGCCAGGTCGCCCATACTAACAGGGGGGTAAGGTCAACCCAACTATCGTCCAAGAGGGTCCAACCCCGTGCGGTCATACAGGGAAAGGGATGTGAGCCATATGCCCTTCACCATTTCCCGCCACACAGCTGGAATTCGAAGAAACGTATCTGCGGATCGACGCGATATTTGGCTAGCCGCGATTCAGACATTTGCCACGCAGACACCTTTTCGCCACCGGGGCAAAGCGTTAGCACATGCGAAAGCGATAGAAGAAGAGTTCGAATATGCTCGGACTCGTCAACAACTATGGCGAGATACGGCGTGCAGTGGAAAGCGTCACAGGCTTGGCGCACTTTTTCAAAATCAGACTTGTGCAAATTCACGTGCGTTCCCTCGGTCCCAGTTGCTCTCGAACGGCACTTGACAGAAATACCAAGGACTTCAGTGGAATTGCGATCGCGCGCAATCAGGTCGATGCCGGTGTGATCGACGCGAGCGCACTCGTAACCGTGGCGGGACAGCCAATACAGCACCAACGCTTCGCCAAAGTCCCCTGTGATTTTCGAGTGGCGGGAGCTTTTGATCATCACCATAGACCTCGGTTGTGGCAACGTTCCGGTTCAGACGCACGCGGATTCATGCGTGTCGCCTGCACCCGGGGGTTGAGCGTCCTTGAGCATTGGTCGCTGCAATGCATTCTTCACGACCTCCGAAACTGTGTCCTTAGTGATTCCACGTTTCTTGCAGTACGAGGAGAGCAGCCATGCGGCAAGGTCTTTCTGCCCCTTGCTTGAATTGCAGCCTGCGCAGCAACGAGTGATGTTCTCCCGCGTAATGATGCGAGCGTCGTTAATGATGTGCTCCCACGTAGCGACAGATTTCCGCGATCCGTCTGCGGTGGGCGAATCAAGCATTGGAGTTCCGCAGTAGACGCACTCTTTGTCGCGCTCGCGCACCTCACGTTCAAGCCAAGCCGGGATGCCCCACTTGTTCATTTGATTGTTCCACGTGCGCCTAACGTTCCTACTCATGGAGGGGCCGAAGCCCGGTCGCATGCAGCGGATTGTTAGGCCTCTCTGAACTCGGCAAAGAATGCATGGTTGACTTCATACGTTGTTACAGGGCGAAGACCGAGTTCCAAGGACTCAAGCATGTCGAGCAGCTTTTCACCGTCAATCAGCTCGATCGGCGATGCGCCGTCACGGGTTGCCTCTCGTCTGGCTTCAGCGGTAAACGTTCCGGTTGTGATGATGATGCCCTTGTCCGCGCGACCGTCCATGGCACCCCTGAAATCTCTTACGTGTGAGGGGGAAACAGACTTTGCGTATTTCTTACATTGGAAAAGTACTTTGAACGAGACCAGCGGGTTGATCTGGAGGGTTCCGTATCCATCAATGCCGCCGTCACCGCTTTGGCCGGTGACGATGACTTGGGTAAAACCGGCCTCGCGGAGGAGTCGCTGGGCCAGGCGTTCGAAACCAGCGGGCGGTAACGCCAGCAGCAGGTCGAGGGCTTCCGCTCGGTAGTCCTTCGTTGGTGCTCCGCTTTCCTCCGCGACCTGTTCGGCGATTGGCTCATCGGCCGCGTTTTTGGCGCGCCGCTTTTCATCGAAAATCTTGACCCAGCGGGAGAATATCTCCCCGGCTTGGTCCGGTGTCAGATGCGCGCTCCTGCCACGCTCGGTCAGACTCCAGACGCCTCGCTTAGACGAATCCAATAGTCCTTCGCGAACCAAGTAGAAGCGCGCCCAGGCCACATTTGTTCGATACCGTAGGCCACCTGACGGAAGAAGTTCATTCTGTTCTGCATCGGGCAGCCCCATGTCTTTGGCGACTCGCTCGGCGACCTCTTCGGGAGTTCCTGATCCTCCAAGGTTGCGCAACGCATCAAGCAGTGGGCCGAAGTAGCGCAGGAATTTTGTTCCATCGAGTCTTTTGCTTCTTGCCATGGTGGATGCCTATTACAACCGAAGAGGTCTGGATTAGATCTTACCTCATGGCTTATTCCTGCAGAGATACCACACGCGAGAAAATATCCCGATGAGGCAATCAATCCAAATGCCACAGTAAGACTGTTGCAAAGTTTGGTGCCGCGCCCGTTGCAGTAACACGATGTCTACGGGTACAGCGCCACGGTAGCATAAATCCAAAGGAGGGACCCGCCCTGGCGCCCTACGCCAAAGGGTGGGAGGTCCCTGTGGAGTTATGCGGATTGATTACCGGGGACAGTTAAAGTCTCCGGGTTCCGCTACGCAGCATTTTGAAAGATTCGCTCTCAGTTCACTTCAATCTCAGCGCGCCGGCCTAGCGCCGCTAGCGCACGTTCGAGGGTCGGAACTTTGGTCGGGTGCTTCGGGTCGAGCATGCGCCGCGCCTCTTTCTCGTTCACTTGCATGCGACGGGCGAACTCGGATTTCGAGATGCCGGAGTCGCGCAATGCGATGTAGACCGCAGCCTTCAGCGCGGTGGTGATGGGTGTAGTGGCAAACCGCTCGCCGCGCTTGGGCTGCGACGGCGCGGGAATGTCCAGCCCGTCCTCGATCCGGCATTCAATTGCTGCCTGGAGCGCGCCCTCGGCTTCTGTAAGGGCTTCGCCGGTGGTCTCGCCCTGGGTGATGGCTTCGGGAACGTCGCGGCAGGTGACGACATATCCTCCGTCCTTGCGGTCGGACGTGAGCTTGACTGGGTAGGTGAATCGCAGCATGGTGTTCTCGCTAAAAGAGGTCGCGTTCGGTGAGTCCGAGTTGCTTGAGCATCCCGTGATAGGTGCCGGTTTTGAGTTCGTCCTTGGGATTGCGGACCACTGTTCGCAGATCGCCCAGCATCAGCACACCGTGCGAACCCTTGCCGCGATCCGCCCGCCAAGTGGAGGCGATGCCGCTGCGCTTGGCGTACTTCTGCACCCGACGGATGAACTCGTTTCCGCGCATTATTCAGTATCGGACATAAATGTCCGAGTGTCAATAATCATCGAACCTTCAAGCCGCATGCCCGCGTAACGGAATCACTTCGGCCCCGCCCTTCAACTTGTCCAGATAGTCCGCCCAGGTCTGCATCATCACGCGCCGCTCTGGCAGGTATTCGGCGAAGTTGTACGCAGCGGATACCTTGTTGCGCTCGCCGTGCGCCAGTTGCCGCTCGATCACCGCATGAGGCAGACCAAGCTCGTGCAATAGCGTCGATGCCATAGACCGGAAGCCGTGCCCCGTCATTTCGTCCTTGGCGTATCCTAATCGGCGCAGCGCCGCGTTGATGGTGTTCTCGCTCATCACCGTACTTTGCCCGCGCTCGCTTGGGAACACGTAGCGCCCGCCCCCGGTCAACGGCTGAATCTCGCGCAGGATGGCGATTGCCTGAACAGACAGCGGGACGATGTGCTGCTCTGGAATCTTCATCTTGCCCGCCGGTATGCGCCATTCGGCCTTGTCAAAGTCAATCTCGGTCCACTCGGCATGACGAAGGTTGCCAGGGCGCACGAATACCAGCGAAGCCAGGCGCAGCGCGCACTTGGTAGAGAATGCCCCGGTAAAGCCATCAATCGCCCGCAGCAGCCCGCCTACGGCCTTGGGATCAGTCACTGAAGCATGATGCTGCACCGCTTTCTGCGTCAAGATCAAGTTCAGGTCAATGGTCTGCGCCGGGTTGCTGCTCGCCATGCCCTTGGTCACGGCGTACTTGAAAATGCGCCCGGTGGCGTTGTGTACCCGCTTTGCCAGGTCCACCGCGCCGCGACTTTCCATGCGCTCGATGATGCGCACCAGATCAGCGGGCGCAATGTCGGCAATCGGTCGCGCACCGATCCAAGGGAACACGTCCACTTCAAGACGGCGCATCAGCTTTTCCTTCGTGGTGTCGGCTTTGCCCACCATGGCCTTTGCATACCACTCGCGCCCGATCACCTCGAACGTATTCGCCGCCAGTCCCGCCCGCGTCGCCTTCGCGGCCTTGCGCTGTTCACTTGGGTCTATGCCGTCGGCGAGCAGTTTTCGCGCCTGATCGCGTCGATCTCTGGCGCCGGCGAGGGAAACATCCGGGTAGGTGCCGAGAGACAGCAGCTTTTCCTTGCCACCGAAGCTGTAGCGGAATCGCCACCACTTACCCCCCTCCGGGGTAACAATCAGGAACAGGCCGCGCTCATCAGACAATTTAGCGGGTTTCGCACCAGGCTTGGCATTGCGTACGGCGGTATCAGTCAGCGGCATAGAGTTACCCGGGAGGCTGTCGGATTACCCGGTAATCTACCCCGCCTGTTACCCGGATGTCAACGGATCGCTACGGAGCGCTACGGACAAGAAAAAGGCCGTAATCATTGTATTTGTTAGAATTTACGGCTTTTATCGGACTGCTTTGGGTTATGTTCTGGTGCCGACGGCGAGACTCGAACTCGCACAGCTTTCGCCACTACCCCCTCAAGATAGCGTGTCTACCAATTTCACCACGTCGGCAGTCTGGAAACTAGAGACTCAAAATCGGAGGACCATCTGGCGACCTTTCTCGTGTCTAGCTTCTGTCTCTTGCGTTTGTTGCTTACTTGGGTACCTCGTTCGCCTTTGACCCGGCCGGCGCTTCGGTCGGTTTGGGCACGTCCGTCGCCGGCGTGACCGCCGTCGCAGGCGGCGAACTCACCTCCTGCATCACGCTGCCGCCGGTCTTGGGCTTATGCGTGGCGACATAGGCCAATCCCAGGCTGGTGAGAAAAAACACCACCGCCAGCGCGGCCGTGGTCCGCGAAAGGAAATTCGCGGAACCGGTGGCGCCGAACAGGCTGCCCGAAGAGCCGCCGCCGAAGGCTGCCCCCATGTCGGCGCCCTTGCCGTGCTGCAGCAGCACGAGAAAGATGATGCCCAACGCCACCAGCACATGCAGCGTCAAAATCAAAGTCATCCAGATTTCCATTTTTTACTCTCTATGACCCATACGCCTGAGGGCGAATGGCAATTATTTTGAACAAACCAAGTGAACAAACCAAAGCGCTACGAACAAGCCACCCTCCAATGCGCGCGGCATCCGCCGAGCACCCCTAAAGCCGCCTACGCCGCGGCGGCGGCCGCGCAAATCCCGATAAAATCCTCCGCGACCAGCGCTGCGCCGCCGATGAGTCCGCCGTCGATGTCGGGCATGGCAAACAACTCCTTCGCGTTGGCGGCCTTCACGCTGCCGCCGTACTGAATGCACAGGCCTGCCGCCAGTTTCGCATCCAGGCGGTTCACGACCCCGCGTATGAACACGTGCACCGCCTGCGCCTGCTGCGGCGTCGCCGTCTTGCCGGTGCCGATCGCCCAGACCGGTTCGTACGCGATCACCGCGTTGGCCAGGGCACCGACCCCGCTCGAATCGAGCACTGCCGCAAGCTGCCGGGCCACCACGATTTCGGTGACGCCGCTTTCGCGTTCCTGCAGCGATTCCCCCACGCATAAAATGGGGATCAAGCCTGCGCCCTGCGCCGCCTGGAACTTGGCTGCGACCTGCTTGTCCGTTTCGCCGTACAGCGCCCGACGCTCGGAATGGCCGACCAGCACGTAGCGACAACCGAAATCGCGCAGCATCGCGCCCGACACTTCGCCGGTAAAAGCCCCCTGCGCGTGTTCGCTCAGAGTCTGAGCGCCCCAGGCTATGGCCGTGCCGGCCAGGGCCGCTTCAGTCTGAGCCAGATACGGGTAGGGTACGCACACCGCATACTGCACCCGCTCAGAAGCCGCCAAACCGCCCTTCATAGCGTCGAGCAAGCGCCGATTGGCAGCCAGGCTGCCATTCATTTTCCAATTGCCTGCGACCAGCCGGCTGCGCATCGCCTCGATCCCCAAGAAAGCCGCCCATTATCGTGTCAAAACCGTAGGGCGCCAAAAGCCGAGGATTTTACAGCGTTTAGGCAAAGCCGGTCAATCAAATGCGGCCTCTGGTGCCGCCTGGGTACGCCGATTTCCGAGGCCGCGTGCGGTTGGAATCGCTGCGCTCAATCTCCCGCTCAATCTCCCGGGGTGACAATCTGGATATGGTCCAGGCTTACGTTGATGAACGGCGCGTTCAGAACGTGACGGTTTCCCAGCTCCCACACTTCCGCGTCGGTGACGGCGATAAAGTCCTTGGACTCTACCAGGTAGTCCGTGATGCGCGCGCCGGACAGCAGTTCGATATAGCCCTTGACGCGGTAGGTCCCGGTCAGAATGGTCACCTTCGTCTTGTTTTCGCCCGCACTCATGGATACGCTCCGTGGCTGATCTGCACTATCGCTGGTTCGCAGCGTCCAACGCGCGACAGTTACCGCCGCAATGCCGCTACTCGAATGCGGTATTCTGCGCCTGGCGCCGCCGCCATTCAATAGGCTGGCGGAGAAAGCAAACAGGGGAGCAACCGGGAAAATGCCGTAGTGGAAATGTCACCCCTGGTCACTGCGCTGGTGCTGGGCGCCGCCCTGCTCCACGCGAGTTGGAACGCGATCATCAAGGCCAGCCGCGACGTGATGCTGGACACGGCGCTGGTCGCCGCCGGCGCATGCGTCCTGTCGCTGCCCCTGATCGTCGCCATGCCGGCGCCGGCCGGCGCCAGTTGGCCCTTCCTCGCCGCCTCGGTCGCCATTCACGTCGGCTACTTCGCCACGCTGGCGCGCGCCTACCGCGTAGGCGATCTGGGCCATGCCTATCCCCTGATGCGCGGAACGGCCCCCTTGCTGGTGGCGCTGTTCGGCCTCGCCTTGCTGAACGAGCGCCCCAGCACGGCCGTATGGACAGGCATCGTCCTGATCAGCGCCGGCATACTCAGCCTCGGCCTGCTGCAAGAAGGGCGCGCCCGGCGCGACGCGACGCTGTGGGCGCTCGCCAACGCGGTGATTATCGCGGGCTATACGCTGGTGGACGGCGCGGGCGTGCGCCTGTCGGGAACGGCGGCCGGTTACGTGGCATGGCTGTTCGTGCTGCAAGGCCCCATATTCATCGGCTGTGTCGTTTTCCTGCGCCAGCGCGCCGCCCTGGACTACGCCGCGTGCAATTGGCGGCGCGGCCTTGCCGGCGGCGTGTTCCTCGTCGCCTCCTACGGCATCGCCTTGTGGGCCATGACCCGCGCGCCGGTCGCCGCCGTAGCCGCGCTGCGCGAAACGTCGGTCATATTCGCCGCCGTTCTCGGCAGCCTCTTTCTGAAAGAGCCGTTCGGCCGGCAACGCATAGTCGGCGCCTGCGCCGTCGCGCTCGGCGTGATGGCCTTGCGCTGGTGAAGCGGATCTCGGCCGCTCAGCCGAAACGGCCGGTGATGTAATCCTCGGTCTGTTTCATTTTCGGCTTGATGAAAATATTGTCGGTCACGTCGAACTCGATCAGTTCACCCAGGTACATGTAAGCGGTGAAGTCGGACACGCGCGCGGCCTGCTGCATGTTATGGGTGACGATGAGGATGGTTACCTTGTCCTTCAGCTCCGAGATCAGCTCCTCGATGCTGCCCGTGGCGATGGGATCGAGCGCGGAGGTGGGCTCGTCGAACAGCAGCATCTCCGGGTCGGTGGCGAGCGCGCGCGCGATGCACAGGCGCTGCTGCTGTCCGCCGGAGAGATTGAAGGCGAGTTCGTGCAGGCGGTCCTTGGCCTCGTTCCACAGCGCGGCGCGGCGCAGGGCCTGCTCCACCTTTTCTTCCAGCATGCGCTTGCCGTTCTCGCCGCGCACGCGCAGGCCGTAGGCCACGTTCTCGAAAATCGATTTCGGAAACGGATTGGGCTTCTGGAACACCATGCTGATGCGCATGCGCACCTCGATCGGATCGACGTCGCGGCCGAGCAGATTGGTGTTGTCCGGATGAAATTCGATCGCGCCCTCGTAGCGGTTTCCCGGATACAGGTCGTGCATGCGGTTGAAACAGCGCAGGAAGGTGGATTTGCCGCAACCCGAGGGGCCGATCAGCGCGGTGACCCGGTTCTCGTGCACCACCATGTTCAGGTTCTTCAGCGCCTGGAAGTCGCTATAGAAGAAATTCAGATTCTTCACTTCCGCTTTGGTCACGAGCGCGCCTCGCACCTGTTCTGCGGATTCGACGATGGTCTTGATGTCGGGTCCTGCCATATGGGTCACCATTTGATGTTCTTGCGCAGGCGATAGCGCAGGTAGATTGCGAGGCCGTTCATCACCAGGGTCATCAGGACCAGCACGAATCCGGCGGCGGCGGCGTTGTTCTGGAACGCGGCTTCGGGACGCGAGGTCCAGTTGAAAATCTGGATCGGCATGACCGTAAACGGCGCCATCACCCAGTCGAACGAGAGGAACGGCGGTGCGCTCTGCAGCGGGCTGGGCGGCAGGAAGGCGATGAAGGTGAGCGCGCCGATGGTGATGATGGGCGCGGTTTCGCCTATGGCGCGCGCCATGCCGATGATCACCCCGGTGAGGATGCCGCCGGCGGAATACGGCAGGATATGATCCTTGACCGTCTGCCATTGCGTCGCCCCCAGCGCATAGGAGCCCTCGCGGATGTGCTGCGGGATGGAGCGTATGGATTCGCGCGTGGCGACGATCACCACCGGCAGGATCAGCAGCGCCAGTGTCAGGCCGGCGGACAGTATGCTCTGCCCCAGGCCGAACTGGTAGACGAACAGCCCCAGGGCGAGCAGGCCGTAGACGATGGAGGGCACGCCGGCCAGATTGGTGATGTTGATTTCGATGATGTCGGTGACCCAGTTCTTGCGCGCGTACTCTTCGAGGTAGACGCCGGAGGCCACGCCCAGCGGCACCGCGAAGAAGGCGGTCACCAGCATGACCAGGGTCGAGCCCACCCAGGCGGAAAGAATTCCCGCCTCGCCCGCGCGGCGCGAAGGGAAGTTCATGAAAAAATCGGCCGAGATCAAAGGCCCGCCCTTGATCACCATGTCGGCGAACAGCGCAGTGAAGGAGAGCACGCCCACCATCAGCGCCAGCATGCCGACCACCATGAAGACGCTATCCCAGCGCTTGTGGCTGGCGATGATCCGGCGTATCTGCCCTAAGTCGCGTGGCTGCATCTCAATAGGCCTCCCGATAGCGCCGGCGCAGTACGTGGCCGAGAACATTGAAGAACAGGGTAATCAGCATCAGCGTCAGGCCCGCCGCAAAAATCGTCTGGTAGCCGATCGAGCCATGGGGCAGATCGCCCAGCGCCACCTGCACGATGTAGGCGGTGATGGTCGCCGCCGGTTCCGCCGGGTTCCAGGTCAGATTGGGCTGCATCCCGGCAGCCACCGCAAGAATCATGGTCTCGCCCACCGCGCGCGAGACGCCCAGAATGTAGGCCGAGGCGATGCCGGAGAACGCCGATGGCACCACCACGTGCACCGCCGTCTGATAGCGCGTCGCGCCCATGGCGTAGGAACCTTCGCGCAGGTTCATCGGCACGGCGCGCATCGCGTCTTCGCTGATCGAACTCACGTAGGGCACGATCATGATGCCCATCACCAGCCCGGCGGAGAGCAGGTTGAAGCCGGGAAGCGCGGGGAAGAACCATTGCAGGATAGGCGTCACGAACATCAGGGCGAAATAGCCGTAGACGATGGTCGGTATGCCGCCCAGCAGTTCGAGAAAGGGCTTGGCGATCTCGCGCACTTTGAACGGCGCGAATTCCGAAAGATAGATGGCGATGATGGTGCCCAGCGGAATCGCCACCGCCAGGGCCACGCCCGAGCTCACCAGCGTTCCCGAGAGCAGCACCATGATGCCGTAATGCGCGTCGTCGAACAGCGGCGTCCACTGCGTGTCGGTAAGAAAGTCGACCAGTGGCACCTTCTGGAAGAACACCACCGATTCCTTCACCAGGATATAGACGATGGCCAGGGTCGTGAACACCGACACCAGCGCCGCCAGCATCAACACACCTTCGATGGCGCGCTCGCGCAGGTGGCGCGTGCGCCGCGCGGCGAGGCGCGCGCTGCTGCCGCTCGTCGCTTCGGGAAGGCTTGCGCTGGTCACGGCAGAGGACATGGACACCGATTATCGCAGAATGAGAGAAAAGATCCTGCCGGGAACGGTCCCGGCAGGCGCCCGGCTTGCGCCTAGAGCTTGGCTTCGCGCTTGAGCAATTCCTCGATGGTGATGCCGACTTCGGCCACCCCGCCGAATACCGTGCCTTTCTTCAATTTCAGCACGTGTTCCCAGCCGGTCTTGTAGGCAGAATCGGGCAAGGGAACGTACTTCACTTCGCGGCTGAGCTTGGCGCCGTGTTTCATGTAGTACTCGACGAACTCCTTCACCTCGGGCTTGGCCAGCGATTTGACGTTGACGTAGATGAAGATCGGCCGCGCCAGAGGCTGGTAGGTGCCCTTGATCACATTGTCCATCGAAGGCTCTACCGCGGGCTTGCCGGCTTTCTCGACGATAGGTACTGACTTCAGCTTGTCCTTGTTCTCGATATAGTAGGCAAAGCCGAAATAGCCCAGCGCTCCGGCGTCGCGCGATACGCCCTGCACCAGCACGTTGTCGTCTTCCGAGGCGGTAAAGTCGCCGCGGCTGGATTTGGACTTGCCGACCACGGCTTCGGTGAAATAGTCGAAGGTGCCCGAATCGGCGCCGGGACCGAACAGCTTGAGCGGCAGGTCCGGCCAGGCCGGGTTCACCTGGTTCCATTTGGTGATCTTGCCCTGCGCGCCGGGCTCCCAGATCTTCTTCAGTTCGTCGACCGAAATGCTCTTCAGAAAGGTGTTCTTGGGGTTGATCACGACGGTCAGCGCGTCAAACGCGACCGGCAGCTCGATGTACTCGACCCCGGCCGCTTTGCAATCGTCCATTTCCTTTTTCAGGATAGGGCGCGACGCGTCGGAGATATCAGTCTCGCCGCGCACGAACTTCTTGAAGCCGCCGCCGGTGCCGGAGATGCCGACGGTGACCTTGAAGCCGGGAGCCTCCTTTTGATACTCCTCGGCCACGGCTTCGGTGATCGGGTAGACCGTGCTCGAGCCATCGATCTTGATTAACTGCTTTTCCTCGGCCGTTGTCATGGACGGCAAGGCAAATGCCACC
>CAYNVY010000131.1:0-12255 GCA_964400745.1 uncultured Enterobacteriaceae bacterium | reverse complement strand
TGGACCTCAATTACCGCGTGCGCGACAGCGTGATCGAGGGCGACAACAAGATCACGCTCGATCAGCTTACGCTGGGCGCGCGCGTCGACAGCCCGGACGCGCTCAAGCTGCCGTTCGAACTCGCGGTCAAACTGCTCAAAGATCCCGACGGTACGATATCGCTGGAGGTGCCGGTCAGAGGCAACCTCGACGATCCGCAGTTCAGCCTGGCGCCGCTCATCTGGAAGGCGGTCGGGAACTTGATCGGAAACATCCTCGCCGCGCCGTTTCGTGCGCTGGCGAATCTGTTCGGCGGGAGCGCGGGCGAGGACCTGGGTGCGGTCGTCTTCGACCCGGGCAGGGCCAGGCTACTGCCTCCGGAAAAGGAGAAATTGGTGCGCGTGGCCTCGACGCTGGCCAAGCATCCCGACTTGAAGCTGCTCATTCCGGCGCACTACGACAGCGAAGCCGATGCGCGCGCCATGAAGCGCGCCGACCTGGGCCGCGAAGTCAGCCGCAAGGCCGGATTTTCCGCGGCGCAGGACGAAGACCCGGGGCAGATCAATATCGAAGACCGGCAAACGCGAAAAGCGCTGAGAACGATTTTTGCCGAGCGTTTTTCCAAAACCGAGTTGGACCGGCTCAGGACCGAGGCGGAAGCCAAGTCGCGCGCTGCGGGAAATGTGGCGCCGTCGATGACTACGCGCTTGCGCAATTTTGTCGGCGGCGAGCCGCAATTGGTGGATACGCGCGAATTCCACCAGACCCTGCTGCGCCGCTTGCGCGAGACGCAGCCGCTCTCGCCGACCGCCTTGTCGGAGCTTGCGCAGCAACGCGCACTTGCGATCGAAGCGGCGTTGAAGGCGGCGGGGACGGACACATCGCGCATTACGCGCACGCTGGCCGAACCGAGCGCCGATGCCGAGGCGAAGCAGGTTACGGTTCGCCTGAACCTCGCGGCGCGCTGAGAGGCGACAGTTGGTCTGATCGGCAGCATCTAATCGCACCCACCGGTGCGCGCGTCCAGATCGTCGGCGACGATCTGGACGGGATCAGCGAGAAACGCCAGCGCAGGCGGCGGGTATCGGCACGGTCGTTTCGGTGCGCTCGGGAAAAAACCGAAGATACGCTTGCCTCAGTCCTTCACCAGCAGCCACTTGCCGTCCTTGATGGTGAGCAGAACGCGGCCGCGGTGATCGAAGCCGGAATGGTCTTGCGCCGTCATGCTGGCGAAGCCCTGGGAGGTGGCCAGATCCTTGGTCGCCTCCAGTGCGTCGCGCAGCCCGGTTCGAAATTCCTGCGTGCCGGGTTTGCCTTTCTTCAGCGCTTCCGGAATCGCGCGCTGCAGCAGCAGGCCCGCGTCATAGATGCCGGCGCCGAAAATCGGCGGCTTGGAGGCGTACAAGCGCTCGTAACTGGTAACGTATTCGAGGGCGATCTTTTTCACCGGCGCGTTGTCGGAAACCTGCTCCGGTATCAGCATCAGGGGGCCGACCACGAGGGCGTCCTCCACCTTCTTGCCGCCGATCTGGATAAAGGCGCCCGAGGCCGAGCCGTGGGTGTGAAAGATCGGGCCCTTATAGCCGGCATCGACGAGTTGAATATGCGGCAGAGCGGCGGCGGCGGCGGTGCCGGCGACGAGTATCGCGTCGGGTTTGCCTGCGAGCAGCTTCAGCACCTGACCGGTGACGCTGGTGTCATTGCGGTTGTAGCGTTCGTTGGCGACCAGGTGCAGGCCGGCTTTTTGCGCCATCGGCGCAAAGGTCTTGTACCAGTTCTCGCCGTAGGGATCGTTGAAGCCGATGAAGCCTACGTTCTTGACACCGCGCTTTTGCATCGCGGCGACCAGGCCGTCGCTGATCACATCGTCGTTGGGGTGGGTCTTGTACACCCAGCGCTTCTTGTCGTCCATCGGCAACACCACGGCCGAGGTGCCGACCGGAGCCAGCATCGGGGTCTGCGCTTCCGCCATCACCTGGAGCACGGCCATGGCGTTGGGGGAGCCGGAAGTGCCGATCAAGGCGTCGATCTTGCTTTCGATGAGCAACTTCTTCGCCAGGGTCACGCTTTGCGTCGAATCGCTGCCATCGTCGAATACCAGGTACTCGATGCCGGTATCGCCGATTTTTTTCGGCAGCAGCGCCACCGTGTTCTTTTGCGGGATGCCGACGAAGGCGGTCGGGCCTGTGGTCGATACGATGACGCCGATCTTTATCTGCGCCTGAGCTGAAAACGACATTGCCAGCGCAAGTGCAGACAGGGTTAGGACAAAATTTCTTAGCCTCATTTTTTCCTCTAGGTGAATTAAGTTCAGGTCATTCCGGGTCAGGCGTCGCACACTTCGAGCACAACCGACATTGCCGTATCGCCTGCGGCACAGCCGGTGAACAGGCCGTAGCCGCCGCCGCGCAGCGCGAGTTCCTCGATCAACTCGATAATGGAGCGCGTGCCCATGGGGGCCTGCGGGTGGCCCCAGACCAGCGAGCAGCCGTAGTTGTTCATCGACATCAGATCGGCTCCGGTCTGGCCGGCAAAGAAAATGTCGTTGACGGCGAAAGGATTGTGGGTCTTGATCGCGCTGAGGTCGCTGAATTTGCGGCCGGCCTGGTCCAGCGCGCGCTGCGCTGCGGGCACGGTGGCCTCGGGCATGAACGCAAGTGCGGCACGCGCCATGCCGAAACCCTGCAGTCGTACCGCAATTTTCGGATTGGCCGAGATCTCGCGCGCTTTGTCGCGGGTGGTGAGGACGATGGCCGCATTGCCGTCCGCCGGATGCGTCTGGCCGCCGAAGGTGACGGTGCCGCCTTCTGCGACGGGTTTCAACTTGGCCAGCCCCTCCGCGTTGGAGGTGGACACGCCTTCGTCGCCCTCTATCGCGCCCGTCGCCTTCTTGAAATTGGGCGCCGGGACTTCGAACGGCAACGTCATGAATCGCTTGAGGAAGGCAGATCCGTCCTTGAGCGAGTCGCGGTACTGTTGTTCGCGCCGCAACACCACCTCGTGTTGCCGCGCCGTGGTGATGCCGTGCTTGGCTGCGACGTTCTCGGCCGTTTTCAGCATCGAATGTCCGCCCAGCGGATCGCAGCCGAAATTGTCCATCACCCAGTCTTCCGCGGCGCCCGTGCCGCCCGGACCGCGCGGGTTGGGATAATAGAGGTGCGGTCCGTTCGAAGTGCGGTCGCAGTTCATGACCAGGGCGTTGGTCGCCATGCCGACTTCGATCTCTTGTGCCGCTGAGAGCAGCGTGCGCACGCCGGTGGCGCAGGCCTGCATCACGGTGGGGCCGGTGGCCTGCCCCGCGCCCATCAAGCCGGTCAGCCATGGCAGCCCGTAGAAAGAATGCTTCTGCGGCACGGAGAAGCCGAGCACGCCGTAGTCGAACTGCTTTGGATCGATCTTGCGCTTCGCCAGTTCCTTGCGCGCCACGTAGGCCGCGAATTCGACGCTGTTGAGGTTGGCAAAACTGCCCTGCCAGCGGGTAAAAGGGGTGCTCCAGTAAGCGCCGTAGGGTATTTCAGCCTTGAAGGTCATTTTCATTCGCTCCTTGATTGAGTCAGCATTTGCCGCGCCAAGTCGTGCATTCTCGCCGTTTTGGTCCGGCGCGGCAATTTCAAGGCATACCTCGCGCCGGGCCTTCATTCAGGAAACGGTCCGCAGCATGTTGTTCCGCAAAGGGAATGCGGTGCGCATCTGGTTTGAGGGCGTAAAGCGTTTCAGGCCCAATAATGCGCTGTAACCTCGCTGATTTCGATTAGCATATCGTCCCCGGCGGAGATCCGCTGACGTCTGCAACCTTGTTGTCTGCAACCTTGTTGTCTGCAACCTCTTGTACGAAGGAGCCTCAGCATGAGCCGAAGCATTCTGGACGAAGCGCACATACACCCGGCGATACGCGAGACGGTATCCGGCAGCCATGCCGATATCGTCCGGGAAGTGCAGGACGCGGTCGCAACGAACGATGTCGTGGTCGTAGGCATGGCGCAGAATCCCATGCCGAAAAAGGCGAGGAAACTGCTGGATAGGGAGCAGTGCAGCTACAAATATCTGGAATATGGCAGCTATTTGGGCGAATGGCGCCGCCGCAACGCGCTCAAGATGTGGACCGGGTGGCCCACCTTTCCGATGGTGTTCGTCAAGGGCGTGCTTGTGGGCGGGGCCAGCGATGTGCAAAAATTGATCGAATCCGGCGAACTTGCGCAGCTAATCGGCAAGAAGGTCTAGCCGGCCACAGAAAGGAGACGAGATGCCCCACATTGCCTGCAGCGACGGCGTGAAGCTTTACTACGAAGAATCCGGCCAGGGTACGCCCATACTGTTCGTGCACGAATTCATGGGCGAGTACCGCAGCTGGGAAGCGCAAGTGCGCTATTTCTCCAGGCGCCATCGCTGCATCGCCTTCAATTCGCGCGGCTATCCCCCGTCGGACGTGCCGGAGCGAGTCGAGGATTACAGTTTCGAACATCAGCGCGCCGGCATCCTGGCGATGCTCGACGGGCTGAAAATCGACAAGGCGCACATAGTCGGACTTTCCATGGGTGCGTTCGCGACGTTCTATTTCGGCATGAAATGGCCGGAGCGCGCGCTGTCGCTTACCGTCGCTGGCGTTGGTTCGGGTTCCATGCCGGAGGCTCGCGCCAAGTTCAGGCAGGAGTCCGAAGCAGCGGCGACGAAGCTCTTGGCCGAAGGCTGGGACAAGAGCGCGGAACTGCGCGGCAACTCGCCGACGCGGGTGCAGCTGCAGAACAAGAGCCCGCGCGCTTTCACCGAATTCATCGGCCTGGTCCGGCAGCACTCGGCCAAAGGCTCGGCCTTGACGCTGCAGGGCTACCAGGCTTTGCGTCCGTCGTTGGAAGATTTCAAGGACGAGATGGCAAAGTGCAGGGTGCCGACGCTGATCATCAGCGGCGACGAGGACGAACCCTGCCTGGACGCGTCCCTCATGCTCAAGCGCCACATGCCCTCGGCCGGCCTGGCGTTCATGCCGCAGACCGGACATGCGTGCAACCTGGAGGAGCCGGAATTGTTCAACCAGCTGTGCGATCAGTTTTTCCACCAAGTCGAATCGGGGCAGTACCGGATGCGCGATCCGCGTGCTACGCCAGGACGCATGATCTGATTCCGCAATGAATTTTTTTCCCGGTGCCGCGTGCAGACTGTGGAACCGATGACCGGCGCAGAAATGCCGACGCTGCGCGACATCATCGCTGCGCGGCCTCACGTCTACCGCTATCTGAAGCGCACGCCGCTATACCGCTATGCAGGCTTGAGCGAGTTGATCGGCGCCGAGGTCTGGGTCAAGCACGAAAACCATCAACCGGTAGGCGCGTTCAAGGTCAGGGGCGGCGTGAACCTGGTCGCGCATCTCGGAGAGCAAGAGCGCGCCGCAGGGCTATATACCGCCTCGACCGGTAACCACGGTCAGAGCATCGCTTACGCGGCCCGGGCCCAGGGGTTGCGCGCGACGATAGCGGTGCCGGAAGGCGCAAATACCGGCAAGGTGGCGGCGATGCGCGGACTGGGCGCCGAGGTGGTTACCCACGGCCGCGATTTCGACGCTGCGCGCGAGTGGATAGAGGGTGTGGCGCGGGCGAAGGGCGGACGTTTCGTCGGTTCCACCGAGGAACTGTTGATCCACGGCGTCGGCACCTACGCGCTCGAAATAGTTGAGGACTTGCCGGCGGTCGATACGATCATCGTGCCGGTCGGCGCAGGCAGCGGCGTTTGCGCCACGGCCATCGTGGCCAAAGCGATCAATCCCGCGATCCAGGTGATCGGCGTTCAGTCGGCTCAGGCGCCGGCGATGCAGCTGAGCTGGGCATCGGGCGAGGCGGTCAGCGCCGATACGACCACTGTGGCCGAGGGGCTTGCGACGCGCGTTCCGTTCCCCAATACGCAGCGGATCATGCGCCATTACCTGGATGATTTCGTGCTGGTCGAGGATGCCGCGATCGAAGAAGCGATCATCCTTCTGTTGGAGCATACGCATAACCTGGCTGAAGGCGCCGGCGCGGCTTCGCTCGCAGCAGCGCGCAAACTCAAACACCGGCTGGCGGGCAAGAACGTGGTGCTGGTGATGAGCGGGGGCAATCTGTCCATGGAACAACTGCGCCGCCTGCTTGCGCCGCAGGCACAGGCCGCCGGCGCCAGGCACGATCGCACCGGCTGAGCGCCAAAAAATCTCGCGCATCGCGGCCGGCTCGGTCATAATGTCGCCGGCGGGCCGCCCCGCATTGCGGCGTGGTGAACCTGGTCAGGTCCGGAAGGAAGCAGCCACAGCTATTTACTGCAAGTGCCGGGGGTCCGGCTCGCCAATCTTGAATCCTTTCTCCGCAGTACTCCGTGACGCGGTAAAATTTCGGCATGAGCTATCAGGTACTCGCGCGCAAGTGGCGCCCGCGCAATTTTTCCACCTTGGTGGGGCAGGAGCACGTGGTGCGGGCGCTGACGCACGCGCTGGAGCAGAACCGACTGCACCACGCGTATCTCTTCACCGGCACGCGCGGAGTGGGCAAGACCACGCTGGCGCGCATCCTCGCCAAAGCCCTCAATTGCGAGACCGGCATTACCGCCACGCCCTGCGGGACTTGCTCCGCGTGCACCGAGATCGATAGCGGCCGCTTTGTCGATCTGATCGAGATCGACGCCGCGACCAATACCGGCATCGATAACATGCGCGAACTGCAGGACAATGCAGTTTATGCGCCGACGCGCGGGCGTTTCAAGGTGTTCGTGATCGACGAAGTGCATATGCTGTCCAAGCAGGCGTTCAACTCGATGCTGAAAACCTTCGAGGAACCGCCCGAGCACATCAAGTTCATCCTTGCCACCACCGATCCGCAGAAGATACCGGTCACCGTGCTGTCGCGTTGCCTGCAGTTCAACCTGAAGCAGATGCCGCGCGAGGCGATCTTCGGCCACCTCGAATTCATCCTGGGCGAGGAAAAGACGGCGTCCGAACCCGCGGCATTGCGCCTGATCGCGCAGGCGGCGCAGGGCAGCATGCGCGATGCGCTGTCGCTGCTCGACCAGGCCATCGCCTATGCCGGGGGCAAGGTGAGCGAGGATTCGGTGCGAGCCATGCTGGGCGCGATCGATCAGGACTACCTGTTCAGGCTGCTTGACGGCCTGGCGGGCCAGGACATTAAGGCGATGCTCGCCGTTGCCGACGAAATGGAATCACGCAGCCTTTCTTTCGACGCCGCGCTGCAGGACCTGGCGTCGCTATTGCACCAACTTGCTCTGGCGCAGGGTGCGCCCGACGCGCTCGGGCAGCATCTGCCGGAGCGCGAGCGCATCGTAGCACTGGCGCAGCGGTTCGATGCGGAAGAGTTGCAGCTGTATTACCAGATCGCCCTGCACGCCCGGCGCGATCTGTCGCTTGCACCGGACGAATATGCAGGCTTCAGCATGAGTCTGATGCGCATGCTGGCCTTTCGGCCGATGGAGCCAGGCGCGGTTGCTGCTGCGCCGGCTGCAAAGAAAAAGACTGACGTTCCGGGGGCACGAAATACCACTTCCGCAGCGCCGGCGCCGGCCGCCGCAGCGGCGCCAGGGGGGCGTAGCGCCAACGCCACCGCCAAGGGGCCGGCAGCACCCAATGCGTTCGACGGAAACTGGCCGGCGCTGGCCACGCAGCTCAAGGTCGGCGCACTTACCAAACAGCTCGTGCAGAAAAGCGAATTGCGCAGTTTTGACGGCGAGAGCATAGAACTGGGGCTGGCGAGCGCGGACAGGCCGCTGGCGGAGAAGGTGTATCAGGACAAACTGCGCGACGCGCTGAAGGAGCACTTCGGCAGAGCCATCGCACTCAAGATCGTGATCGGGGAAATCAGCGGCAACACGGCGGCGGTGCAGGCGCAGAGCGAGCGCCAGGTGCGCCAGGGCAAAGCGCTGGAGGCGATAGAAGGCGATGCGTTCGTGCGCGGACTGATGGATACGTTCGATGCGACCATCGTCGGGGATTCGGTCAAGCCCAGCTAGTCGCCGCACGATTGGTTCTCGTTGTAGCGTTTGGTCCATGCGAATGCGGGGCGAGAGAATACATCGAGGCATATAACGGAATACCAGCAGGAGAGCGATTTATGATGAAAGGTCAGTTGGCAGGTCTGATGAAGCAGGCCCAGCAGATGCAGGAAAACATGCGCAAGATGCAGGATCAACTTGCGACGGTGGAGGTCGAGGGCCAGGCGGGGGCGGGCATGGTCAAGGTGGTGATGACCTGCAAGCACGATGTGAAGCGCGTCAGCATCGATCCTTCCCTTGTGGGAGACGACAAGGAGATGCTGGAAGACCTGGTCGCCGCCGCTGTCAACGACGCCGTGCGCCGCGTCGAGTCCATGGTGCAAGAGAAAATGAGCGGCTTCACTGCCGGCATGGGCTTGCCGCCCGGGATGAAACTTCCGTTTTGAAACCGGAGCGGAAGCCGGAGTAAAGCGTGCGGGGATAAAGTCTCGCCTGACTTTTTCCGCTTTCTCCACCCCCGATACTGCCCCAGATGAAACCTCCGTCCTCACTTGAAGCGCTGATCGAGGCGCTGCGCTGTCTGCCCGGGGTGGGGCCGAAGTCGGCGCAGCGGATGGCTTACCATCTGCTGCAGTATGACCGCGACGGCGCGCAGCGGCTGTCCGAGGGCATAGCCGGGGCCCTGCAAAGCATTCGTCGCTGCGCCAAATGCAATAGCTTCACCGAGGAGGAGGTGTGCGCGCTGTGCAGCTCGCTTCGCCGCGACGCATCCCTCCTGGCCGTGGTCGAAACACCCGCAGACCTGCTGATGATGGAGCAGACGCTGGCGTTTTCCGGATTGTACTTTGTGCTCATGGGGCGCTTGTCTCCGCTGGATGGCATCGGACCCAGGCAGATCGGACTCGATCGATTGCTCGCCCGCGCGACGGATGGCATCGTGCGCGAAGTGGTGCTGGCAACCAATTTCACCAACGAGGGCGAGGCGACCGCGCATTACATCGGCGAAATGCTGCGAAGCAAGGACATCAAGGTGAGCCGCATCGCGCGCGGTGTGCCCGTGGGCGGGGAGCTCGAATACGTGGATAGCGGAACGCTTGCCCAGGCGGTAGTCGAACGCAGGCCCCTGTGAGCGCAAAGCAGCGCGGATTGACTGCGCCCGAAGACCAGGATTTCCGGCGATTGCAACAAGCCGGCAGGCGAAACGCAGGGGAAGGCGCAACGCGCATCGCGCGTGTCGCGCGTTGACAGACAAGTCAGCCTGTGTGAGCATCGAATTCGATACCGACAAGCCGATTCGGGGAACGGCCCCGCCAACGGCAATCTGACAGCAAGGAGGATCAAAATGTCAAAATGGACCAGGCTGGTACTAGGTGCGGCGATGCTTGTGAGCGCGCTGCCGGCGTTCGCGCAAGGCGCTCTTGAAAAGAGCAAAGTGCATATCGCAGTCGGCGGCAAGGCGGCGTTCTACTACCTGCCGCTCACCATCGCCGAGCAGCTCGGCTACTTCAAGGCCGAGGGCCTGGACGTCACCATCAGCGATTTTGCCGGTGGTTCGCAATCGTTGCGCGCGGTGGTCGGAGGTAGCGCCGATGTGGTATCCGGCGCCTACGAGCACACCATCAATATGCAGGCTAAGAACCAGAACTTGCAGTGCTTCGCCCTCATGGGGCGTGCGCCGCAATTGTCGGTGGGCATCGCGACCGCAAAGGCGGCTGCCTACAAGTCCGGCAAAGACCTGAAAGGCATGAAGATAGGCGTCTCTGCGCCGGGCTCGAGCACGAACATGCTGGTCAATCAGTTGCTTGCAAAGGACGGGCTCAAGCCTTCGGACGTGTCCATCGTGGGTGTCGGAACCGGCGCCGGAGCTATTGCGGCCATGAAGAGCGGGCAGATCGACGCCATTTCCAATACTGATCCGATCATGACCAAGCTGGAGCAGGACGGCGCGGTCAAGATTATTGCCGATACGCGCACGCTGAAGGGCACCGAGCAGGTGTTCGGCGGGCCGATGCCCGCCGCCTGCCTTTACGCACCGATCGCCTTCGTGCGCAACAATCCGAACACGACGCAGGCGCTGACCAATGCCATCGTGCGTGCCGACAAATGGCTGCAGCAGGCATCGCCGCAGGATATTCTCAAGACGGTGCCGGAGACTTATCTGCTCGGCGACAAGGCGCTTTACCTGTTCGCGTTTAGCAAAGTGAAGGAAGCCTTCTCACCCGACGGGTTCATTGCGGAAGCAGGCCCGAAGACCACGCTCAAGGTGCTGCCCGGCTTCAACCCGGAAGTCAAGCCCAGCGAGATCAAACTCGAGCTCACGTATACCAACGAGTTCGTCAAGAAGGCAAACGCGAAATACAAATGAGGCTGATGCTGCAGGCATCGCGGCGCGGGATCGACGGCGCCGGGGCGGACCGGCATGCGCGAACCGAAGCGTCATCTGCCCGGTTCGCCTCGGCGGCGTTTGCTCTGTGGCGCGCCAACCCGGCATGATGCACGCACTCGCGCTGGAAAATATCAGCTGCACCTTCGTTTCACGCGACGATCGCAGCCAGCGCTACACTGCGGTTAAGGACACCACTTTGGTGGCGGAGGAGGGGGAGTTCGTCTGCGTGGTCGGGCCCACGGGATGCGGCAAGTCCACTCTTCTCAACGTCGCAGCGGGCCTGCTGTCGCCCTCCAGCGGTTCGGTCAAGGTGTTTGGCGAAGCATTGAACGGTATCAATAGCCGCGCCGGCTATTTGTTCCAGGCCGAAGCGCTGATGCCGTGGCGCAGCGCGCTGGACAATGTCATCGTCGGTCTCGAATTTCGCGGTGTTGCACGCGCTGAAGCCGTCGAGCGCGGCAACGACTGGCTGAAGCGCGTTGGCTTGGCGGGTTTTGGCGACCGCTATCCGCACCAGTTGTCGGGCGGAATGCGCAAACGCGTCTCGCTGGCGCAGACTTTCATTCTGAATCCTCAGATTTTGCTCATGGACGAGCCGTTTTCGGCGCTGGACGTGCAGACGCGGCAGTTGATGGAAAACGAGTTGCTCGACTTGTGGTCGGCCGAGCGAAAGTCGGTCGTATTCATCACGCACGATCTGGAGGAGGCGATCGCGCTCTCCGATCGTGTCGTGGTGCTGTCTGCGGGTCCTGAGACGCACCCGATAGGCGACTACAGGATCGACCTCGAGCGGCCTCGCGACGTGGCGGAAATCCGCCTGACGCCGCATTTTATCGAGCTGCATGCGCAGATCTGGCATGCTATGAAACAGGAGGTGCTGAAAGGCTATGCTCAGCAACAACGATAGCGGCAAACTCCGGCTCTACCAGTTGATCGTGCTGGCTGTGTCGTTTCTGCTTTGGTACGCACTGACCAGTCCGACGCTGCTGCCGCCCATCTATTTCGGTGACGCGAACCAGGCAGCGTTCTTCTTCGGTGAGCCGCAGAAGGTGCTAGGGCGCATCTGGGACTGGTTCTCGTCCGGCAGCATCTACGAGCATCTCGGCGTCACGCTGCTGGAGACCATGCTCGCGTTTGTCATTGGCACCGTACTCGGTTTGCTCATCGGGCTGTGGCTCGCACTGAGCCCGATGGCGTCGGCTATTTGCGATCCCTACATCAAGGCCGCCAACTCCATGCCCCGCGTCATTCTCGCGCCCATATTCGCAATCTGGTTCGGCCTCGGGATATGGTCCAAGGTCGCGCTGGGGGTGACGCTGGTGTTCTTCATCGTGTTTTTCAACGTCTACCAGGGCGTGCGTGAAGTCAGTCCGGTGGTGCTGGCCAACATTCGCATGCTGGGTGCAAGCAAGCGGCAGTTGTTGCGGCACGTATATTTGCCCAGTGCGACGAGCTGGGTATTCGCCAGTCTGCATAACTCGGTGGGCCTGGCCTTCGTCGGGGCGGTGGTCGGCGAATACCTGGGTTCCGCGCGCGGCGTCGGCTATCTGATCCTGCAGGCGGAGGGCGTGTTCGACATCAACACGGTGTTCGCCGGCATCATGGTGCTTACCGCGTTTGCGCTGGCGCTGGATGCCGTGGTCAGCGTAGTCGAGACGCGCCTGCTCGTGTGGCGCCCCAGCGCCGGAGAGACCGAGCGTAGCATCTAGCTGGCGCCTGGAAGGGTTTTCTTATCGAGCCCTGCCTCCGGCGCAAGCGAAGAAGCAGTTGTCGAGTGCTTTTCTTACACAAATCCGCATTTTGGTTTGACACTGGCAGCGCAATCCAGTTATAATCTTTCTTCTGTGATGGACGAAAGTTAGTTCAACGCGGACACGGACGCGGGGTGGAGCAGTCTGGCAGCTCGTCGGGCTCATAACCCGAAGGTC
>CAYNVY010000130.1:0-12359 GCA_964400745.1 uncultured Enterobacteriaceae bacterium | reverse complement strand
CGGATTCGAGCACGCACACGTGGTCGGCCACCGACAGCACGCGGTCGGTGTTCTGTTCCACCAGCAGGATGGTCATGCCGTCCTGCTTCAGGCGCAGCAGCGCGTCGTAGCACAGGTCGACCATCTTCGGCATCAGGCCGAGCGAGAGTTCGTCGATCATGACGAGCTTGGGCCGCGCCATCAGCGCGCGCCCGATCGCCAGCATCTGCTGCTCCCCGCCCGACAGATTCGAGGCGAGCGAACCCAGGCGTTCGCGCAGACGCGGGAACAGCGAGAGCACGTATTCGCGGTCCTGCCGGAACAGGCTCGCCTTGTGGATCAGGCCGCCGACGCGCAAATTGTCCTCGACCGACAGGTCCTTGAACAGCCGCCGGCCTTCGGGCGCGATGGCGATGCCGTGGCGCACGCGCCCGGTCGCAGGCAGGCTGCGGATGTCCTGGCCGTCGAACTCGATGCGCCGGGCCTGCAGATCGACGTGGCCGGCAATGCACATCAGGGTCGAAGACTTGCCCGCGCCGTTGGGGCCGATCAGGCCGGTGATGGTGCCGCGCGGAACTTCCAGCGCAAGCTCGCTCACCGCGCGAAACAGGCCGTAGCCGCAGCAAAGGCCGTCAAGCCGCAGCATGCCGGTCTCCCGCTGTCGCCGTCGTTGTCGTCGGCGCCGTCGTTGCAATCGAACTTGCAGCGGCGCCGGGACCGAGGTAGGCCGCGCGCACCGTCGCATCGTTCATCACCGCTTCGGGCGCCCCCTCGGCGATCTTCTTGCCGTTGTCCAGCACCACCAGCCGGTGGCACACGCGCAGCACTTCGCCCAGATTGTGCTCGATCAGGATGATGGTGGTGCCGCCGCGGTTGATCTCGGTGATGGTGTCGGCGAGCAGGCGCGCCTCTTTCGAATTCAAGCCGGCGAGCGGCTCGTCCAGCAGCAGCAGCTTGGGCGCCAGCGCCAGGGCGCGCGCGAGTTCCAGCCGCTTGAGTATGCCCATGGGCTGGATCGCCGGCGATTCGTCCGCGTGCGCCGCTATGCCCAGACGATCGAGCAGCGCGCGCGCGGTTGCGAGTTCGCGAGCGCGCTGCGTATGGAACAGCGCTTTCACCGGGGACGCCGTCTTGTCCCCTCCGGCGGCGAGCGCCACGTTGTCGAGCAGGGACATGTCGCGAAACGGCTTCACGATCTGCTGCGACAGCGCGAGGCCGCGCCGGATGCGCAGGTGCGTCGGCAGCCCGGCGAGGGGCCTGCCCTCCAGTTGCACGCTGCCGCTGGTGGGCGGGACCACGCCGGTAACGACCCGCAGCATGGTGGTCTTGCCGGCGCCGTTCGGGCCTATGAGCCCGAGCAGTTCGCCCGGCTGCACCTCGAAGGAGACGTCGCTGATGGCGATGATGCCGTCGAAGACGACGCTGACGGCGTTGACCGAAAGCAGCGCGCTCATTTCGCCGCCCCGCGGTTGCGGCTGACGACCCGCTTCACCAGCGCCGCCATGCCGCCCGGACTGAAGCGCATCATCAGGAACAGCAGGCCGCCGTACACCAGCAGCTTGTAATCGCCTATGACCTGAAACCACGAGGGCAGCACCGACAGTACGGCGGCGGACACGGAGACGCCGACGACGGAGCCGATGCCGCCCACCACCACCATCGACAGCACGGTGATCGATTCGATGAAGCCGAAACTGTCCGGCGCGATGAATTTGAGCTGCTGCGCGTACAGGCCGCCCGCAAGCCCCGCGAGCGAGGTGCCCAGCGCGAAGGCCGTCAGCTTGAAGCGCGGCACGTCGATGCCGAGCACGCGCACCGTGTCCTCGTCTTCCGCGATCGCCCCGAACACGCGCCCCATCCAGCAGCGCCGCACGTAGGACGAGAGCAGCGCCGTCGCCAGCGCGAGCACCACCGTGAACAGCATGAACGCGAGCTTGGACATGCCCGCGTCCGGAATGGCCGAAATGCCCATCTCCGCCCCCAGAACCTCCTGCTGGCGCACCACGCCGACGAACAGGAAGCCCACGCCCATGGTGGTGATGGCGAGAAAGTCGGCGCGCACCCGCAGGCTGGTGAGTCCGACCACGACCCCCAGCGCTCCGGCGAGCAGCATCGCCAGCGGCAGCGTCAGCAGGAAGGGCACGCCGGCCTTGGCCAGCAGGCCCGAGGTATAGGCGCCTACACCGAGGAAGGCGGCATGGCCCAGGCTGATCTGGCCGCAGAATCCGGTGATCAGGTTGAGCGACAGCGCGAACAGCACGCTGATGGCCATGGTCGTCGCGAGGGAGATTTCGTATTCCATGGATCAGGGCCGGGTGAACAATCCCTGCGGGCGCCACATCAGCACCAGAATCAGGAAGGCGAAGGCGATCGCGTTGCGGTCGAGGAACTGCCCGATGTAAATGGTGCCGAAGGACTCGACCACGCCGAGCACCAGCGCCGCGGCCAGCGTGCCGCGCACCGAACCCAGGCCGCCGAGCACGATGATGGCGAGCGCCTTGTAGGAGGGCACGCTGCCCATCGTCGGCTCCACCATGTTGTTGAGCACCGACACCATCACGCCGGCGAAAGCCGCCAGCGCGGAACCGACGAAGAAATTGATATCCCCCACCAGGCGCGGCGAGATGCCGAAGGACTCCGCCATCTGCGGATCGGACACCGTCGCCTGGCAGGCCACGCCGATGCGGGTGCGGGTCTGCAGCAGGCTCAGCACGCCGATGATCGCGGCGCTGCCGAGCATGACCGCGATCTCGGCTTCCTTGAAGCGCAGCGTCCCGAAGAGCAACACCTGGCCCTGCAGAAATTCGTACTTGTAGGTCAGTCCTGAGGGCCCGAAGACGATGCGGAAGATCTCCTCGGCGGCGATGTACAGCCCGATGGAGGCGATCAGCGGCACGAACGGCGGCTGATGCAGGATGGGCCGGTAGCACAGGCGAAACATCAGGATGCCGCCGATGCCGGCCACGATCATGGCGACGACGATGGCCGCGACCAGACTCCCGGTCTGGTTCGCCACCATCACCCCGACGTAACCGCCCAGGGTGAAAAAACCGGCGTGCGCGACGTGCAGGATGCGCAGCAGGCCGTAGACCAGCGTCAGGCCCAGCGCGATCAGGGCATAGATGCTGCCCTGAACCAGGCCCTGGGCGACCAGTTCGACGAACAGCATCGACAGCTTCCTGAACGCGTCGGCGCTTCAGCCGGGGGCCGCGACCTACTTCGCCTTGGTCGGCGGCGCCAGCAGCACCGGATCGGAGATCACCGAATGCCGGTGGAAGGCCTTGCCCTTGACCACCTGCACCTGCACATCCTTCTTCACTTCGTGCAGATCGTTGAAGGTAAGCGTGCCGATCGGCGTGCCGAAGCTGCCGCCCTCGATCGCCTTCTTCAGCGCTTCGCCGCCCTTGCCGCCGGTCTTCTTCAAGCCCTCGATGGCGATGTAGGTGGCGGTGTAGGTGGATGCACCGACCATGTCCGCACCGTAGTTGTACGTCGCGCGGAAGTCCTTCAGAAACGCCTGCGTGACCGGCGATGCCGAGTCCCGATCGAGCGAGGTTGTGACCAGAGTGCCCTCGGACGCGGCCCCGGCGATTTCGATGAACTTTTCCGAGTCGTAGCCTTCCTGCCCGATCACCGGCACGGTGATGCCGGCTGCGCGCAGCTGGTTCACCAGCGGCCCGGCGGTGAAGTAGTAGCCCGAAGCGTAGATCAGCTCGGGGTTGTCCGACTTCACCTTGGAGATCAGCGCGCCGAACTGGCGGTCGGGCATGCTGTATTCGTATTCGTTGACGATCGTGATGCCCATCTTCGGCGCGGCCTCTTTGAAACCCGCCCCCAGCGCCTGGCCGAAGTCGTTCTTCAGGGTGATCACCACCACCCGCTTCTTGCCCAGGTCGCTGGCGAGGCGCGCGCCGGCGCGGCCCTGCACTTCGCCCATGGTCGCGGTGCGGAACATGTAGTCGCCCGCCAGCGTCACGTCCGGATGAATCGAGTAAGCCACGACGTAGGGCACTTTCGCCGCCTGGAACAAGGGCGCCGCGGCGCGGGTCGAGGCGGAGTAGGAACCGGACACGCCCACCACCACCTTGTCCTTCTCGATCAGCTTGGTCGCCGCGGGCGCGGCTTCCTTGGGCGAGGCCTGATCGTCGTAGATCACCAGTTCGATCTTCTCGCCGTTGATCCCGCCCTTGGCGTTGGCGTCGGCCACCGCCAGCTTGGCGCCGTCCAGCGCCGACTTACCGTCGGCCGCGGCGAATCCGGTCAGCGGCACGTTGATGCCGATTTTCACTTCCGCCCATGCGGGCGCGCCAAACTGCAGTGCGATTGCCCCGGTTACGGCGATGGCAAGTGTGTTCAGTTTCATTTGAGTGTCTCCTCGACAGGTTGCGCGATGGATTCCGGCGCCCGCGCCATCCGCCCTGCTTCGCTTCCCGCCGGATGTCGCAAACGGCCCGCTTTTTGCACTAGGTTTGCATCAGGTCTGCACCAAGGTCTGCATCAGGTTGGCAACGGGTTTGCACCAGTTGTCTATACAAATTTATGCCGTCAATGTAGCACCATATTTTTTTCCGCGCAAGGGGTTGTATAGACAACCGGAACTGCGCAGAATACCGCCCTATGGCACCCACCAAGCGGGAAGGCATCTGATGCGCACCAGGCACAAAGCGGCCGGCAAGGCCGCGGGCGGGGCCGCCGCCCGCGGCGCGGGCGTGCCCTCCTTTCAGAGAATCAAGAACCACGTGCTGCAGCGCATCCACGAGGGCGCATGGAAGGAAGGCGACCAGATCCCGACCGAGGCCGCTCTGTGCCGGCAGTTCGGGGTGGCGCGCATGACGGTCAACCGCGCCCTGCGCGAACTCGCCGCCGAGCAGAGCGTGAACCGCATCCAGGGTCTGGGCAGCTTCGTCGCGCAGCAGAAATACCAGTCCACCCTGGTCGCGATCCGCAGCATCGCCGACGAAGTGCGCGGGCGCGGCGATCGCCACGCCTGCGTGGTGAAGCTGCTCGAGAGCGTGAAAGCCCCCGCCGCGCTCGCACGAAAATTCGAGGCCAAGCGCGGCATACGGCTGTTTCATTCCATCCTGGTGCACTACGAAAACGAGATCCAGATCCAGGTGGAGGACCGCTGGGTCAACGCCGCCCTGGCGCCCGATTACTTAAGCCAGGATTTCGCCCATTCGACGCCGAACGAATACCTGATGCGGGTCGCCCCGCTGCAGGGCGTGAGCTACCGCGTCGAGGCCAAACTGCCGCCGGCGGAGATCCGCAAGCGGCTGGGCATGCCGGCAGGCGAACCCTGCCTGGTGCTGTACCGGACCACCCGGTCCCTGGGAACGGTCGCGTCCGTGGCCACGATGTGGCACCCGGCCAGCCGCTACCAGCTGACCGGTTCGTTTTGAAGCGATCATTTCTTGTGAGGACAACATGAGCCAGCGCGTCGTCGAATGCGTACCCAATTTCTCCGAAGGCCGGGACATGGCCAAGATGCGCCAGATCACGGATGCGATAGCGTCCGTATCGGGCGTGAAGCTGATGGACGTGGACGCCGGTGCGGATACCAACCGCACGGTGGTCACTTTCGTCGGCGATCCGGACAGCGTGGTGGAAGCCGCGTTCCGCGGCATCGCCGCCGCCGCCCGACTCATCGACATGCGCACTCACAGCGGTGCGCACCCGCGCATGGGCGCCTGCGACGTCTGCCCTTTCATCCCGGTCGAAGGCGTCGACATGGACGACTGCGCCGAACTCGCGCGGCGCCTGGGCGAGCGCGTCGGCAGGGAATTGGAGATTCCGGTCTACCTGTATGAGCACGCGGCCAACCGCCCCGCGCGCAGCAACCTCGCGGTGGTGCGCAAGGGCGAATACGAGGGCCTGGAAAAGAAGCTGCAGGACCCCGAGTGGAAGCCCGACTTCGGCCCGGCCCGGTTCAATCCGGCATTCGGCGCGCTGATCACCGGCGCGCGCGAATTCCTGATCGCCTACAACATCACGCTCAACAGCACCGACAAGGCGCACGCGACCGACATCGCGCTGGAGCTGCGCGAGAAAGGCCGCATCGCCCGGCGCGGGCAGAAGAGCGCCTATTACTCCAGCGGGCGCGAATTGCATTATGCGGAGGGCGTATTTCCCTGCGGCAATTGCGACTTCGACGGCAAGCGCTTGGAAGATACGGAAAAGCACTGCCGGGAAGCGCACGGCTACTCCTTGCGCGAGCTGCTGGCTGCGAACGACATCGATGCCGCTCAAGGCGTGGTCGGTCAGAAAGCCTACCGCGCGGGACTGTTCAAGGCGTGCAAAGCCATCGGCTGGTATGTGGAGGCGTATCAGCGCGTGCAGCTTTCGATCAATCTGACCAACTGGCGCGTGACTTCGCCGCGCGAGGCGCTGGAAGCCGCACGCGGCATGGCGGCGGCGCGCGGCCTGGTGGTCACAGGCAGCGAAATCGTCGGCCTGGTGCCGTTCCAGGCTTTGTTCCAGGCGGGACGCGCCTATCTGGAAGCGCAGGGCAAGAGCGCCTTCGTGCCGGTCAGGGACGTGCTCCAGGCGGCCGTGTTCAGCATGGGTCTGAACGACGTCGCGCCGTTCGAGCTGGACAAGAAGGTGCTGGGCCTGCCCAAAGCCCACGCGAACGGCCTGATGGACATGAGCGCGCGCGCGCTGGTGGACGAAGTGAGCCGCGGCACGCCCGCCCCCGGCGGCGGGTCCATCGCGGCGCTTGCGGGCAGCCTGGGTGCGGCGCTTGCCTCGATGGTGGCCAACCTGACCCAGGGCAAAGCCGCAAGCGCAGAGGCCGAGACCGCGCTTCTGGCTGCGGCCGAAAAGGCGCAGCGCGTGAAAGACGCGCTGATGCTGGCGGTGGACGAAGATACCTCGGCCTTCAGCGCCTACATGGATGCGCGCCGCCTCCCCGCGGGCACCGCCGAGGAGAAGGCGCATCGCGCCGCGAAAATGCAGGAAGGGCTCAAGCTCGCGATCGACGTGCCGCTGCGCACGGCGCGCCTGTCCTTCGAGGCCATGGAAACCGCGGAAGTCGCCATGCAGCACGGCAATCCGAACTCCATCACCGACGCGATGGTGGGCTTCACCATCGCCGCAGCCGGCGTGCGCGGCGGGATATGGAACGTGCTGATCAATCTGAAAGACATAGGCGACGCGGCCTACGTCGCCGAAATGCGGCCTGCCTGCGCCAGCCTGCTGGCCGCGGCCGACGCGCTGCTCGCGCGCGCGACCCTGGAGGGCAATGCGCGACTGGAGCGCATGCTGGGCAAATAGGCTATTGGGTTCGCGTTCCTGTCGGCAAGGCGTCGCCGCGGGCCACCAAGGCATGCATGGGCGCGAGCAAGGATAGGGAAAGCGTGTAGCGCCGGGGGCGATTGCCGGGTCAACCACGCGAAACCTTGCGCTATTCGAGTTTCATGGCGGCGATTTCGCGGTACATTCGAAGCGCGTTTCGCACATACGCGCTTTGGCCGGCTGTCGCGGCAGCCGCGTCCTCTGGATAGACCTGCTCCTGGCTCAAACTGACCTCGGTCGAGGCCAGGAATTGTTTTGTTTCAGCGAGCAGCCGGCGCCGAGTCGCCGGATCCCGCAGGTTCAAGTTCAGCGCTTGAGCGACCCGCAGAACACCGGGATCGTTCAACGATTTGGCCAGGGCTTCAATCCCGAAAGGCAATGGCCTGACCGCCGCTGCCGCGTTCATATCACGCCTTGATCAACGAGCCGAAGACCGTTCGGTGCCGGCACCGGCAGCGAATCAAACCGGCCGCCGGCGCCTGCGGAGCAGGCTAGGCCGGCGACCTGTTCTCGAGCAATTGAAGCATCAATGCCACGATCAATGCTTGCGCGAGTTCGCCGAAGGTCACGTCGAACTCGGAACCCTGCCCGAAGAGCGAATCCTGCGCCGCCTGATCTTGCGCCAACTGGGAGATGGTCACCAATGCGCTGGGCTTGATACCCGCCGTATCCACCGCAGCCGCTGATGCCGGCAATGCACTCACCGACGCGAGTTGTACCAACACCTGCGCCGCCGCGCTTATGCCCATCGTCGAGCCGATTCCAACCGCGCCTACAGATCCAATCGCTCCGATCGCCACGATAGTCTCTCCTCTTGCATAAGGCGAAGGTTCGGTCTCGCCTTGCCCGTCCATCCCCGCTGTTTCACGATCAGCATAGGTCGAAGGAAAATGCAAGTCAATCTCATTATCAAAATTGGTTTGCAAGCCTGCGCTCGGCCAGATGTTCCCCCCTTCGCCGCTGCGGCTAAGCTGCCCATCCGCCCCGCCGCTGTACTCGGCCTCGCGCTTCTAACCCGGCCTCGCAGTTCTAGAGTCGCGGTGAGTGCGGCGCACGTCGGCCGCGCGGGGTACGTGCATCCTGCGCGTCCCGCCCTGATCCATCTCGCGACGCTTCGCCTAGCCGCGGCGCGGCGCCCGGCACGTCAAGCAGGGATTGGGGGAACGTGAAACTCCGGGAGGGATTGCCAGGCGCCGCTGCCCGCGCCGCGTGCTCGTCTGCCAGACGCCGGCCCAACTCGATCGCGTAGCGTATCGCCGCTCCTTCGCTGCCGAACACGGGTTTGAGGTCGTGAAACGCCTGGGCGGCGATCCTGAAATCGGCTTCGGGCAACGGTGCAAGGCGCAGCCAGGGCTGCCAGTGGCTGCCGTCCTGGAGGTCCAGCGCACCGGCCTCGATCAGGCAGGGGCCCCGCGCTTCGCGGTTGGGCGTCATCGCGCCATGCCTATCGGACCGCAGCCCTGACAGGTGCCGCCTTGGCCTGACTGCCTAGCGCCTGCGTCCAGTTCGCGACGGCGGCAAGAACCTTGCGCGCAACGGCCAGCAGCCAGATCAGAAAATCCGCCAGCAACTCCCCTTGGTGCAGATAGTGCGCCGCCATCCGGCGTTCCCTCGCGCTGAGCCGCAAACCATCCAACTGAGCCCCTGTTTTGATGCAATTTCCTACGCTTTGGTCAGAGTTCATCTGAAGCTCTCCTGATTACCAATTGTGATGCACTGCATAAATTTTATTGATGCTGTAACTACTTGAGCACAATTACATATTACTTCAATTTCGACAAATGTAAGACAATTTTGTTGCATTGCACCAAAATTAAATTTGCGCTGTCTGGTAGCGCACATAGACGCAACGGCGCGCCGCCGGCCATCGGCCCGGCCTTGTTCGTTACGGGAGACTATTCAGGCAGTCTGCGCGGCGCCTGCCTGATCGGGCGCAGGTACATGGGCCTGCCGCGTGCGTCAGACTCAAGCGCAAAACCAATTTTTTCAGTTCTCCGAATACCAGAGCCATGACGCCCGCAGGGACGACGCGCGCCGGTCGCGCGTGGGATGTGAATTCCGCCCTACCCGTCGCGTGGCGCTTCACCTCGGCGCAACGCTCATGCCTTCTCTCCGCCCAGCGCCTTGGTCAGATCGGCGAGCATCAGCGCGAGTTCGCCCGTCATCAGCGCGAATTCGATCTCGAACTGCTCGTCCTTGTCTTGCGCCTCGGTGGCGGAGTCCTGTTTGAGAATGTCGAGGAAGGTCAAGCGCTTGATCTGCAACGGCTCGGTCAGCACGAAAGAAATCTTGTCGTTCCAGGTGAGTCCCAGTCGCACCACGGTCTTGCCCGCTGCGATGTGATCGCGAACCTCCTTGCCTTCGAGATTGTGGCGCACGTAGCGCACCGTGGCTTTGCTCGCGTCGGCCGCGCGCAGTTCGAGGTCCTGGTCGATACCGAACGCACCGGGGGCCTCGCCCTGCAGCAGCCATTCCGCCATGGCCGAAGCAGGCGAGCGCTGCGTCTCCAGCCGCCTGGCCGGCATGGTTTCTTCGGCGCGCCGCAGGGCCTCCATGAACTGTTCGGCTTTCGCGTCCGCCGCGGCGTCCACGGCGAGCCAGCCCTTCGCCGCGTCTATCCAGCCGTAGGTGATGCGCCGGCGCGCCAGCGCGCGCGGCAGCAATTCGTCCGTCACCTGATCCTTGAGTTCCCGCATCTGCTTGCGGCCGACCGGGCGTCCCTGGCGCCGCGCGATGTCTTCGGCGCGCAGTTCCGCCTCCTGGCGCACGACCGAGGCGGGCAGGAGCTTTTGCTCCACGCCCAGCGCGAGCAGGTATTGGCGCCGCTGCTGAAACAGGAACAGGCCGTCCTCGTGCGGGCAGGTCCAGCCGCGGCTTTCCATCTGCATGCCGCCGCAGGGCTGCAGCGCCTGATGCACGAGCTTGCGCTCCAGATCATCCGCTTCGATCGAAAGATCGGCCGGCAGCCGGTAGACAACGAGGTTCTTGAACCACATGGGGAGGACCAAAAAGCGGTGGATTATACTGGCCCCGCGCCGGCCGCGGACGGCAATTGAAGCGACGGCGCAGCGTTTTCGCCCCGCTTTCGCGCACCTTGACGGAACTGCAGGCGGCCCGGTGCGGGTACAATGTGCGCCGTGCTTACTACCCGGTGGCGCGCAATCAGCGCGAGACCACCGCCGCCGGCCAGGCGTGCGCAAAGAGGCGGGATCGCTTGCAGTCTTTTCCCGTCGTTTTTCGTTCACTTGTTTGTCGTTCATTGTTGATCATTCATTTTTTCGAAAAGCGCGGAATCGAATCCCATGTCGTTCGCAAAATCCCGCACAGCAGCCTGGTGGAACCCGGGCAGCGACTCGTCCATCGCCGACGCGTCGGAAACAGGCCACGCCATCGCGCGCCTGGACCGGCCGCTGCTGTTGATCCGGACAGACGGCGCTCTGGCCGCAGCACGCGGCGGCACGCTGCAATTGGAGTGTGAATCGCCTGCAGCCGGAGGCTATCCGGTCGCCGGCATTGCGCCCGCGCTACCGCCGGAGTCTCTGGGCGACGCCGCGTTCTGCCGGGACCATCGCCTGCGCTACGCCTGTGTGGCTGGGGCGATGGCCAACGGCATCGCTTCGACCCGTCTGGTCGAAGCGATGGGCGGCTCGGGCATGCTCGGATTTTTCGGCGCCGCAGGACTGAGCCTGGAGCGCGTCGAGGCGGCCATAGACCAGTTGTCCGCCTCGATGGCGGACGCACCCTACGGCTTCAATCTGATCCACAGCCCGAACGAGCCGGAACTCGAGGCCCGCGTCGCCGATCTGTATCTGCGGCGCGGCATCAGGCTGGTGGAAGCATCGGCTTATCTGCGGCTCACGCTGCCGCTGGTGCGCTATCGGGTCAGAGGCATCGCCCGCGACGCCGAAGGCGGGGTGGTGACGCCCAACCGCATCATCGCCAAGGTTTCGCGCGTCGAAGTCGCAAGCCAGTTTTTCTCCCCGCCTCCGCCCAAACTTCTGGCCGAACTCGTGCGCACCGGCGAAATTACCCAGGAACAGGTGACGCTCGCGCAGCAGGTGCCGATGGCGCAGGACCTCACGGCGGAAGCCGATTCCGGCGGACATACCGACAATCGCCCGCTGGTGGCCCTGCTGCCGGCGATGCTCGCGCTGCGCGACCGGATGCAGGCCCAGCACGGCTATGCCGCGCCCTTGCGCGTGGGCGCAGCGGGCGGATTGTCCACGCCTGCAGCCCTGGCGGCGGCCTTTTCCATGGGAGCGGCTTACGTCCTGACCGGGTCGGTGAACCAGGCCTGCACCGAATCGGGCAGTTGCGACGCCGTGCGCGCGCTGCTGGCGCAGGCCGGGCAGGCCGATACCGCCATGGCGCCGGCGGCCGACATGTTCGAAATGGGTGTGCGCGTGCAGGTGCTCAAGCGCGGTACCATGTTCCCCATGCGCGCGGGGAGGCTGTATGATCTTTACCGGGCGCACGCGGGCCTGGAGAATTTGTCCGAAGCGGACAAAGTATTCCTTGAAAAGCAGCTTTTGCGCACCACATTGGAGGAAGCCTGGCAAAGCACCAGGGCGTTCTTTCTGAAGCGCGATCCGTCCCAGGTCGAGCGCGCCGAGCGCGACCCCAAACACAGGATGGCGCTCGTGTTTCGCAGCTATCTTGGACTGAGTTCGCGCTGGGCCAACGCGGGCGACGCGTCGCGGGCGATGGATTATCAGGTCTGGTGCGGACCGGCCATGGGGGCTTTCAACGAGTGGGCGCGCGGCAGCTTCCTCGAACAGCCGGAAAACCGGCATGTGGTGCTGGTCAACCAGAATCTGTTGTATGGGGCGGCACTGCAGCTGCGCCGTCAGAATTTGCATGCGCAAGGGGTACAATTGGCGGTTGCAGACGCAGTCGCTGAGTACGGACGGCCTCTGCAGCAAAGTGAATTGAGCAAAGCCCTGAATCCATGAGTATCGAGCAATGAGCAAGAAGCAGTCTTGTCCCCTCGCCATCGTCGGCATGAGTTGTCTGTTTCCCAAAGCGGACGACCTGCAGACCTATTGGGCGAACATCAAGAACGGCGTGAACGCGATCACGCCGATTCC
>CAYNVY010000129.1:0-12388 GCA_964400745.1 uncultured Enterobacteriaceae bacterium | reverse complement strand
ACGTCGTTCAGCGCCTTGCCGATCTCGCGCAGGATGTCGCGGGCAAACGTCTGCACTTGCGCGCTGCCGCTGGCGAACATGGGCCGGTTGAATTCGTCCATGATCTGTATGCGCAAGCCCTCCGAAGTCATGTCGAGCAGCATCTGGTTGCGATACTGCTTCAGCGCCGGCGAGTTTTCGATCGCCTGCTCGATGCGCTCCTTCAGTTCGGCGAGTTTGCGCTTTTCCTGGCGCGCATGTTCCGCCTCGGCTGCCTTCAGGTTGATGACCCGCTTCTCCTCGCGAATCTCGCCTTTTTTCTGCTGCCCCTCGGTACGGGTGAGATCCTGCCCGCCGCCCTTGATGATGCTCGAGCTGTCGCCGCTGCCGCTGCCTCCCATCAACGCCACCTTGAGCGGCGTCTGGAAGTAATCCGCTATACCCTGAAGATCGCCCTTGGCGGTGGAACCGAGCAGCCACATGAGCAGGAAGAACGCCATCATCGCCGTGACGAAGTCCGCGTAGGCGATCTTCCACGCCCCGCCATGCGCACCGCCGGCGTTCTTCTTGATGCGCTTTACGATAATCGGTCGCTGGGCTTCGTCGCTCATGCTGGCTGGTCCTGCGCAGGCGCGCGCCTCAATGCGCCTTGCGCGCCTTCATCTCCGCCTCAAGCTCGGCGAAGGTCGGCCGCTCGGTCGAAAACAGCACTTTGCGCCCGAATTCGACCGCCACCTGCGGCGCGTAGCCGTTGAGGCTAGCCAGCAGCGTGACCTTGATGCACTGGTACATCTTGGTCGACTCGTGCAGCTTGTGCTCGAGCAGCGTCGACAGCGGGCCGACAAAACCGTAGGAGAGCAAAATACCGAGGAAGGTTCCGACCAGCGCGTTGGCGATGAGGATGCCCAGTTCCGCCGGCGGTATGCCCACGGAGGCCATGGTATGCACCACCCCCATCACGGCGGCCACGATGCCGAACGCCGGCATGGCGTCGCCCATTTTCGCGATCGCGTGCACCGGCACTTCACCCTCGTGGTGATGGGTCTCGATTTCATTGTCCATCAGATTTTCGATTTCGAACGCGTTCAAATTGCCCCCGACCATCAGGCGCAGATAGTCGGTCAGGAATTCCACCACATGATGATCGGCAGTCACTTTCGGGTACTTGCCGAAGACCGGGCTCTTCTCGGGTTCGTCCACGTCGCCCTCGATCGACATCAGGCCTTCCTTGCGCACCTTGGCCAATATGTCGAACAGCAGGGCGAGCGTCTCCAGGTACAAGGCTTTGTCGTAGCGCGACCCTTTGAGCAAAGTCGGCAGCGCCTTCAGCGTCGCTTTGATCACCTTGGACGTGTTGCCTACCAGGAACGCGCCGAGGGCGGCGCCGCCTATCATCAACAGTTCCACCGGCTGCAGCAGTGAAGCGAGGTGCCCGCCGGCGAGGGCGAAACCGCCAAAAACCGAGGCGATGACTATCAGGTAACCGACGATGACCAGCACAATTTCCTCCTACGTCCGCACGGACCGCGCCAGATTCGTCATGTCATCGGAGCGGAGCTAGATCGCATTTCGGAGAAAAGATACCAGTTGCGGAGGCGCGAGCAAGCCGGAAACAGCGCTGAATTTACCCCGCTATTGCGCCAAACGGCGGGTGGAAACTCGCGCGCCGCGCATCCGGCGCGCCGGCTCAGGCGGCCGCAAGCGCGGCTTGAATCAGTTCGGAGGCGTGCTTCTTGGTCTTGCCTGCGCGCGAAGGGGGGCGGCACAAACCACAGACGTAGTCCGTGTTCAGCTCCAGGCTGTGCACGATGAAATGCCCGCCGCAGCGTGTGCAGGCCGCCGTTTCCAGCAGCGAACCGAGAAAGCGGACCAGCGTCCAGGCCCGCGTCAGGGTCAGTATCGGCTCCAGGCCGTTCGCCTGGACATGCTCCAGATACAGACGGTAGGCCTTGATCAAGGCTTCGATGCCGCGCAGCCCGGTGTGGGCAATCAGATAGTGATAGATGTCCACAAACAGGGACGAATGGATGTTCGGCTGCCAGCTCAGGAACCAGTCGGCCGAAAAAGGGAGCATGCCTTTGGACGGCGACTCTCCCTTGACTTCCTTATACAGCTTGAGCAGGCGCTCCCGGCTCAGGCCGGTTTCGGACTCCAGCACCTGCAAGCGGGCGCCAAGGTTGATCAATTCGATTGCGAGTTGAATCTGCTTGCCTTCGGACACTACGCTCTTGTTTTTCATACGCCCTCCGGCGGGAAGCCTCAGACCAACTCTTCGACGGGCTGCTGCGAGAGCAGGATGGCGGCATGCGATTGCGGCATGGCATGGTCTTTGCCGTGGGTGGTCAACAAGCCCAGGATCAGCTTGTCGTCGAAGCGCATGCGGCACAGCAGGACGTTGGACCCCGCCATTTTCAGCACCTGCGCCGGTGTCAGGCCGGACAGAATCTCCGCCAGTTCCTGGCTCACGCCGAGCCGGTAGACTGCGGCGGACTTGTCCTCCCGTATCATCTGCTGTGCAAGCATGAGATAGGTCAGGTTGAGGTCCCGGATTTCGCCCATCATGTCGGACATGTTCATATTCCTGTTCTCCACTGGTTGTTGCCGCTCACGCGCCCATTGGCGCAGGCACGGTGCCATTGTCAGCGTCACGCCCGTTGGGGTAAATAGGAGTTTGTCCGATTATTGACTGCTTGCCGTGCGAATAATCGTGTAGGAGTTTGTCCTACACGCGCGCTTGCGCGGAAGCTGCGCCCGGCGCGGATGCGGCCAGGGAATCCGGATCTATCCCCGTGCTGGAGGGAAGCAGCGCAATCCTGGCGCGGCCCGCTAGTCCGTCGTGCGGCGATAGCCCGCCGTGACACTTACCGGCGCAATATTGCTGATGCGCCAGCAACCGGCGTCGGTTTCATAGTCAAACAGCAGGGGCGTGGCGTTGGCGATATGCTCTTCCAGCAAATCCGCGCCCAGGCTGTAGACGAGAACATAGAGCGATCCGCCATGGGCCACAACCAGAGTCGACGCGTCGCTGTCCAGAGCGTTGTGGAATCCATCCTGGGTACGCGCCACAAATTCCTGCAGCGTCTCCCCGTTCGGCGGCTCATACCGCCAGTCGAGATCCAAAGACGAGGTGCCGACCAGGTCGCCGAACCACCTTTCGCGCAGTAGCGGTTCGGCTACCACGGGTGCGCCCGCGACTTGCGCTGCGGCATGGGCGGTCTGCCAGGCCCGCAGCATGTCGCTTGCGAAAATGCGCTCTACCGGGTGCTCGCGCAAATACTCGGCCGCGCGCCGGGCTTGCGCTTCGCCGGTGGAGTTCAACGGGATGTCGGGCGGCTGATACAGCCTCTTGGCGTTGCCTTCGGTTTCGCCGTGGCGAAGAAAAATGAACCGGCGGGCCCTGGGTTTGAGCGGCCGCTTCGTCGCCAGCCGCCTGACCTCGTCCAGGCCATGCTTGAGCAGCCTCGCCTGCCAGATCCGCGCTGCGTCTTGGGTCGTCATGTCTAGGCCGTGTCTAGCGGGCCTACGGCACCCGCTCCCGTTCTAAGCCCTATTCCTTTTCCTTGGTGACGACCACCATGTTGACGAAAGTAACCGCCGGGAAGGTGCGCTTCAGTGTCTTGCTCTCGAAGTTCGTCATCACCATGCCGTCGTCGAAGCGGATCACATCGCCTTTCTTGGCGACGACCTTCGGCCCTGCCAGCCACAGCGTCTTCTTGTTCTGTGTGACTTCGAGGTAGGTGTAGCCCGCCGCATCGATCGCGCTCAGCACCTTGGCCTTCTGCGGCAGTTGAGCCGCGGGCGCTGCGGGCGCCGCCTTCGCGTCTTTCGCCGCGCCCATCTGCGGATGGCCGGATGGAAGCGCCTGGGCGAGAACCGATGTGGAAACGACGGACAGAGCAAGCACGACCGGGAAAAATTTCATTTAGAGGCTTCTTTCATCATCAGGTGGGAGAGTGAAGCATTATACTTGGGAAGTCTGCATTGAAGCCGCGGCCGGACCAGATATTCTGGCGCCGTGACCGGACCGGCTTGTCATGCATGGCGCTCACTCCCGGATAAGCATTACCGGGCAGTGTGCCAAATGCACGGTCTTGGCGGCGACCGAGCCAAGCAGCATGCCCGACAAGGCGCCCATGCCGTGTGTGCCCATGATAAGCAGGTCGCACTTCAGTCTTCCCGCCTCTAGCGCCAGCGTTTCGGCGACAGGGCCGACCAGGATATGCTGTTTGCAGGACAGTTTGGCTCGATCGAGCAGCCTCTTCGCCCCGCGCAGCGCGTCCTCGCCCTCCTCCCGGTAATAGCGCTGCAGCGCTTCGTGCCCGACCGGCTTGATCAGGCCTCCAAGCGTCGGAATCGGCAGATGCACGTAGGCCAGGTGCAGTTCCGGCGCCACCTTGCACGCCGCCGCGTGCCGGATCGCCGCCTTGGCGACCTTGGCCGAATGTGAGGATCCGTCCAATGCGATGAGAATTCTGGTCACGCTGTTTTCCTTGCTGAGTTGTCACGTAATGCTTAGCAGCCCGCGGCGGATATGCTCGCCCATATGGGAGAGTTTGATCAGGCCCACGACGCCGAAGCCGGCGACCAGCACACCGGCCGCCACTCTGACCCGCCGGTCGGAAGTAAAATCGCGCAATTGCTTGAAAGCCATTCCCGCGAGCAGCAGGTTGGGAAGCGTTCCGAGGCCGAAAGCCAGCATTACCATGGCGCCGCTGGCTGCCCCGCCGCTCAACATCGCGCTCGCAAGCAGGCTGTATACCAGGCCACAGGGCAGCCATCCCCAAAGCGCGCCCAAGACAAATGCCTTGCCGACGGTATCGGCCGGCAGAACTTTGACACTGTAGGGCTGAATCCGGCGCCACAAAGAACTACCCAACGCCTCCAACCGGATCAGTCCGCTGCCGAAACCGGCGAGATACAAGCCCAGGCTGATCAAAATCAGGTTGGCAAACACGTAGAGCAGCAACTGCATCGGCAATATTTGCTCGAAAAACAACCCTACGCCGCCTATCGCGCCCATGATGGCGCCGGCGACAGCGTAGCTCGCAATGCGCCCCGCGCTGTAGGTCAGATGCAGGCTCCATGCGGGGCGCCGGTCCGGCATCTGCACGGTGAGCGCGCCGACGATGCCCCCGCACATGCCCACGCAGTGGACGCCGCCCAGCAGCCCGATCAGGAAGGCGGCCGCGAACTGGGCCTCCATGATATCGGCTAGATGACTTTGGAATAGCTTGCGCGCCGGCTGGCCTGGCGCAGGTACTTGTCGAACACCATGCACAGTATGCGCACCAGCAGCCGGCCGCTGGGGGTGACGACGATCCAGTCGCCGTCTATTTCCACCAACCCGTCCTTGGCGTAGGCGCGCAACTCCTCCAGTTCCACGGCGAAGTAACTCTTGAAATCGATCAGGTGCGCGATTCCTATGGCCTCCATCGACAACTCGAAGTGGCATGACAGCGCCTGGATCACGGCGCGCCGCACCAGGTCGTCGGCCGTGACTTCGATGCCGCGCATCACCGGCAGCAGATCGTTGTCTAGCCGGTCGTAGTACTCTTCCAGGGTGCGCACGTTCTGGCAATAGGTCGGACCGATCTTCCCGATCGCCGAGACGCCCAGGCCGATGAGATCGCAGTCGCCGTAGGTCGAGTAGCCCTGAAAATTGCGGTACAGGCGCCCCTGGCGCTGCGCCACGGCGAGGTCGTCGTCCGGCTTGGAGAAATGATCCATGCCGATGTAGACATAGCCCGCGGCGAGCAGCGTTTCGATCGCGCTGATCATCAGCTGCAGCTTGACCTCGGGCTTGGGCATGTCGGCGTCCAGAATGCGCCGCTGAGGCTTGAACACGGCCGGCAAATGCGCGTAGTTGTACAGCGCAATGCGGTCCGGCGAACACTTGATCACCTGTGCCAGGGTTTCGCCGAATCCGGCCAGCGTCTGCTTGGGCAGGCCGTAGATGAGATCGGTATTGACCGACTTGAAGCCGTGCTTGCGCGCCGCCTCGATTACCGCGATGGTTTCTTCTACGCTCTGGATGCGATTGATGGCGCGCTGGACGTCGGGGTTGAAGTCCTGCACGCCGACGCTGATCCGGTTCATGCCCAGTTCGCCCAGTAGCGCGACTTTCGCTTCGCCGACCTTGCGCGGATCGACCTCGATCGAATGCTCGCCGTTCGGGTCGAGATCGAAGCCTTCGCGTATCATCTGCATCAGTTCGGTAAGTTCGGCCTCGCTGAGAAAGGTCGGGGTGCCGCCGCCCCAGTGCATTTGCGTCACGCGCCGCCTTCCGCCCAGCTCCGCGCTCTGCAGCCGGATCTCGCGCCCCAGGTATTTCAAGTACTTGGAGGAACGGCCGTGATCTTTGGTGACAATCTTGTTGCAGCCGCAGTAATAGCAAATGGTGTCGCAAAAGGGCAAGTGGACGTATAATGCCAGCGATCGGGTCATGCCGCCCACATTGCGCTTCGCCAGCCAGCTGCGATATGCAGCCTCGTCAAAGGCTTCGACGAAACGATCTGCGGTCGGATAAGAGGTATAGCGCGGACCGCTGATGTTGAATTTTCTCAGCAGCCCGGCATCAACCTGCAGGTTGTTTTGGGACGGATTTATGCGCAAGGCTTTTACGTTCATCGGTCAAGTCTGCCTAATTCCAGAATGGGAATGTTGATGTGGATCAAACCAGTACTCGCTTGCGTGCACACAATATGAGCGCCCCCAAGCTTGCCCGGGTAATTGATATTCACGCACTCAAGAATGCGTGTTCGAACTGCAGCCTGCGCGAGATGTGCCTTCCGACAGGACTCAATTCGGACGAGATCGAAAAACTGGACCAGATGGTCTATACCCGCAAGCGGGTCAAGCGCGGCGACAGCGTATACCGTTCAGAAGAGAAATTCGGCTCTCTTTACGCCGTGCGCAGCGGATTTTTCAAGACCACCCTGGTGATGGAAGACGGGCGCGACCAGGTCACCGGATTCCACATGGCGGGCGACATGCTGGGCATGGACGGCATCGGTTCGGACCAGCACTCCTGCAATGCGGTCGCCCTGGAAGACAGCGAGGTATGCGTCATCCCCTACGGCCGCCTGGAAGAATTGTCGCGCGAGATTTACGTGCTGCAGCAACATTTCCACAAGGTCATGAGCCGCGAAATCGTGCGCGAACACGGCGTCATGCTGCTCCTGGGAAGCATGCGCGCGGAGGAGCGGCTGGCCGCTTTTCTGCTCAACCTGTCGCAGCGCTTCACTTCGCGCGGCTATTCGCCCTCGGAATTCAATCTGCGCATGACACGCGAGGAAATCGGCAGCTATCTGGGCTTGAAGCTGGAAACCGTCAGCCGCACCTTTTCCAAATTCCAGGAAGACGGCTTTATCGGCGTGCAGCAGAAGAACATCCGCATTCTCGACAGCGAAGGCCTGAAGAGCGTGCTCGGCCGGGACCCCGGCTAGGGACACAACCCGTCCGGGCGAACTCGCGCCTGCGCCGGAAAAGAACCGAACACCGCCTGCTACAGGCCCGGCCTAGTCGGCTGCCGTACCTGCCCTATTCCTTTAGCGGTACACCAGGACCGGAATCTTGCTGTGCGTGAGCACTTTGTGCGTCTCGCTGCCCAATAGAAGCCCGGTGAGGCCGCTGCGGCCGTGCGAAGCCATGAAAATGAGGTCGCAGCGCGCCTTCTTGGCCGCGCCGATGATGCCGGCATAGGGCGTTTCCGCCTTCACCACCGATCCGCTGTAGGCCACCCCTGCCGCTAGTGCCGCCGCTTCGATCTGCTTCAGGTGCGTTTCGCCCGCCTCGCGCGCATGCCGCTCGAATTCCTTCGGGCTAGGCATGTCCGGGGGGATGTAGTCGCCGAAATAGTACGGCTGGAACGGCTCGACCACGTAGCAGCCGGTGACCCGGGCATGGATGCCCTTGGCGAATGCCACGCCTGACTTGATCGACTTGAGCGACAACTTCGAACCGTCTGTCGGTATCAGTATGTTCTTGAACATGATGCCTCCCGTATTGCGGTAAGTTAGCTACATCCTCCCGACTGCCCCTGCTTCGGACATGCGTCGGGACGCGCCGATGCCGGCAGCGGGCAGCGGTTGATTTCGGACGAAGAGCGCTGCAGCAGGCAGGTCAGCGTGCTCGATGCAGCGGCAAAGCCCCAAAATAAGAAAAACCCGATCGAATAGACCGCCCTTCGATCCAGGTCCACAGGCTCCCCGAATATGTGCATGTCCTGCGGATCGAACAGGCTGAAGATAAGTCCGTCGGCGATACCGGCCACCAGGAAAGCGGGCCACAGGATCCACATGAGTTGCTGTTTCATTGCTTCCCCTCCTTCGGACTGCCGGCTACGGATGGCAGAGACGACCGCCCCGACAATACGAGAACGCCCGCCGCGGGCAGTATCCAGTCGCCGGCCAGGCGCCAGTCGCTGTCTTCCAGAACGACGTGCCACCGTCCCGGCGGCGGCATCTGCAGCGCGCCCTCGTACCCGCCCGGTCTGACCGCGGCCAGTTCCACGCTCTGGTCCCTGCCGACGCGGCTCGGGTGCACCAGACGCAGCTTCAATTTTCCGCGCACTTCGGCGTTTTCAATATTGACGCTGACACGCCCTACGCCGAAATACACTTCGGCCCGCACACCCAGGCGAGCGGCCGTATCGCGCCGGCCCAGCGTCTGATTGATCGCCAGTCCCTGCTTGTAATAATCGTCGACCACCAGACCGTCGGCATTGCTGAATGCCAGCCAGGCGGTGATGAAGCCGGCGACGACTACGATGGCCGGCCCGGACATGAGTATCCACGGCCAGGGTTCGCGGTACCAGGCTTGGGTTGGCGCCTTGCTCATCGCCGCCTCATTGCACCAGGAAAACCGAGCGCTCGCGCGCCACGATGGCCGCGTCGTCCACCGCCGACACTTCGAACTCGATTTTGTGCGACCCGGCATGCAACTCGCCTTTCTGAACGCGCACGCGCACCGGGACCATGCGCATCGTGGCGCCGGCGATATCGACGGCTGCGTCATCCGCCAGGTGCAGCGTCGGCATGCCGCGCGCACGAATCAGGAAACGATGCGGCGTTTCCTGCGTATTCATGATCTGCAGGCGATAGATGTTCTCCACCCAGCCTCCGTCCACCTCTCGCGAAATAGTCGCACGGTCGCGGATCACGTCGAACTTGAGCGGCACGCGCATGACCAGAGTAGCCCCAATGGCGGCGATGATGACGCAGAGTACGGCGGCATAGACGAGCACTCGCGGCCGCAGCGTGCGTGCCATGATCTGGCGCGAAGACAGCTTCTGCTGCAACGCGTTCTCCGTAGTGTAGCGAATCAGCCCTTTGGGGTAACCCACCCGCGCCATCACCTGATTGCAGCCGTCGATGCAGGCGGCACAGCCTATGCACTCGTATTGCAGGCCGTTGCGGATATCGATTCCGGTCGGGCAGACCTGAACGCAGATGCTGCAATCGACGCAATGTCCCAACCCGAGCGAGGTCGCGTCGGCGTTGCGCGACCGCGGCCCGCGCGGTTCGCCGCGCCCAGGATCGTAGGTGATGATCAGCGTGTCCGGATCGAACATCGCACTCTGGAAGCGCGCATACGGGCACATGTACTTGCACACCTGCTCGCGCATCCAGCCCGCGTTGCCGTAGGTGGCGAAGCCGTAAAACAGGATCCAGAATATCTCCCACGGCCCCAGCGTTGGCGACGCGCCGGGCACTACCGGCGCACCCAGGCTCGCTACTTGGGCGACGAGCTGGTGGATCGGCGTGAAATAGCCGACGAAGGTAAAGCCGGTCCAGATGGACAGCGCCACCCACAATCCGTGCTTGGCCGCCTTGAGGCCGGCTTTGCGGGCTGACATGGGCGCCTGATCCAGCCTCATGCGCGCCGAGCGTTCGCCCTCGACCTTGCGCTCTATCCACATGAAGATCTCGGTGTACACGGTCTGCGGACAGGCGAAGCCGCACCAGAGCCGCCCCGCTACCGCGGTAAACAGGAACAGCGACAGCGCCGATATGACCAGAAGGCCGGTCAGGTAGATGAAGTCTTGCGGCCAGAAGACCACGCCGAAAATATAAAATTTTCGCGCCACGAGGTCGAACAGCACCGCCTGGCGCCCGTTCCACATCAACCAGGGACCGCCGTAGAACACCAGTTGGGTAATGAAGACCAGGGCCCAGCGCCAGCGCGCGAACCAGCCGCTTACGGCGCGCGCGTAGATTTCCTGGCGTGCTTCATACAGAGGCTGTTCGACGATCTCGCCCGGCTTGGACAGGTCGGATTTTTTCGGAAGATCGTTCACGCAAGGCTCAAAAGCAATTATGGGCGCGAAGCGCGGTGCACTTGGCGACGGGTCATGGAGTGCAGCTGCCCGCGGTTCGTCTCGGGACGAACCGCGGCCGGCTTGACGCAGGCGCCGCTATGCGGCGCTCACTTGGCTGCGGCAGGCGTTGCCGCCGGCGCGGCCGCAGCAGCAGGCTTGTTGGAAAGACTCCACACATAGGCGGTCAGTATATGCACTTTGGCCTCGCCCAGGAGTTCCTTTTGCGCCGGCATGACGTCGATGCGGCCTTTGCTGATAGTCTCGATCAACGCCGGCTCGTCCGAGCCGTGCAACAGCGCCTTGACGGTCAGGTTCTCCGAGCCTATGGCCGGGTTGCCTTTGGCCTCCGGGCCATGGCAGGCGGCACAGACCGAGGGGTACTTCTCCTTGCCGCGCGCGGCGCGCAGGGAATCGAAAGTGCTGCCGTTGAGCGACATCACGTAGTGGGCCATGTCCTTAACGCCGTCCTCCCCCAAAACGGCTCCCCAGGGCGGCATCACCCCCTTGCGACCATTGGCGATGGTCTCCTTGATCTGCTCCGGCTCACCGCCCCACATCCAGTGGATGTCGGTCAGGTTCGGATAGCCCTTGCCGCCGCGCGCGTCCGAGGAATGGCACTGCGAGCAGTTGTTCAGGAACAGTTTCTGGCCGATAGCCATCGCAACCGGGTCGGCGGCCAGCTGTTTCACTTCTGTCTTCGCGTATTTTTCGTAGATCGGTCCGGACAGCGCGTTGGCCTGCGCCACTTCCTCGTCGAACTGCTTCGTCGAGGTCCATTTGTAGGAACCGGTATAGCTGCCCAAACCGGGGTACAGGAAGAGATACAAAAGACCGAACACGATGGTGATGTAGAACAACCAGATCCACCAGCGCGGCAGCGGATTGTTGTACTCGAACAGATCCTCGTCCCAGGAATGGCCGGTCGTTTCCGTGTCAGAGGGCGCCTTGCGCGTGCTCAACACCTGCAGCAGCACGCCGCAGGCGATGATGCTCACGATGGTGATGATGCTGATGTAGACGCTCCAGAAACCGCTGGTGAAATCGCTCATTTCCGCTCCCCGTATCCGATTCTGTCGTCCTCTTCGTCAAACGGCAGTCGCGCCGCCTGATCGAAGCCCGCTTTGCTGCGGTCGCTGTAGGCCCACAGCACAATGGCCACGAACAGCACAAAAAACACCACTGTGACAATCGAGCGCAATAGATTGATTTCCATCATTTCCTCACGCTTGCGGGCGGGGCGCCCAGCTTGATGGCGGTACCCAGCCCCTGCAGGTAGGCAATCAAAATATCCTGCTCGGTCTTGCCCGCGAGCTGCTTGGCCGCGCCGGCGATATCCGCATCGCTGTAGGGAACGCCCACGCTGCGCATGGCCCGCATCTTGGCCTCGATGTCGTCGCTGCGCGCAGCGGTCTTCGCCAGCCAGGGATAAGCCGGCATGTTGGATTCGGGCACCAGGGCGCGCGGATTATCGAAGTGCCTGCGGTGCCAGTCGTCGTTGTACTTGCCGCCGACGCGGTGCAGGTCCGGACCGGTGCGCTTGCTGCCCCACTGGAACGGATGGTCGTAGACGAATTCGCCGGCGACCGAATAGTGCCCGTAGCGCTCGGTCTCCGCGCGCAGCGGCCGGATCATCTGCGAATGGCAGTTGTAGCAGCCTTCGCGCAGATAAATGTCGCGTCCCGCGAGCTGCACCGGCGTGTAGGGCTTCAACCCGGCCACCGGTTCGGTGGTGGATTTCTGAAAATACAGCGGCACGATTTCCACCAAACCGCCGAACGCGATAGCAACGACAATCAGGACGATCATCAGGGCGTTGTTCTTTTCGATCATGCTGTGACTGAAGTTCATGATGTTTCTCTCCGCTCAGGCGTGCGCTGCGGCGACTGCCGGGATGGGTGCGTTCACCGCCTGCGATCCTGCGACTGTTTTCGCGACGTTGTAGGCCATCACGAACATGCCGGCGAAGTACAGCAAGCCTCCGAGCAGGCGTATCACATAGAACGGATAGGTCTCCTTCACCGACTCGACAAACGTGTAGGTAAGCGCGCCGTCCGGGCCGATGTCGCGCCACATCAGGCCCTGCATGACGCC
>CAYNVY010000128.1:0-12478 GCA_964400745.1 uncultured Enterobacteriaceae bacterium | reverse complement strand
GCCCACTGCGCCGTGCCACCTCCGCGTCAGGGCAGGCGTCCTACAAGCCTTAACAAGAGCGGCCCGCATGCTCTCGCCAAAGGCGACATACTGGAAATGACAACGGCTGGCGGAGGCGGCTGGGGCACCCCATCGAGAATCACGAAACAGGAGGAGAAGTGTTGCATCGCCTGCGGCACCGTAACTAAATCGAATCGGGCGTACGATATAATGACGCGCGAATTTCAGGAAATTGCCCCGGAAACGCCAGGGTAAATCCATCGTGAGGCACGCTCGTTTCTTGCCTTTTCAAGGCGCATTTGCCACTGCCACCCTTCTGTAGAGGGTTTAAAGGGAAAACCATGAAACTCAAAGTCAAACGCAGCTACACGTTCATCGAAAACAACGGAATCGAAAACGGAAAAGAGGCAAGGCTGCCGCTGCGCAAGGTCGCCGCGGTCGTGGTGATAGACAATCCGTACGCCGGCCGCTACGTAAAGGATCTCAACCCGATGATCAAGGCGAGCGCCGCACTCGGCCGCGAACTCGTGGCCATGGCTGCGGCGGCCCTGGCGCCCTACAAGGCGCAGAGCCTGGGCAAGGCGGCGCTGGTCGGAATTTCCGGCGAGCAGGAGCACGCCAATGCGCTGCTCACGAGCGCGTTCGCCGAGCCGCTGCGCGACGCGCTCGGCGGCGGCAAGGCCTGGATTTCCTCGATGACCAAGGTCGCCATGGCGGGAACGCCGATCGACATCCCGATGAACTGCAAGGACGCCCTCTACGTGCGCTCGCATTACGACGGCATGACCCTGATGCTGCCCGATGCGCCCATGCCAGATGAAATCGCGGTGATCCTGTGCCTGGCCAATCGCGGCCGGCTGAACGCCCGCGTGGGCGGCCTCGCCTACGACAAGCTCAAAGGCGAAAACGGCCTGGTCTGATTTCCGGAGCAAGCATGAAGACAGCCATCGTCAACCTCGGCCCCATCCTCAGCGGCGACTGGCGCGTTCCCTACGCCGAAGGCGACGCCATCCTGATGGACGGCGGAAAGATCGTCGAAGTCGGATCGCTCTCCTCCCAGGCGCTCGCCGCCTGCGACGTCGTGATCGACGCCGACGGCGTGACCGCGATACCCGGACTCATCGATTCCCAGGTGCACAACACCTTCGGCGATTACACGCCGCGGCAAAAGACCGTGGGCTTTCTCGAGAGCTACGTGCACGGCGGGGTGACGACTGCGATCAGCGCGTCCGAAGTCCATGTGCCCGGCCGCCCCAAGGACCCAGAGGGGGTCAAGGCCCTCGCGGTAGCCGCGATGAAATGTTTCGAGCACTACCGGCCGGGCGGCATGCGCGTCTGGGGCGGCTCCATCATCATGGAACCCGGCCTCGTCGAAGCAGACTTCGAGGAAATCGCGGCCAAGGGCGTGTGGCTGGCGAAGGCCGGTTTCGGCTCGGTGAAGACGCCCTACGATTACGCGCCCATGATCGCCTGGGCGAAGAAGCACGGCATGGTGACCATGGTGCACACCGGCGGCTCGTCCATCCCGGGCTCCTCCGGCATCTGGGCCGACCATCTGCTCGCGATCCAGCCCGATGTGTCCTTTCACGTGAACGGCGGACCGGTGGCCATGCCAGACCGGGATTTCCCGCGCATCGTGAACGAGAGCACGATCGCGCTGCAGGTGTGCACCGCCGGCAACCTGCGCACCACCCTGCTGCTCGGCGACCTGGTGCGCAAAGCGGACCAGTTCGACCGCTTTCTCATCGCCACCGATACGCCCACCGGCAGCGGCATCATGCCGCTGGGCATGATGTACACCATCAGCCATCTGGCGAGCCTGACCGACATGCCGGTCGAGTGGGCAATCGCTGCAGCGACCGGGAACAACGCGAAGGTCTACCGCCTCAATTCAGGCTTTCTCCGACCGGGCTGCGACGCGGACGTGGTGCTGCTCGACGCCTGCGTCGGCGGATCGAAAGACAATGCGCTCGATGCGCTGCGCAACGGCGACATCGCGGCCGTCGCTGCGGTGGTCTCGGACGGCGTGCCGCGCTTCGTCGGCCGCAGCCGCAATACGCCGGCACCGATGCGCACTGTGCGCGTCGCCGAATGCCGCATTCCCCAGGATTACAGCGGCACCGCCCACTGAACCGGAGACCACACATGCCGCGACACGAGAACTATCTGCCCCAAGGGGTGATTCCGGCGGCCCTGCTGCCGTTTCACGACGATTTGTCGATCGATGCGGCGTCGTTTCGCTCGCACCTGCGCGACGTGTCGTCGGTGAACGGTATTTCGGCGATCACCATCAACGCGCATGCGACCGAAGTGGCTTCCTGCAGCTTCGACGAACAGAAGCTGGTGCTGGAGATCGCCCAGGACGAAATCGGCGCGCGCGTGCCCATCGTCAACGGCATCTACGCCGAAGGCAGCATCGAAGCCGCGCGCATCGCGAAGATGGCGCATGCGGGCGGCGCCTCGGCCCTGCTCGTGTTTCCGTCGGGCATCACGACCTTCGGCCAGAGGCCGGAGATGGCGGTGGAACATTTCCGGCGCATCGCGGAGGTCACCGACCTGCCCTTGATCCTGTTTCAATATCAACCCGCCAGCGGCCAGGGCTATCCGCTCGCCACCCTGCTCAAGATCGCCGACGCGGTGCCCACGGTGCGCGCGATCAAGGACTGGAGCGCGAACCCGCAGCTGCACGAGCGGCAGATCCGCGCACTGCAGTCGCGCACGCCGGCTGTCACCGTGCTGACGACGCACAGCGCCTGGCTGCTGAGTTCCCTGGTCCTGGGCTGCAACGGCCTGCTCTCGGGCAGCGGCTCGGTCATCGCCGATTTGCAGGCGCAGTTGTTTCGCGCGGTGCAGGCGAACGACCTCGCCACGGCGCGCAAACTGAACGACCGCATCTGGCCCACGGCCGAAGTGTTCTACGCCGAACCCTGGGTGGACATGCACAACCGCATGAAAGAAGCGCTGGTGCTGCTCGGACGGCTGCCGCGCGCCGTGGTGCGCCCGCCGCTGATGAAGATATCCGACGCCGAAATCGAGCGCATCCGGCAGGCGCTGGTGGCGGCGGGCCTGCTCGCGTAAGCAAGCGCGGCGGACGCAGAGACCGCCATGGTGCCGCGGGCCCTAAAGGGAGAACCAGGATGAAAATTCGCAGCCGGCGCTCGCGCTCGGCAAGGACCGTATCCGCGCAGGCGGGGGTGGGCACAGACCGGTCTTACGGCGCGATCAGCGCGCCGATTTACCTGTCGGCCATCTATCACTACGAGGCGTTCGGGAAGCACCGGGGATTCGATTATTCGCGCGCCGCAAATCCGACACGCGGCGCGCTCGAGGACGTCCTCGCGGAACTGGAGCAGGGCACGCGCGCCGTCGCCTTCGCATCGGGCATGGCAGCGGTCTCCGCCGCCATGGGCCTGTTCGGGCCGGGAGACCGGATTCTGTGCTCGGACGACCTCTACGGCGGCAGCTACCGGCTGTTCGAGCAGGTGCTGCGCCCGCTTGGGCTGGTGTTCGACTACGTCGACATGGGCGATTGCTCGCGCATCGAGGCGGCCATGCGCCCGGGAACGAAAGCCCTGTTCATCGAGACGCCCACGAACCCGCTCATGAAAATCGCCGACCTGCGGGGTGCGGCGAAGGTGGCCAAACGCCACGGCCTGCTTACGCTGGTGGACAACACCTTCATGTCCCCCGTGCTGCAGCGCCCGCTATCCCTGGGGGCGGACCTGGTGATCCAAAGCGCCACGAAGTTTCTGGGCGGACACAACGACCTGATCGGGGGCGCGCTCATCGCAGCCGACGCGAAACTGGCACAGCGGCTGCTCTTTATCCAAAAGGCCCTGGGCGCCGTTCCGGGGGCGTTCGACTGCTGGCTCCTGTTGCGCGGGATCAAGACCCTGCACCTGCGGGTGGCGCGCGCGCAGGAGACAGCCGAACTGCTTGCACGGTTCCTGGCGGAGCATCCCTCGGTCGCCAGAGTCTTTTACCCCGGCCTGGAGGGGCATCCGCGGCGCGAGCTGCATCTGGCGCAGGCCGACGGCCCCGGCTCTATCATTTCGTTCGAATTGCGCAGCGCCGCCGCGGTCCCCCGCTTCCTCGGCGCGCTGCGCACCATTCTCCTGGCCGAAAGCCTGGGCGGCGTGGAGAGCCTCATCACCCACCCGTCGAGCATGACCCATGCCGACATCCCCGCCAAGGAACAAGCGGCCGTCGGGCTGACGCCCAGGCTGGTGCGGCTGTCGGTGGGGATCGAAGACGCGGGCGACTTGCGCGACGACCTCGAACAGGCGCTGTGCGGCGCATCGCGCAGCCGCAAGAAGAGCTGAGACGGCCGCGCCTCTAGCGGCCCTGGCCACCCGTCCGGATAGCCGGGGCGGGCGCGATCAGGCGCGTGCCGCCTGCGACCGGCGGCTCAGTCCGCGATCGCGCGTGCCAGCACCCGCGCCGGCGCTCCGTCGCAATCGACGATGTTGAGCGGGCAAAACATGAACTCGGCGCGGCCGCCAAGGAGCGGCCCGAGATTGGTCACCTGCTCCGCGATCAGCACGCCCTCGCGCAGCAGCGCGCGATGCACCGGCCAGTCGAAGCCTTCGGGGCGAAGCTCGAGCGCGAGGTCCGGCGTGGGCATGTCCACCGCCAGCAGTTTGATCCGCTGCGCCACCAGCCAGTTTGCCGCGGCGAGCGAAAGCGAAGCGTGGCGGGAGTAGTCGGGCGTGCCCGCGCGCGCGGTCGCGCCGGTGTCGATCGCGAGCATGTCGCCCGGCTCGATGCGCGGGCGCATGCGTTCGAGAGCGTCGACTTCGATCAGACCGTAGGGCGGCTTGTCGATCCGCCATACCACCCCGGCGCCCATCAGACGTTCCAGGGGAATATCCTGGAACGCCGGGCCGTCGTTGAAAAAATGGCGCGGCGAATCGACGTGCGTGCCCGTGTGCACGATCATCTGCAACTCGGTGATGTTCAGCGGCCGGTCGGGAATCGCGGCGATGCGCGCGATGCGCGGCGGCGGAAACAGGCCGATGCGCGGCACCGCAGGCGACAGCGGCCACGTCAGGTCGATCCAGTCGCCGACGGGCAAGCACTGCCTTTGCGGCGGGAGTTCCAGCCAACCGCGCCATCCGTACCCGGGTTTGCTCCTGTCGCTATCGCACATCCGGCCTCCCCTTTCCCGTCCGACGCTCAGCCGTGGAGCAACGCGCTGATGCCGTCCACGTTGCGCGCTTCGGACAGCGCGTAGATTGCGTGCAGCAGCTCTTGCGCCCGCGCCGGACTGAGCATCGCCGCGACGTTCTCGCCGAATTTCGCGTCGATCTCCGCTTTGCTCAGAGGATCCTGCGGGTCGCCCCTGGGAAACAACACCGTTTCCTGATAGCTTTCGCCGCTCGTCAGGGTGACGGTCACGCGCGCCGGGAATTTGTCCGGATAAAGCCGGTTGAGATCGGCGTCGGCGATCACCTCGGTTCTGGCGAGAACCGCGCGCACCAGCGGATCGTCGATTCGCGCCGGCGAAAACTGCGCCTGCGTCAGCCTGCCATCGATCGCGGCGATCGCGATGCAGTAAGGCACCGAGACCCGCGCCGCCATTACCGTGGAAACGTTCTTGTTCGAAAAGTGCGTTTTTACCGTGTTGTAGGTCTCGTTGGTGATGCGCGCGATCCGCGCCGGATCGATGGCATGCTTCTTCACAATCGCGAGCGTCGCCTGGATCGGCGAATGGCTGGCGAGAATCGACGGAAAATACTTGAACCCGTTCTGCAGTATTTCCCAAGTCGTGCCCAGACCCTCGGTCAGCTTCTGCGGCTTGGGCTCGGTGGAAAAGGCCGCGAGATAGCCCTTCGGGTGCTCGAGGATGGCGGGCGGACTGGTCGCGCCGAGTTGCGCCAGTTGCGCCGAAAGGATGCCGTTGAACGCCGCCTTCCCCGGATGGATGCTCTTGGTCATGTCGCCCGATTCGAAGAAGGTATTGAGCCCGGCCGCCTGGGTGCCGGCGAGCCCGAGCGCGCGCTGCACGGCGTCGGCATCGAGCCGCAGCGCCTTCGCCGCGGTCGCAGCCGCGCCGAAGGTGCCGTTGGTGGCGGTGGAATGCCAGAAACGATAGTGCGTCGGCATCACCGCCATCCCCACCCGCACCGCCACTTCGTAGCCCGCAACCAGCGCCACGAGCAGTTCGCGCCCGGACAGGCGGCCGGTCTGCGCCAGTGCCAGCGCCGGCGGCACTACCACCGATCCCGTATGCAGCAGCGCGCGCTTGTGCGTGTCGTCGTTGTCTGCGGCATTGGCAAGGATGCCGTTCGCCAGCGCCGCGAACGCGGGCTGCGATCTCACGCCGGCGGCGCCGATCACCGTGGCGCCCGTTGCGCTCTCATAGAGCTTCGCGACTTCGAGCGCCAGACGCGCCTTCGCCGGGTCTTCGGCCCAGGCGCTGATGGCGCAGCCCAGGGTATCGGCCATGATGCGCATCGCTTGTTCCACCACCGCCTGCGGCAGGTCCTCGTAACGCAGGCCGGCGACGAATTCGGCGAGCACGCGGGTTTCGTTCATGCCGCGCCCCCAGCTTCGATGAGTTCGTTGTCCGCGCCCAGCGCCGGGTAGCCCAGCCGCACCCCGTCGCCGCGAAACGCCGCGGCTACCGGCACCGGCAGCGCGCCGATCTGGCGAGCGTCAGTCTCGCGAGCGCCTGTCTCTCGACCGCCAGCCCCGAGTTGCCGCGCAAACAGCCCGCGCGCGGCAAAGTGCGGATCGGCGAGCGCCTCCTCCACACTGGCGACGACGGCGCAGCAGACATCCTTGTCCTTGAACCTGCCGCGCCAGTCCGCCGATGCGGCGGACGCGATGCGCGCGGCAACCGCGTTTCGCGTGCCCTCCGGATCCTGCGCGTCGTCGCGCCATTCCTGCGCCAGTCCGATGGCGTCGCAGAAATTCTCCCAGAACTTCTGCTCCAGCGGCGCCGCGGCGAGGAATCTGTCGTCCTGCGTGCGATAGATCTGATAGCGCGGCGATCCGCCCGTGACCAGTTCGCCGCCGGGCCTGGGCCATGCGCCTGCGGCGAGCCCGTTCCCCAGGGCCCAGTACATGAAGGTGAACAAATTGTCCGCCATGGCGATATCGAGCTTGCACCCCAGCCCCGTGGCGTCGCGCTGGCGCAAAGCCAGCAGGATGTTGATCATCGCCGGATAGGTGCCGCCAGCGATATCGGCGATCAGCGCCGGCGGAACGATGGGCGCCCCCCCGGCGCCGGCGGACAGCCCGAGCAGGCCGGACTCGGCGACGTAGTTCAGATCGTGCGCAGCCACCTGCGCTTTGGGCCCGCTCTGGCCGTAACCGGTGATGGCGCAGTAGACGATGCGCGGATTGATCGCGGCCAAGGCCGCGTAGCCCAAGCCCAGCCTGTCCATCACGCCCGGCCGGAACTGTTCAACGACGATATCCGCGCGAGCGATCAGCGGCTTCAGTCGCGACAGCGCATCGCTCGCCTTGAGGTCGATCGCGATCGAGCGTTTGCCGCGATTCAGCAGCGCGAAATTGACGCTGGAGTCGCCGAATTTCGGCTGGTAGGAGCGCATCTCGTCGCCCGCGCCGGGACGCTCGATCTTGATGACTTCGGCCCCCGCCTCCGCCAGCAGCAGGGTCGCCAGCGGCCCGGGCAGCAGCGTGCTGAAGTCGAGCACGCATACGCCCGCCAGCGGCTGACTCATTGGTTTTTCTTCTGCATGAAACTGCGTCCGATCAACTGGCGGTGGACCTGGTTGGTTCCCTCCCAGATCTGGGTGATCTTGGCGTCTCGCATCAGGCCCTCGACGCGGTAGTCCTTGCAGTAGCCGTAACCGCCCTAAAGTTGCCCCGCCTCGGTGGCCATGCGCATCGCGAGGTCGGTCGCGCGCAGTTTCAGCATCGAGGCTTCGATCCCCATGTCGTCCACGCCCGCATCCACCAGCGCGCCCACATGCCACAGCCAGCGCTCGCACAAGGCCAGTTCGGAGGCAAGGTCGGCGAGCATGAACTGTATGCCCTGAAACTCGATGATGCGCCTGCCCGACTGCCGCCGCTCGTTGATGTAGGCGGTGGCGTCCTCGAACGCGCCGCGCGCGATCCCGAGTGCGTGCGCGGCGACGCTGGGGCGCGATTTGTTGAGCGAGGCCAAAAGAATATTCAAGCCGTCGCCGGGCGCGCCGAGCAGGTTCGCCCGCGGCACGCGGCAGTTGTCGAAGGACAGCGCGGCGGTGCTGGAGGCGCGGTGACCCAGCTTGTCCTCGGTGCGCAGCACCGACAGGCCCGGCGTGCCCTTCTCCACCACCAGCGCCGAGATCGCGCCTTTCGCGTCCGCAATCTCGCTCCACTTGCCGAATACCAGCAACAGATCGGCGACGTCGCCGCTGGTGATGAAAATTTTGCTGCCGTTGACCAGGATGTCGTCCCCCTGCGGCTCGAAGCGCGTCTTCATGCCGGTGGCGTCGCTGCCGGCACCGGTTTCGGTGATCACCAGCGAGACCAGGCCGCCTTCGGCGACGCGCGGCAGCAGGCGCTGCTTCTGCTCTTCGCTGCCGAAGCTGATCACCGGCTTGATGCCGTGAAAGTTGGTGGCCCAGATGATGCCGGTGGCGGCGCAGGCTTTGCTGATCTCGCGCACGCAGGCGAGATACGCGAGATAGGACATGGGCGCGCCGCCGTAGGCCTCCGGGATGAACATCGCGTTCAAGCCTAGCGCGTTGATCGCCTTGACATTGTCCCAGGGGAACTCGGCGGCTCTATCGTTGTGCTCGGCGCGCGGCGCGATCTGCGTGCGCGCCAGGGTCTGCACGCTGGCGAGCAGCAAGCGCTCGTCCTCGGGCAATGGTATCCATGCATCCAGGCTTTCGAGAACATTCATCTGCTTGCCCGCCTTTTCAATGCGCGATGCCCTGCGCGCCGTCGATGTAGATCGTCTCTCCGGAGAGGAATCCGAGATTGTCGCGAAACAGCGAGGCGACCAGTCGCGCGACTTCGTCGGCGCTGCCGGGCTTGCCGGCGGGGATGCGCTTGTCCAGATACTCGCGCAAGGGCCCGGCGGCCATGATGTCGCGGTTCAGGTCGGTGAGGATGTAACCCGGGGCGACATCGATCACCCGAATGTTCTGCGCCGCCCATTCGACCGCGAGGCAGCGCGTGATGGCGCCCACCGCCGCCTTGGAGGCGCAGTAGGCGAGATTGCGCTTCACTCCCAGCTTGTCGAAAAACGATCCGATGTTGACGATCAACCCGCCGCCTGCGCGCACCAGGTGCGGATAGGCCGCGCGCGCCACGGTGAACACCGCGGTCGCGTTGATCGCCATCACGCGCTCGTATTCAGCGGTTGCGAGTTCAGCGCTTTTTGCAGATGTATGCAGACCCGCGTTATTCACCAGACCGACCAGACCGCCCGCGCCCGCGGCCGCCTGCGCCAGAGCCGCTTCCACCGCCCGCTCGTCCTGCGCGTCGCAGCGCAGCGGCAGCAAGCGCTCGCGCAAAGACTCTTCCGCGCCGGGATCGGGCGCAGTCCCGCTGCGCGTCAGGCAGGCGACGCGATAGCCCTCGCGCGCCAGCGCCAGCGCGATCGCCGCGCCTATGCCGCGGTTCGCGCCCGTGACCGCGACTGTTCCCTCGATTGCCGTCATGATCGGCTCATTTATCCTGGAACTTCGGCTTGCGCTTTTCCATGAATGCGGCCATTCCTTCCGCCGCGTCCTCGGTCTGGAACGCGAGCGTGTTCAGATCGGCCTCTATGCCCAGCCCTTCGTGCAAAGGCACTTCGAGCGCGCGCTTCACCGCGTCGCGCGCGAGGCGCAGCGCAGGCAAACCGTAGCCGCTGAAGCTTCGCGCAAACGCCATTGCGGCCTGGACCGGATCGCCCTCGGCGATGCGGTGCACCAGGCCGATGCGCAGCGCCTCCTCGGCATCTACCGTGCGCGCGGTCAGTATCAGTTCCAGCGCGCGCGCTTCACCTATTGCGCGCGGCAGGCGTTGCGTGCCACCGTAACCCGGAATCAGGCCGAGCTTGATTTCCGGCAGGCCCATTTTCGCGCCGGGCGCCGCGACGCGAAACGTGCAGGCAAGCGCGAGTTCCAGCCCGCCGCCGAAGGCGTAGCCGTTGATGGCCGCGACCGACGGCATCGGCAGAGTGTCCAGCCGCGCCAGCACCGCCTGACCGTAGGCCGCATCACGCCTCTGCGCCGTGAGGCTGCGCCCGACCAGTTCCTTGATGTCCGCGCCGGCGCAGAACGCTTTCGTCCCGGCCCCGGTCACGATCAACGCGCGCGCGTCGCTCGCCGCGACCTGATCGAAGGCCTGCGCCAGCTCGCGCAATACGGCGGAGGACAGCGCGTTGAGCGCTTCCGGCCGGTCCAGCGTGATCAGCGCGAATTCGTCCTGCCGTGTCAGATGTACGCTCATGTTCAGCTCTCCGCTAACCTATGTATTCTTTCCCGGTACGTTCTCGCGGCAGGCGATCGGCTGGATGCGGCCTTCCCTGGCCCAGACGACGAGTTCGCGCTTCAATGTCTTGCCCGAGGCCGTCATCGGAAATTCCGGCATGACGAGGTAGAACTCGGGCATGTCGTACTTGGAGAGGCCCGACGCATCCAGATGCGCCAGCATTTCGCGCACATCCGGCCCCGGCGCTGTCTTGGCGACGATCGCGAGGCAGACCCGTTCGCCCAGGCGCTCGTCGGCGATGGGAAAGGCGGCTGCCCTGGATATCTCGGGATGACGGTGGGCGAGATCCTCGATGCGCGAGGGAAAAATATTGTGCCCGCCGCGAATGATCAGGTCCTTCATGCGGCCGACTACCTGCAGATTCCCATGGGCGTCGAAACGCCCGAGATCGCCGCTCATGAACCAGCCGTGCGCGTTGAAGGACGATTCGGTCGCGCGCTGATTGTCGAAATATCCCAGCGTCAGCAGCGCGCCGCGCCCGCCGATTTCGCCGATCTCGCCTGGCTCGACCTCGACATCCGGATTGTCCTGGCGCCAAAGGCGGATCTCGTAACCGCTGCAGGCGCGCCCGCAGGTCGAGACGATGGTTTCGGCGGCATCGCCCGGCAGCGTGTATTGGTGCGAGCCGTTTTCGGTCATGCCGTAGACGTTCTGCGGCGTGACGCCTATCCTGAGAAAGCTCGCGGCGAGATCGCTGGGGATGGTCGAACCGGCCATGTAGAACACCTTGACCCGCGCGAGCGACTCCAAACCGCGCCGGCGCATCTGCGCCAGGGCGTCGATCGCGTGGGTCGGCACGCCCATGACGTAGGTCGCGCCCGATTCGATCAGGCGGTCGATGACATCGGTGCCGCGCGGCAGATCGTTCAGCACCATTTCGAAGCCTGCGACCAGCGTCTGCGACAGGCCCACCGTGGCGATGTGGTGCGAGGTGGGACTCAAACTGAGCAGCACGGTATCGGCGTCGTGCTTCCAGTCGCGCACCATCGCGCGCCCGTTGGCGAGCAGCGTGTTGTCCGAGTGCATCACGCCCTTGGGCGTGCCGGTGGTGCCGGAGGTGAACGCGAGGTAGGTGATCTTGTCCGGATTCAGGTCGGGCGGGATGCTGGCCTGCAGCGCCTGCTTCTGCGTCTGTGTCTGCGGCGGGAAGGCATGGCCGGCGGCCCACTCGGGCGCCGCCGCATCGGCGCGGCCCTCCAGCCGGTACACGCGGCGCATGCCGGCAAGCGCGCCTGCCTCGGTGAATACGTCGCGCCTCGAAGCGTCCGCGCCGTAGCCGGCCTGCGCCACCAGCACCCGGCACTGTATGCGCTCGAGCAGTTGCAGCACTTCGCCCGTGGTGTAGTTCTGGTGCATCGACGGATTGCAGACGTAGCCGTTGCGCGAGCAGGCGAGCAAGGTCACGACCGACTCCACCCGGCTCGGGATCCACATGGAAACGCGTTCGCCGCGTCTGACGCCGGCCTGGTGCAGATCCTCGGCCACGCTGTCCACCCAGGCGAGCAGCGCCTGCCACGTAAGGCGGTGCGTCGCGTCGCGCAGCGCAAACGCCTGCGGCCTGGCTTTGGCATGGCGGCGCAGCAGTGAATAGAGCGTATCCTGCTGCCACAGCCCCTGGTCGTAATAGGTGCGCGCAGTCGCGGGATCGTGCAGGGTAAGGATGGTACTCACGGGTGCTCCGATGCCGTGTTTCAGTGGCCGAACTTCTCCGGATCGGGCTTGCGCCTCTCGCCGAAGGACTTGGACAACTCCTTCGATTCGTCGCTGTCCAGGTAATCGCGCAACAGCAGGTCGTGCGCCATGCGCGACAGGCCGGCGACGCCGCCGTGGCGGGCGTTGAACGCGGCCTTGACCGATGCCAGCGCGAACGCGCCGCGCTCGGCGATCTCCAGCGCCATCGCGCGCGTGGCGGCCTGCAACTCCGCGTCCGGAACGACCTTGTTGATCAATCCCATCTGCATCGCTTCAGCGGCGGTGAATTTCGGATTGCGATACCACATTTCCTTGGCGCGCTTCTTGCCGATCAGGTCTTCCA
>CAYNVY010000127.1:0-12540 GCA_964400745.1 uncultured Enterobacteriaceae bacterium | reverse complement strand
CGCCATCGTGCTGTTCATCCGCGAGCAGATCCGCGGCTCCATCGTGCGCAGCAAGATCTATGGCAACCAGAGCTTCTCCAAGCAGACCCGGCTGCGCGAGGACATGGAGATCCTTGAGAAGAAGGGCGATCAGACGGTGATTTTCGAGCTGCAGGGCAGCCTCTTCTTCGGCACCGCGAGTCAGTTGTACGCGATGCTCGAGCCCGAGATCAAGGCGCGCAAGTACATCCTCCTCGACATGCGGCGGGTGCAGACCATCGACGTCACAGCGGCGCACATGCTGGAGCAGATCCGCGACATGATGGCCGAGAAGGACGGCTTTGTCGTGTTCGCGCATCTGCCGCTCAACCTGCCCTCCGGACTCGACATGAAACAGTACTTCGACCAGATGGGGCTCGCGCCGTACAAAAGCGCGGCACGCATGTTCGACGAACTCGACGCGGCGCAGGAGTGGGTCGAGAACCGCATCCTCAAGGAGGCCGCGCTCGCGCGTGCCGAGGAGCAGGCGCTCAACCTGCAGGAAGTCGGGGTGTTCAAGGGGCGCAAGGAGTCGACCCTGGCGTCGCTGGAACAACGCTTCGACAAGCGCTCGGTCAAGGCCGGCGAGAAGATCTTCGCCCGCGGCGACGCAGGCGACGAGTTGTTCCTGATCCGCAAAGGCAGCGTAAGGATCATGCTGCCCCTGGACAGCGGCAAGGCGCGCCACTTGAGCAGCTTCGGCCGCGGAGACTTTTTCGGCGAAATGGCGTTCCTCGACGGCGACCTGCGGTCCGCCGACGCCATCGCGTTCAGCGACGTGGAGTTGTTCGTGATTTCGCGCAAGACGTTCGACACCATCGCCGAAGATCACAAGAGAGTCGCGCTGAGCCTGATGGAAGGACTGGCCAGCGTGCTGGCGAGCCGCCTGCGCTACACCAACGTCGAGCTGCAGGCGCTGGAGTCGTAAGTGCCCTCGGCCGGGCGCTAGGGGTCTGCTTTTATTCATAACCGTCTTTTTGGTACGGATATGAAGCCATCCGTACCAAAAAGACGGTTGGCGCGCAGAGCGCGCAATGCCTGTACACCACCGCAACTCGACCATACCCACATAGATCGAAAGGCACCGCCTGGCTTGCGCGGACGGCGTCCCGTCCGCGCGGATCGTCGATTGTGCGCGGATGAAAAGCGTATCCGCGCACAATCGATGATCTTCGATGAAGCGCCAACCCGTATTTTCTTTTCTACATAACCGCCTTTTTGGTGCGGATGCTTCTAATCCGCGCCAAAAGGACGGTTGGCGCGCGCATCGCGCAATGTTTGCCCTGAGACAGCCGCTAGCGCGCGCCGCGCTTTTTCTTCTTGGTCGCCGCTTTCGCGATATCGGTCTTGGAAAAATACCAATCGGTGTAGTCGTAGCCGGCATGCGCCCTGGCTTCGGCGTCCTTGACCGTGGCCGGCGGCGGCACCATGACTTTGTCCCCCGGACACCAGCCCTCTGGCGTGGCGACGCCGTGCCGGTCGCTGGTTTGCAGCGCCTCGAGCAGGCGCAGGAACTCTTCCACCGAGCGGCCGTTGGTCATGGGGTAGTAGACCATCGCGCGCACCTTGCCTTCCGGGTCGATGAAAAAGGTCGCGCGCACGGCCGAGGTGTCGCTCGCCCCGGGCTGGATCATGCCGTAGTCGTGCGCCACGCGCATCGACAGGTCGTCGATGACCGGAAACGGAATATCGACTCCGAATTTTTCCTTGATGTTGCGGATCCAGGCGAGATGGGAATAAGTGCTGTCGATCGACAGCCCCAGCAGTTCGCAGCCGAGCTTCTGGAACCGCCCGTGCGCGGCGGCGAAGGCCAGGAATTCGGTGGTGCACACCGGCGTGAAATCCGCCGGGTGCGAAAACAGCACCAGCCATTTCCCGCGGTAGTCCTGCAGCGAGCGCGGGCCCTGCGTCGTTCGCGCCGTAAAATCCGGCGCCGGTTCGTTGATGCGCGGAATTCTAGCCGTCCAGACATTTTCCATTGCGTTCTCCTGTGCTGCGGGGTCCATTTTCGAAAACTCCTGTCTTCGTTCAGTCCTGAAAGCGGGCGATGATTTCTTGCGGAATGACGCCCGCTTTCATGCCTTCCGGATTGGCCGGGTCGCGCAGGCCCCACACCCGCAACTCGCGCCCCTCGACGACGACGCTGCCCTTGTTGTGTATGCGGTGCTCCACCACGAACACCTTGCTGCGCCACTCGCCGATCCAGCTCTCTATCGTGATCTTGTCGCCGAAGCGCGACGGGCCGCGAAAGCTGGCGCTGGCGTCCACCAAGGCCACGCCGGCCATGCGGTAATCCGGGAACATCTGCGCCCACGGCAGGCCGCGGGCGCGGAACATCCTTTCGGTCGCGCGATCAAACCATTCGAAATAGCGCGGATAGAACACGATGCGCGCCGGATCGCAATCGGCGAAGTCGACCACGATGTCGATGCGCGAAGGCGTCATTCGGGCGCGATGAATTCGCGTATCAGCCGGTTCAGCCGCTCGGGCTCTTCGTGCATCACCCAGTGTGAAGCCTCGGGCAGGCGCTCTATGCGCAGATCGGGCACGCAGGCCTCCAGGCCGTCCAGATTTCCGGGGAGCAAGGCATGGTCGCGCATGCCCCAGACAACCAGCGTCGGCACATGCACCATGAAGTCCGAGGCCTGCAACTGCAGCGCCTTCGCGCCCGGATCGTCTCCTGTGGGCGGATACAGCGGCGAGGCGCGATAGTAGTTGAGGCTGCCGGCGAGCGCGCCCGGCTGCGACCAGGCTTCGATGTAGGCGGCTTTCTCAGCCGGATCGATGCTGCCCTTGCTCCAGCCTTCGAGCGTCATCTTGGCCAGGCGCTCGTAATTGTTCTCCGACAGCAGGCGCTCGGCCTTGTCGGTCCGGAACAGGTTCATGTACTGGCTCGCGTCCTGCTGCGCCCGGTTGTGCGCGAGCTCGCGCGCAAAGGTCACCGGATGCGGCGAGTTGACGATGACGAGTTTCGCGAGCGTCTGCGGATGCGCCATGGCGTAAGCCCAGGCGACGGCGCCGCCCCAGTCGTGCGCCACCAGCACGAACTTATCCTGCCCGAAGCGGGCCGCCAGCTGGCGCACATCCTCGATCAGGATGCGCGCCTTGTATTGCTTCACGTCGGCCGGGCGGTCCGACAGATTGAAGCCGCGCAAGTCCGGCGCCACCGCCTGATGGTCGCGCCCGAAATGCTCGAGCTGGCTTTTCCAGCAGTACCAAAACTCGGGAAAGCCGTGCAGGAACAGGACGAGCGGCCCTGAACCCGCATGGGCGTAGTGCAGGCGCACGCCGTTGACGCTGGCGTAGTCGTGGTGGATTTCGGTCAAGGCGGACTCCGGAAACTAATCGCTAATGCCACACGGTGACGCACGGCGCACCTTCAGCGCTTCTTCAACTCTTCAAGCGCGCGTTGGAGAACCACGCGATCCAGCTTGTCTTTGTCGCGCGACGTTTGTTTTGTCTTGAGCAAGCCTTCCAGATCCAGCGTGCGAACGGTTACGCCGTCGAAGTCGATGCTTACCGCGTGAGGCAGCAGCGACGCGTAAGTTTCGCCGCAGGCGCTGAACATCAGATCGACGACAAAGGCGTCCGCTATCCTGATGGTCTCGCCTTCGGCAAACCACTCCGGCATCAGTTCTTCGGACACTTTGTCCGGCAGGAGCAACAGCGCCTGCTTGACGCGCTCACCTTGTTCGCGCGTGGGCCGCAGCAGAACATCGATATCGGTGGTGCCGCGCTGGTAGCCGAGCGCGTAAAGGGCGTAGCCGCCGATGAGCAGGTAGTCGACGCCATGCTCGTTCAGGGCGCGCAAGAGCATTTTCAGGTCATCGACACTGGCGGGCCGAGCGTTCTCTTGATCGGAGCCATGCATCAGCGTCTCCCGCCTTGGACGGCGCGTTCCCTGACATTGGCCGCAATTGCCCGCGCAAGCGCGTCGTCGCAGTGGCGATTCATTTCGGCATGCGTGGCGAACCGGTAAATGCCTTTTGCCACCCCCGTGGTTGTCAGCGCGGCCAGTGCCTGGCCGGTGCTTTGGTGAATCCCGGCCAGGCGCAGGGAATCCTCGCTGGGTTTGAGCCCAGGCTGCCTTTGCTTCCTGTTGCCGATTTGACGCATAAATTGATTATGCGGGCCGATGCTGCTTTTTCCAAGGGGGCAAGGCCGCGACAGGCTCTGGGAAAGCCCTGGGGGTGCAGGGAACAGACGTTTTCCCGACGCCCAACCTAGACACCTTGCCGCCGCACCTCAGTGCTAGCACAAGGCAAAACCGTGGTCTGTTCGCGGGCTTCCTCACAGCAGCGGATAGACCGCGATCGGCACTTCCTTGCCCTTGGCCACCACCTCGCGCCGCTCGCCGAGCGCGGTGTCCGTAGCCAGGGCCGCGCGCACCGCGTCCGACACCAGCACTTCGCCGCCGCCGGCCGCGCCCTCGATGCGCTTCGCGGTGTTCACCGTGTCGCCGATGACGTCGTAGCCCTTCAATCCGGCGCTGCCGAGCAGGCCTTCGACCACCGGCCCCGAATGCACCCCGATTCCCGCCGACAATCCTGCCGGCGCCAGTGCCCGCTGCGTGCAGCCGCGCAGTTCCAGCGCGCACGCCGCCGCCTGCCACGGGTTCGGGAACACGCCCATGATCTCGTCGGCGGAGAATTTCATTTTGATCACGTCGTGGCGCCGCAGCACCGGCTCCGCGGCCGCATAATATTCGTTCAACACCTGCACCACCGCCTCCGGCGCACAGCGCTCGGCCCAGGCGGTGAAACTGCGCACATCCATAAACAGCAGGGCGCGCTCGCGCCGCGCCATCGACAGCGCTTGCGGGTCGGCGATGACGCGCTCGAGCAGATCCTTGCCCAGCAGCCACTCCGAATAGCGCTGCAACTGGGTCGAGGTTTCGCGCAGCAGCCCGAGATAGGCGAATTCGGACAAGGCGGCGAGACCGACCGAGATGCCGAGAATGAGCGTGGCGAGCGCGATAAACATATGCGCCCGGTCGGTGAAAAAGGCCGCCACGTTGAACTGTGCGCCGCCGGACAAGACCTCGAAAATCGCATACATCGCGAACAGGATTGCGGCACGAACCACGTTTTCCAGCACGATGAGCAGCGCAAAGCCGGTGCCCGGCTCGGTACGCGACTTCGCCGCCTGCAGCGCGCCGACGGCAATGGCGAAAACCCAGTAGGCGATGTGGTTCGGCATGGCGAAGAATTTCGTTCCCTCGAAACCCGCCTCGACCGCGGTGTAGGCCGCCGGCCCCACCAGGTTGCCGAGGAAGCGCCGCGGCCGGCTCGTATGCTCCCAGCGCGTCAACACCCAGGCTTGCAGCAGGGTCGCGGCGATGAGCGTATAGACGTCCGGCGCGAGCAGCACCGCCGGTCCTTCGAGCAGCAATTCCAGCAGCAGGTTGGCGATCGGAAACTGCCCGCTATTGCGAAACAGCTCCTGATCGAAGCGGTTGCGGAACGAACCGGCGATGCGCGCATCCAGCGCGGACACGGCCAGAGGTTTCGCGCTGCTGACCGATGTCATGCGGCCGCCGCTCTCGGGCTCAATCGAACTTCGAAAAATCGGGCTTGCGCTTTTCGAGGAAGGCGCTGAACGCCTCCTTCGCCTCGGGCGAGGCCAGGCGCTCGCCGAAATGCTCGCTCTCCAGTTTGATGCGCTGCGCCACCGCAGCCAGCTGGTCCTGCTTCATCAGCTGCTTGGTCAGCCGCAGGGACGCCGCCGGCTTGCCCGCCAGCTTCTTTGCCTGCGCCATCGCCGTGTCGAACAGTTCGCCCTCGGGCACCACTTCAGTGATCAGGCCGATTTCCTTTCCCTTTTGCGCCGTGAACGGCTCTCCCAGCAGCAGCAGTTCGGCCGCGCGCTGATAGCCGAGCAAGGCCGGCAGCAGCAGGCTGGACCCGGCCTCGGGCACCAGGCCCAGGTTGACGAAGGGCAGTTGCAGGCGCGAATTGGGCGCCGCGTACACCAGGTCGCAGTGCAGCAGCATGGTCGTGCCTATGCCCACCGCCGCGCCCGCCACCGCGGCGACGATGGGCTTTTGCGCCTGGCTGATGCCGTACAGAAACCGGAACACCGGACGGTTGTCGTCCCGCGGCGGATTGTCGAGAAAGTCCTGCAGATCGTTGCCGGCGGTGAACAGGTCGGGCTTGCCGTGGATCAGAACCACGCGCACGCGGCTGTCCGACTCCGCTTCCGCGATCGCGTCCGCCATCGCCTGGTACATGAGCGAGGTCAGCGCGTTCTTCTTGTCCGGCCGGTTGATCTCGATACGCAGGATGCCGTCGCGGCGCTCGGTGATGATGTGGTCCATGTGAGTCCCTGCAAAGTGTTGGTCGCAAGGAAACCGGGGACAGACCACGGTTTCCGCGATGGATGGTGAGCCCCGTTTCACCGACCCGGAAACCGTGGTCTGTCCCCGGTTTTCGCCGGTTTTCGCTTACGCGGTCGGCAGCTTGTGGTTCTTGAAGTCCTCGCGCAGTTTGGTCTTCAGCAGCTTGCCTGTGGCGGTATGCGGCAGTTGCTCGACGAAAGCCACGTCGTCCGGCGTCCACCATTTCGCGATCTTGCCCTCGTAGAACTTGAGCAGCTCCTCGCGCGTCACTTCGGCCCCGGCCTTTTTCACCACGATCAGGAGCGGACGCTCGTCCCATTTCGGGTGGAAGCAGCCGATCACCGCCGCTTCCGCCACCGCCGGATGGCCGACGGCGATGTTCTCCAGGTCGATGGTGCTGATCCACTCACCGCCGGTCTTGATCACGTCCTTGGAGCGGTCGGTGATCTGCATGTAGCCGTCCGGATCGATGGTGGCGACGTCACCGGTGGGAAACCAGCCGTCTCGCAGGGGATCGCCGCCCTCGCCTTTGAAGTAGCTGCTGGTGATCCACGGCCCTTTCACCAGCAGATCGCCGAACACCTTGCCGTCCCAGGGCAGCTCCTTGCCCTCGCCGTCGACGATCTTCATGTCCGCGCCGAAAATGTTGTGGCCCTGCTTCGCCTGGATCGCGAGCTTCTGTTCGTCCGAAAGCTGCATATGCTTGGTCTTCAACGTGCATACCGTGCCCAGCGGGCTCATTTCGGTCATGCCCCAGGCATGCAGCACCTGCACGCCGTATTGCTCCTGGAAGGTCTTGATCATGGCCGCGGGCGCAGCCGAGCCGCCGATCACCGTGCGGTTCATGGTGCTGAATTTGAGCTTGTTCTGCCCCACGTGCTGCAACAGGGCGAGCCATACCGTGGGCACGCCCGCGGACACCGTGACTTTCTCCGCCTCGAACAATTCATACAAGCTCTTGCCGTCCAGGCCCGCGCCGGGGAACACCAGCTTGGCCCCGACCATGGCGCAGCCGTAGGGCAGGCTCCAGGCGTTGGCGTGGAACATAGGCACCACCGGCAGCATGACGTCGCGCATGGAAATATCGAGCGCGTCGGGCAGCGCAGCCGCAAACGCGTGGATCACGGTGGAACGGTGCGAGTACAGCACGCCCTTGGGGTTGCCCGTGGTGCCGGAGGTGTAGCACAGCGACGAGGCGGTGTATTCGTCCAGTTCCGGCCATTCGAAATTGCCGTCCTCCGCCCCCACCAGTTCCTCGTAGCAGAGCAGATTGGGCAGGTTGACCTTGGGCATGTGCGCGCGGTCGGTCATCGCGATCCAGCCCTTCACGCCTTTGCACGCCGGGGCGAGCTTCTCCACCAACGGCGCGAAGGTGAGGTCGAACATCAGGTAGCCGTCTTCCGCGTGGTTGATGATGTAGACGAGTTGTTCCGCAAACAGGCGCGGATTGATGGTGTGCATCACCGCCCCCATGCCCGATATCCCGTAGAAGGCCTCGAAATGCCGATAGCCGTTCCAGGCGAGCGTGCCGACGCGGTCGCCCTGCTTCACCCCCAGCTTGGTCAAAGCCTGCGCCAGCTGGCGCGCGCGCCGGTGCGCGTCGCGATAGGTGTAGCGGTGCAGCGCGCCGGTGCCGTCCGCGGCCGGCCCTTCGACCTTGCGCGACACGATCTCGGTGTCGCCGTGGTGCCGGGAGGCATGGACGATGAGCGAAGAAATAAGCAGGGGAACTTCCTGGATCAGGCCGCGCAGCATGGGTTTCCTCCGGAATGGACAGAATTTCTCGTTAGACGCGGAAACTTACTCTGCCGCAGATTTGGTGTCAATCGATGCACGGCCGAGGCGCTGCGCCCTTTCGATCCGCCGGAATCATTCGCATTGAACCTTTGTTCATGCGCTGACACCGAATGTTTGATCTTGATCAAGACATCCTGTAATCTGCTGGTCGAAACACGCGGTTCGCCCTGTGTTCCACCGCTGCGCGATCCGCAGCGGCCCACGGCAGGCGGACAGGATACAAATCCAGCGGTACGTATTCAGCGCCCTCTTCTCGGGGGCTATCTCAAAGGAGGATGTATGTTCAATCTTAGACGCGCCAGAGGGGCCTTGTTTCTGGCTTCGGCCCTGTTAGCCGGTTCGGCTTACGCGCAAACCGTCAAAATCGCCTACATCGACCCGCTGTCCGGACCATTCGCCAACGTGGGCGAGGCGGGATTCAAGCAGTTCCAGTTCGTGGCGGACGACATCAACAAGCGCAACCTCGCCGGCGGCCCGAAGTTGGAAGTGGTCGGCTTCGACAACAAGAGCAGCCCGCAGGAAAGCCTGAACGTGCTGAAAAAAGTGATCGACAGCGGCATCCGCATCATCACCCAGGGCAACGGCTCCAACGTCGCCGGCGCGCTGATCGATGCGGTGGACAAGCACAACGAGCGCAATCCGAATCAGTCCATCCTCTATCTGAACTACGCTGCGGTCGATCCGGACTTCACCAACTCGAAATGCAGCTTCTGGCATTTCCGCTGGGACGCCAACAGCGACATGAAGATGGAAGCCATGACCACTTACATGGCCAAGGACGCCAAGATCAAGAACGTGTATCTGATCAACATGAACTACTCCTTCGGCCAGGCGGTCAGCCGGGCGGCGAAAGAGTATTTCGCGCGCAAGCGGCCCGACATCAAAATCGTCGGCGACGATTTCCACCCGATCGGCCAGGTCAAGGACTTCTCGCCCTACATCGCGAAGATCAAGGCGGCGAACGCTGACGTCGTCATCACCGGCAACTGGGGCAACGACATGGCCCTGCTGATCAAGGCGGCGAAAGACGCCGGCCTGAACGCGCCTTTCTATACTTATTACGGCGGCGGTCTGGGCGCGCTGCCCGCGATCGGCGATGCCGGCGACGGCAAGGTGAAGCAGGTCACCGAATGGCACATGAACATCGTCCCGAACAAGACCGAGAAATTCGCCAACGAGTTCAACAAGAAGTACGGCGGCCCGCCGCAGCACGTGACCTTCTACTACCTGCGCATCAACAACCAGATGTACATGCTGGCCGAGGCGATCAAACTGGCCAAGTCGGTCGAACCGAAAGCGATCGCGCTGAAACTCGAGGGCATGAAGTATCAGGCCGACACCGGCGAAATCGAAATGCGCGCCTCGGATCACCAGCTGATCCAGCCGCTGTACATCTCGACCGTCGCCAAGGCCTTGGCCGACCCGAAGCATCCGAAGAACAAGGGCAAGGACAAGGAAGTCAAGTACGACCTGGAGGACACCGGCTACGGCTTCAAGACCGATGCGCGCATCGAGGCCTATGTCACCGCCCAGCCGACTTCCTGCCAGATGAAGCGGCCCTGAGGAAGCAATCAGTGTAATTTAAAAGCGACAACGACCGGGCCTTACGCCCGGTCGTTGTTTGTGAACCTGATTCTTCATGCACTAGGCTCGGGCACCTGAACAGCGCGCGATGGAATTCTTCCTGACTTCGATGTTGAACGGCATCTCCTACGGGTTGCTGCTGTTCATGCTTTCCTCCGGACTCACCATCATTTTCAGCATGATGGGAGTGCTCAATTTCGCGCACGCGAGTTTCTACATGATAGGCGCCTACTTCGCCTATCAGATCAGTTCCCACATCGGTTTCTGGCCGGCGCTGGCGGTCGCGCCCTTGCTGGTCGGGGTCATCGGCATGGCGGTGGAGCGCTACGGCCTGCGCACGGTGCACAAGTACGGCCACGTCGCGGAACTGCTTTTCACCTTCGGCCTCGCCTACCTGATCGAGGAGACCATACACCTGATCTGGGGCCGTTCCTCGGTTCCCTACAAGGTGCCGCCGTCGCTGGATTCGGCGGCATTCACGCTCTATTCGACCGCGTATCCGCTGTACCGCGTATTCATGATGGCGGTGTCGATCGGCATGCTGATCGCGATCTACCTGACCCTGACCCGGTCGCGCATCGGCCTGGTGATCCAGGCCTCGCTCACCCACCCGGACACGGTGGAAGCGCTGGGGCACAACGTGCCGCGCGTGTTCATGCTGGTGTTCGGCGGCGGCTCGGCCCTTGCCGGGCTGGCAGGCGTGATCGGCGGCAATGCCTTCGTCACCGAACCGGGCATGGCCGCTGCGGTCGGCCCCATCGTGTTCGTGATCGTGGTGGTCGGCGGCATGGGCTCGCTCGCCGGCGCCTTTTTCGCTTCGCTGTTGATCGGCGTACTGCAGACGTTCTCGGTAGCTCTGGACTACTCGTTCATCGATCTGGCGGCCCGCGTCGGCATCGTGATCGGCCCGGACGCGCCGCTGGCGGCGCTGTGGAAGCTCACCATTTCCCAGACCGGGCCGGTGCTGCCCTATCTGCTCATGGTGCTGATGCTGATTTTCCGACCCAAGGGCATCATGGGAACGCGGGAAGGCTAGGCTAGAGATCGATGGCAAAGCTGAAATACAAGCCGCTCAACCTGGGACGCTGGATCGTCTGGGGCGCCACCGCGCTGGTGATGATCGTGCTGCCGTACATTTTCACCACCGGCTTCACGCTGACGCTGATGAGCCAGATCGGCATCGGCGTCATTTTCGCCCTGTCCTACAACATGCTGCTCGGACAGGGCGGCATGCTTTCCTTCGGCCACGCCGTGTACTCGGGCCTGGGCGCCTATTTCAGCGCGCACGCGCTCAACCTGATCGCAAAAGGCAGCTTCTACCTGCCGGTGACCCTGTTGCCGCTGGTGGGCGGTGTCGCCGGCCTCGCTTTCGGCATCCTCTTCGGTTACGTCACGACCAAGAAATCCGGCACCACCTTCGCCATGATTTCGCTGGGCATAGGCGAAATGGTGTTCGCCTGCTCGCTCATGTTTCCCGATTTTTTCGGCGGCGAGGCGGGCATCACCACCAACCGCGTGGTCGGCAAATCCTTCCTCGGCGTCACCTACGGGCCGGCGATCCAGGTCTATTACCTGATCATGGCCTGGGCTCTCGTCTGCATGGCGGCGATGTTCGCCTGGACCCAGACGCCGCTGGGGCGCATGGCCAACGCCGTGCGCGACAACCCGGAACGCGCCGAATTCGTCGGCTACGACACGCACATGGTGCGCTTCCTCACCCTGGTGCTCTCGTCCTTCTTTGCCGGCGTCGCCGGCGGCCTCTCCTGCATCAATTTCGAGATCGTCACCGCCGAGAACGTGAGCGCGGCGCGCTCCGGCGGCGTGCTGCTCGCCACTTTCATCGGCGGCGCCGGCTTCTTCTTCGGCCCGGTCCTAGGCAGCATCGTGTTCTTCGTCATGGTGATCGCGGTGGGCGCCATGACCAAGGCCTGGCTGTTCTATCTCGGCCTCTTGTTCCTCCTCATGGTGCTCTACGCGCCGGGCGGATTCGCCAGCCTGATCCTGATGCATGTGCCGGTGCTCAAGGCGCGCCTGATGCGCCGCCTGTGGCTGCCTTACGCCGCGGCCCTGGCCACCGGCCTGGTGCTGCTCGCCGGCCTGGTGAGCGTGGTCGAAATCACCTATCACTATTCGCTCGAAGCCAGCACCGCGCCCCAGATGACGCTGTTCGGCTTCACCTTCGACGTCACCGCTGCGGCGCCCTGGTCGATTGCCGCCGCACTGCTGGTCGGCGGCTTCGTCATTTCACGCTTCGCCTGGAACGCGGTGGGCCGCGCCTGGGCCGACATCGTTCACACCTTGCAAGAACAGCAGACCGTATGAGCACCGCGATCGAACTCAAGGCGGTCACCAAGAGCTTCGGCAATACCGCGATCATCCGCGGCGTCGATCTGGCCGTCCCGCGCGGCGAACGCCATGCCATCATCGGCCCCAACGGCGCGGGCAAGTCCACCCTGTTCAACCTGATCAGCGGACGCTACGCCTTGTCCGGCGGCGACATCCTGCTGAACGGCGAAACCATCACCGGCCTGAAACCGTTCGAGATCAACCGCAAGGGGCTGTCGCGCAGCTTTCAGGTCACCAACATCTTTCAGCGCATGTCGGTGTTCGAGAATATCCGCTGCGCCGTGCTCTGGTCGCTGGGCTACAAGTACTCCTTCTGGCACCGCCTGGACGGCCTCGCGGACGCGCGCCGGCGCGCCGACGAGGTGCTGGCGGCGATCGGCCTGGAGTCGCGGCGCGAGCGCCCGGCCGGGCTGCTGACCTACGCCGAGCAGCGCGCGCTGGAGATCGGCATCACCATC
>CAYNVY010000126.1:0-12571 GCA_964400745.1 uncultured Enterobacteriaceae bacterium | reverse complement strand
CCTTGGGCGCGGCTATACAGGCCGACGTGCTCGCGGGCAACCGGGCAGCGGGGGACGATTGGCTGTTGCTCGACGTGATCCCGCTTTCCCTGGCGCTGGAGACCATGGGCGGCCTGGTGGAGCGCGTGATTCCGCGCAACTCGACCATCCCCTACGCCCGCGCCCAGGAATTCACCACCTTCAAGGACGGGCAGACGGCGATGGCGATCCATGTGGTCCAGGGCGAGCGCGAACTGGTGTCCGACTGCCGTTCCCTGGCGCGCTTCGAATTGCGCGGCATCCCGCCGATGGTGGCGGGCGCGGCGCGCATCCGCGTGACTTTCCAGGTGGACGCAGACGGTCTGTTGTCGGTGTCGGCGCGCGAAGCGACGAGCGGCGTCGAGTCCTCCGTCGTGGTCAAGCCATCCTACGGTTTGTCGGATGCGCAGATCGCGCAGATGCTGCAGGATTCGGTCACGCACTCGGGCGAGGACGCGCAGGCGCGGGCGCTGAACGAGCAGCGGGTGGAAGCGCGGCGCATGGCCGAAGCCGTGGGCGCCGCGATCGAAATCGACGCCGACCTGCTGTCTGCAGGCGAACTGGCGGAGATACGCCGTGCGCTGTCCGCGCTGGACGAGGCGGCCGCGGGCAGCGAGCGCCGCGCCATCATGCAGGCGCTGGAGTCCATCAACAAGATCACCGAGCCGTTCGCCGCCAGGCGCATGGACCGTTCCATCCACCGCGCGCTCTCCGGCAAGAAGCTGGAAGACATGAAAGTCTGAACATGCCCACCGTCACCGTATTGCCGCACGAAGAGCTCTGCCCGGAAGGCGCGCTGATAGAGGCCACGCCGGGCGTGTCGCTGTGCGACACCCTGCTGAAGGCCGGCATCGAGATCGAGCACGCCTGCGAAAAATCCTGCGCCTGCACCACCTGCCACGTGGTGATACGCGAGGGCTTCGACGCGCTGGCGCCTTCGGAGGAGAAGGAGGACGACCTGCTCGATCGCGCCTGGGGACTGGAACCGGAATCGCGCCTGTCCTGCCAGGCGAAAATGCCCGACGCCGACCTGGTCATAGAGATTCCGAAATACACCATCAACATGGTGAGCGAAGGTAGTCATTGAGCGCGCCGAACGGACTCACCGTCAGCCGGCCTTCAACAGCCTGTTAGGAATATTGAGATGAAATGGATCGACGTTCAGGAAATCGCCATCGCCCTGTCGGAGCGGCATGCCGAGGTCGACCCCAAGTACGTGCGTTTCACCGATCTCCACCGCTGGGTGATGGAACTGGAAGGATTCGACGACGATCCGAACCACTCGGGCGAAAAGATCCTCGAAGCGATCCAGATGGCGTGGATCGACGAAGCGAGTTAGCTGTGAATCCGTTGCAGAGCGAATTTTGCAGCGGCTGAAACCGGGAAGCGCGAGGGGATGCGCCCGCAGGAAGTCCCCTTCGGGGATATTCGTTCAGTTTGAAACAGCTTGCAGGATCCTCATTCGACGATTCCGCGCTCGCGCAGAATCTTCATCAGAATCCCGCCGTGCGCCTCGATGTCGCGCCGGATTTCCCGGATGACCGCGTCGCCGTCGTTGCGCCGTAGCGCCGCGATGATGGCTGAATGCGGGTGTTCGCCGGCCAGTCCTGGAAACGGCGGCTGATACATGAACGTCAGGTAGGACGCTGTCTGCACCCACAGATTCTCGATGAGAGAGAGCAGGTAGGGCATGCGCGCGGCCGAATACAAGGCGAAATGAAACTCGAAATTCGCATTCAGCAAGGCGTCGCGGTCGCCGCGCTTACGCGCGGCGGCGAGGCGCTGGTGTATCCGCGTCAATTCCTTGAGCAACTCCGGCGTGACGTTGCGGGCTGCCACGCGGCCGGCGAAGGATTCGAGCTCCAGCCGGATGCTGCGCAGCTCCTGCAGTTGCGCGGCGGAAAGTTTCGGAACCGTCACCGATTTTCCCGGGCTCAGGCTGAGCGCGCGCTCGGACACGAGCTGCATCAGCGCTTCGCGCACCGGTGTCTGGCTCACGCCCAGGCTCTCGCTCACCGAGCGCAAGGTGATCGTCTGGCCGGGCGGGAGCTGACCGGTCATGAGCCTGCCCTTGAGCTCGCGGTAGATCCGCGCCGTCATGTTTTCCCTGAGCAGGGGAGCCATCTTCATCGCCGGCCTCGCCGAATGGTTGAACCCATGACGCGCAGTTTAGCTTGCTCTTGCCGCTTTTTGCATGATATATTTTATAAAATATATCATTTGAGTGCAAACGTATGGGTAAGTCCGCATGGCCATGCGCATGCCGCAGCCCATACGCTGGCCCGTAGAAATCGCTTACCCATTTCATCACCCGTCCAAAAAGGAGCCCCAAACATGACATCGCGCACTTTCCTCCGCCGTTCGCTCGCGCTGCTTGCGCCCGTTCTGCTCTTCGGCATGGCGCCGGCGCGCGCGGACTATCCGGACAAGGAGATTTCGCTGATCGTGAACTACGGCGCAGGCGGAAATACCGACGTGACGGCGCGCGTGCTGGCCAAAGGCATGCAAAAGCACCTGGGCAAGCCGATCATCGTCCTCAACAAGCCGGGCGCTGAGGGCACGGTAGGCCCTGCCTTCCTCGCCACGCAAAAGCCGGACGGCTACACCTTCGGGGTGGTCACCTATTCCACGATCGCGATCCAGCCGCATCTGAAGGACCTGTCCTATACGATCAAGGATTTCGAGTTCGTCGCCGGGTACGGGCGCTTTCGCTACGGCGTCGTGGTGCGCGCCGATTCGGCCTACAAGACGCTCGACGATCTGGTCAAGGCGGGCAAGACCGGCCCCGGCATTTTCTTCGGCGCGCCCTCCGCGCCGAACAATCTCGCACTGTTCGAACTGGGCCGCAAGACGGGCGCGAAGTTCGAGCAGGCGCCCTACAAGTCCGGGAGCGAAACGGTCACGGCCCTGCTCGGCGGGCAGGTCGAAGTCATCGTGCAAAACCCCTCCGACGTGCTTGCGCAAATCAACGGCGGGAAACTGCGCCTGCTCGCCTCGGCGAGTCCGGTGCGCTGGCGCGAATTTCCCGACGTGAAGACGATGAAAGAGGCGGGCTATGACGTGGAGATCGATTCCTGGCTCGGCGTGGCCGTGCCCAAGGGGACGCCACGGGCTATCGTCGAGAAGCTGCAGCAGGCCGTGCTCGCGGCGCTGAAGGATCCCGAGGTGCTGGAGAAGATCACGCTGGCAGGCGTCGATGCCGAAGCGCTGACCGGGGCGCAATACGAGAAGCTCCTGATCCAGGGCGCTGAAACCATGGGGCGCGCGCTGAAAGCCTCGGGCCTGGCCAAGCCTTGATCCGCGCTTAGCGTCTATCTCAATATCAACACGAGGGGAAACTTCCCCTCGTGCATCCTCATATCAGAGGCCGTTTCGGCGATTCCCAGACGGCCGCACACAGCCCACGGAGAAACAGACATGAGCACAGCGACACCCAAGCCTTCGAATACCATTGCCAAGAGCGCCGACGGACCGCTCGCCGCGCCCGGTCTGAAGTTCGCGGGCACCGCCGCGCACTCGATCGCGCGCAGCCTGCTGCGACACGGCGTGACGCACGTCTTCGGGCAAAGCCTGCCGAGCATGTTCCTGCTCGCCTGCGAGCAGCTCGGAATCAAGCAGGTGGCCTACCGCACGGAAAATGCCGGCGGCTACATGGCCGACGGCTACGCGCGCATATCCAACAAGGTGTCGGTGGTCACCGCCCAGAACGGCCCCGCCGCCACGCTGCTGGTGCCGCCTCTGGCCGAGGCGCTGAAAGCGTCGATTCCGATGGTGGCGCTGGTGCAGGACGTGGCGCGCGATCAGACCGACAAGAACGCGTTCCAGGAATACGACCACCTGACGCTGTTCTCGGGTTGCACCAAATGGGCGCGGGTGGTCACGCAAGCCTCGCGCATCGACGACTATATCGACATGGCCTTCACCGTCGCCTGCTCGGGGCGCCCGGGGCCGGTCGCGCTGATGCTGCCCTCGGACATGCTGACCGAGAAGGGCCCGCTGACGGTGCGCAAGGCCTCGCTCGGGCAGTTTCCGCTCGACCGTACGGTCGCCTCCGGCGATCGCATCGCGGCGGCGGCCGATTTGCTGGCGCAGGCGGCGCGGCCGCTGGTGATCGCCGGCGGCGGGGTGCACCTGTCGCTGGCGCACGAGGCGCTCGCGGCACTGCAGGAAGCCGCGCACCTGCCCGTGGCCACCACGGTCATGGGCAAAGGCACGGTCGCCGACACGCATCCGCTCTCGGTGGGCGTGGTGGGCTATTTCATGGGCGCAAACAGCGCCACGCGCTATATGCGCGACCTGGTCACCCAGGCCGACGTGATCCTGCTCGTCGGCAACCGCACCAACCAGAACGGCACCGATTCCTATCGCCTGTATCCGTCAGGCGCGACCTACATCCACATCGACGTCGACGGCGCCGAGATCGGCCGCAATTACGAGGCGCTGCGCCTGGCCGGGGACGCGCGCGAGACCCTGCTCGCCCTGATCGACGCGCTGCAGCGGCGCGACCTTTCCGCGCGCAAGGCCGCGCGCCCACAGATTGAACAGAGTATCCGCGCGGCGAAGGCCAGGCACCTGGAGGAGTCCGCGCCGGTGCGCCAGTCCGACAGCAGCCCGATTCGTCCCGAGCGCATCATGGCCGAAATCGAAAAGGTGCTGCAGCCCGACGATATCGTCGTCGCGGACGCGAGCTACTCGTCCATCTGGGTCGTCAACTATCTGAGCGCGCGCAAGGCGGGCCAGCGCTTCATCACGCCGCGCGGGCTCGCCGGGCTGGGGTGGGGCTTTCCCATGGCGATCGGCGTCAAGGTGGCCAAGCCGGAGGCCAACGTATATTGCGTGGTCGGCGACGGCGGCTTCGGCCACGTCTGGTCCGAACTCGAGACCGCGCGGCGCATGGGGATCAAGCTCACGCTCGTCGTGCTCAATAACGGCATCCTCGGCTACCAGAAGCACGCCGAGAACATGAAGTTCGGCGCGCACAGCTCTGCGGTCGACTTCGCCGCCGTCGATCACGCGGGGATCGCCCGCTCGGTCGGCTGCAACGGCATACGCGTCGAGCGGCCGGGCGACATCGCGGGTGCGCTGGCGGCGGCCGGGGCTAGCGACACCACTACGCTGATCGACGTGATCATCGACGAAAACGCCTTTCCCCCGATCACTCTGTTTTCGTCTGCGCAGCCATGAATCCGGACCCCAGCAGAATCGCGCTGGTCACCGGCGCCGCGCGCGGCATCGGCTTGGCCACCGTGCAGGGATTTCTCAAGCGGGGCTATCGCGTGGTCGCGGCCGATCGCATGGCCGCGGATTCCAGTTCCTACGGGGAGCATGCGGCAGCGGTCAGAGTCGAGCGGCTCGATGTCACCGACCGCGAGGCGATCGTCTCCCTGCGCAAGCGCATCGAGGATGAGTGGGGAACGGTCTCGGTGCTGATCAACAACGCCGGCATTTCGCCGAAGAAACCGGACGGTGCATCGTCCGGGATTCTCGAGATCGAAGAAGCCGAGTGGGAAAAGGTCATCGCCGTCAACCTCACGGCAGTGCTGCGCATGTCCCAGGCTTTCCTTCCGGGAATGCAGCGCATCAAGTGGGGGCGCATCGTCAACGTGTCCTCGCTGGCGGGGCGCGCGAAATCCCTGGTCGCGGGAGGCAGCTACATGGCATCCAAAGCCGGCGTGCTCGGACTCACCCGCGCTATCGCCGCGGAAATGGGGCCTTTGGGGATCACGGCGAACGCCGTGGCGCCGGGACGCATCCTCACCGAGATGGCCATGCAGGCCGGCGAGGAAGTGAACCGGCGTTACGCCGAGCAGATTCCCGTGCGCCGCCTGGGCACCGCGGACGAGGTGGCGGCGTCGATTCTCTACCTCGCCTCCGAGGACTCCGGATTCGTCAATGGCGCGCTCATCGACATAAACGGCGGGTTCTACATGCCCTGAGCGGTTGCGGCGCAGGGGCTGGCCGGCGCTAGCGCCCTTTGGACAGCCGTTTCACCCTGTCGATCACGGCCGCGATGCCGTGCCGATTCACCAGCGACGCCAGCCCGCGCTCCATCGCTTCGCGTTCCGCGAGTTCGTCGACTTGCGTTTCCACCTGCCGTGCCGCGTAAGTGAGGCAGCCGGGCTGGCACACCGTGACGCACAGGGGTTCGGCCAGCGGCGGCTGGTCTTCGCACATGTCGCATTTCAAGGGCAGGCCTGAATCGGGTTCGATGAAATAATCCCGGGAGGGGCAGGACGCGCGGCAGAAGCTGCACTCGCTGTATTGCTTGCCGTTCAACTGGTAGAAATGCCGGCCGTCGCACTCGCTGCGGGTGAAATTGCCGGCATATACCGGCACGTACTCGTCGTTGATTTCGTCGGCGACCACGCGGATGCGCGAGCGCGCCGGATTGACGCTGCTGTACCTCGGTTTGGCGTGAAACGCCGAGCAGGCCATTTCGCAGGCGCGGCAGCCGGTGCATTTTTCCACGTCGATCTGGATTTCATTGACGGTTCTCGCTGCGGCACCGGCGTTCACGGCATTCCTCCCGTTCGCGCCCCGATCTGCTCTACCGCCAGCGCCGGCTCGCGCGGCAAAGCGCCGGCCTCGGCCTTCAATATCCCCCTTCGTTCCAGGTCATCGGCGGCGTAAGCCAGATCCAGCTGCTCCAGCGTCTGCCGCGTCGGAATCCCCTCGCTGTTCCAGCCCTTGAACGCGTAATACCTGCTGAGCAGTTCCTGCTCGTACTTTTCGTCTCGCACCGCCCAATGATCTTCGGGGGGGCGTTCGTCCTTGCGGCGCAGACCCCGCCTGACGTTCACGGCGCGAACCAGGGTCCGTATCCTCTGGAAGGTCTTCCACAGCTTGTCCTTGTCCATCTCCATGCCGCTCGCGTGCGAGATCATCTGCGGGATGTTGTTCATGTGATAGGCGACGCCGCCGCCGAACTGGCCGCGGAACGAGGATACGAAGCCGCACAGGCCGGTGGAGTCGTCGATGTAGTGCATCGCTTCGTTCCAGTCGACGATTTCGCAGGTCGCCTGATCCGAGATGTCGTCGCGCTTCACCCATTCCAGGAAGTACTTCTTGAACTTCTCGTCGGGCGGCGCTTCCCATTTGGCGACGAAGGCCTCCCTTTGCTCCCTTGTGGGCAGCGGGTCCTGCGGGAACGAGCCCTCGATCTGGGTGATGCTCATCTTTTCGCCGGTGGCGATCATGAGGAAGTAGGCGGGGTTCAGCTTGCCCAGCTTGATCGGCAGCTGCTCGAATTTCTTCGTGGTGTTGTGATCGAAGGCTTCGGCGCCCTTGCCGATGCGCTTCGCCGCGTGCGAGACGCTGTCGGCCAGGATGTCGCCTATGCCTTCGCGGCGCACGATCTTTTCCAGCAGGTAGAAAAACCGCCCGCGGCTGTCCGCGGGCATATCCGGAAAGTCCGCGTCGGTCAGGATTCCGGCTTCGAGCAGTTCCAGCGCGAAGGCGATGACCTGCGGCGTCGAATAGGAGTCCAGACCGTATTCCTGGGCCACGCCGAGGATTTCATAAGTGAAGTCCAGTTCCAGGAAGGCCGCCATGTGGTAGGTGTCCTTGCCGAAGCACTTGTAGCCGAAGCGGGGCCGCCCCGGCCAGTTGATCACGTTGCGGCATTTCTTCGCGCAGTTGAAGCAGCCGGTCTGCCGGTCCATGTGATCGTACTTCCACTTCGTCCAGCGCTCCTGCAACGCGTCGCTCCAGAAGCCCTTGCGCCGGGTGCGCGCATTGCCCCAGGCGAAATGGTTATGGTGGAAGCTGTCGTCTTCGTCCACCGCCATCCAGTCGCCGTTGCCGTCGCCCTCGCCGATCTTCTTGTGCAGCGCCTGAGCCAGTTCGAACAACTCGGCCGGCCGCGCGAGGTTGAGATCCCGGCTGCCGCGCACGGCGATGGCTTTCAGGCGCTTGTCGCCCATGATCACGCCTACTCCCCGGGACGCGCTGGCGTGGTTGTGGTCGATCGACGCCATGTAGACCCGGTTTTCCCCGGCGAGGCCGATGGCCGCCACCTGCACCCGCTGATCCTTCAGTTCCCGCTTCAGCAGGTCCTGGGTTTCGGTCGTGCCCTTTCCGCGCAGGTGCGTCGCATCGCGGATTTCGACCTTGTCGTTGTGGATGTACAGATAGACCAGGTCCGCGGCCTTGCCTTTGATGATGATGCGGTCGTAGCCGGCGAACTTGAGCTCCGGTCCGAAGAAGCCGCCGAACAGGGAATGCGACATCAAGTTGGTCTGCGGAGAAAACGTATTGACCACAGTTCGGTTAGCGGCCGGCGCTGGCGTGCCGTTCAAAAGGCCGGTGCTGAAAATCAGCAGATTGTCCGGAGAAAACGGGTCTGTGTCGGGCGGAACGCGCTCGAACAGGATCTTGGCGGCGATCCCCTGTCCCCCGAGATAGAGCTCGGTGTCCCTGGGGTCCGATGCCACCTTTTCGATGCGGCCCAAGGACAGGTCGATCTCCAGGCTGAATCCTGTTTCGGCGTACTTCATGCCATGCCCCCTTCCTTCCTACTCGATCGTGATCCACATCCCCGGCTGCGCGCGTGCAGCCCGGGATAGCGTGACTCCAGCAGGTTTCGCACCTCGTTCATGGCGGCTGTCCAGTGGCTCCTCAAGGCGTTCCGATTTTGCCAGCTTCCATAGCGGGCCGCTCGGGGAAGGTGTTGAATTCCCTAGTAAAACAGTCGAGTTTGCCGAGAGCGTTTTGGTGGAAATCGGTTGACGACCAAGCGATAAATAAGCATTATAGTACGACAATACCGATTAACGTGGCAGGCATTCGAACCGCCACGCGTTCTGACAGGGGGCAGGAAGATGCGGTACGCAGAAACAGGGTTCGAGCTGGAAATCGATCTTTCCCGCGGCAGTATCGACAGGGTGGAATCCGATCCCGAACTGACCCGGCTGCATCTGGGCGGCCTGGGCACCAGCGCCAGGATACTGTGGGACCGGGTGCCCCCCGATACCGACGCTTTCTCCGAAGACAATCTGCTGATCTTCGCCACCGGCCTGCTCTGCGGCACCGCGGCTCCGGGTTGCAACCGCACCATCGTCTCGACCTTCTCGCCGCAAACGCAGCTGCTCGCCTATTCGATGATGGGCGGATTCTGGGCGCCCGAGCTGAAGCACGCCGGTTACGATAAGGTGATCCTGCGCGGCAAGTCGCCCGAGCTGGTCTATCTCTGGATCAACAACGACAAGGTCGAAATCCGCGATGCGGCTCACCTGCGCGGCAAGGGCGCGATCGAAACCGCCGAATGCATCCGCGAGGAACTGAAGGAGCCCAACGCCCAGGTGGCCGCCATCGGCCTGGCCGGTGAAAACCGGGTGTTCTACGCTTCCATCGAACAGGGCCGCTCCAGCGCCAGCCGCGGCGGCATAGGCGCGGTCATGGGCGACAAGGGCGTCAAAGCCATCGTCGTGCGCGGCACCAAGGACGTCAACGTCGCCCGGCCGGCCGAATTCATCGGCCTGTGCGACGACGTGCTGAAGTACATCAAGTTCCGCGAGGATCATCCGATTCCCGGGGTGCCCGCCATCCTGCAGGGGCTGGGGTCGCCGCAGGAGATGAAGATCGTCGACGAGCAGTGGCACACCACCAGTTTCATGTGGGGCAATGCGCGAACCCGGCGCAAGGATTTCTGGACCCATGAAATCGAAGAGAAATGGCGCAAGACGCAGGAGGAGGTGCGCACGCGCCTGATCAGCTGTTACAACTGTCCGATGAAATGCGGGGCGACCATTACCATTCCCGGGCAGCCGACCTACATGATGAAGTGCTACTCCAAGCTTACTTACACCATGGCGGCTTATTCCGACCTGGATTTCGGTTTCAAGATCGCGCAGCGCGCGACCGAATACGGCGTGGACGGTTTCTCGACGCCGCAGGTCATGGCTTTCGCGATCGAACTGCTCGAAGCGGGCATCCTCACCGACGCGGATTTCCCGGGCATGCCGGCCGACGTCGAGGGCCGCTTCTTCTGGCTGCTCGATCGCATCGTCAGGCGCGAGGGCATAGGTGACATGCTCGCCGACGGCGTGTACTGGGCAGCCAAGCGCATCGGCAAGGGCGCGGAAAAATTCGATCACAACACGATCAAGAAACACGAGCAGCTGCCGCTCAAACTCGGCATGCTCAATCCGGTCTACTATCTGATGTACTCGACCGGCGAGAAAATCAACATCACCCAGATCGAAGGCCAGTTCCCCCAGGCGCCGTTCCCCACCATGGAAGAGCGCGAAGCCTTCGTCAAGGACTGGTTCCAGGTTCCGGACGACAAGTTCAAGCAATACCTGCTCGAATGGGAGCCGCGCGGCGAAAACTCGAACCCCCTGTATCCGTCGATCGAAGCCAGCTGCGACATCGTCGACTGGCAGGAGAAGATGCACTACATAGACGACGCCCTGGGCACCTGCGCCGGGCTGTCGTCCTTCCCGCTGAAGCCCCCGTACCACATCCACAATTTCCCCAACTTCGTTTCGGCCGGGACCGGCATCGATTTCGACGAAGCCGGGATCTGGAAGGCGGCCACGAGAAACCGCACCTTGCTGCGCGCCATCAACGTACGGCGCGGCATGCGGCGCGCCGACGACAAGCCGCCGGAAGACCACTGGAAGAAGCGCTTCCCCGAGCTGGAAAAGAACCTGCTGGACGCCTACTACAAGTTGAAGGGCTTCGATGCCAACGGCATTCCGACCAGGGAGTCGCTGCTGGATCTGGACCTGGCCTGTGTCGCCGAAGACCTGGAGCAGCGGGGGATCATCGGCAAGGCGGGGGCGGCCGGCGAGCAGGGGCCGGCGGGTAAAGAACAGGAAGGGAAGGAGGTCTTGAGCCATGCCTAAGGTCATGAAGAAGATCAAGCACATCACCATCGACGCGGACAAGTGCAACGGCTGCCGCGCGTGCGAAGTCATCTGCTCGCTGTTCCACGCCTCGCCGAAGTACAGCAGCAACAACCCGGCGCGCTCGCGCATCCGAATCGTGCGCGAGCCGCTGCGCGACATCTACCTGCCGGTCTACGCCGGCGAATATACGGCGGCCGAATGCAAAGGACGGAACAGCTACAGCATCGACGGCAAGAAATACGACGAGTGCGATTTCTGCCGCGCCTCCTGCCCCTCGCGCGACCTGTTCAAGGAGCCCGATTCCGGCCTGCCGCTGAAATGCGACATGTGCGAGGACGAGCCCGGGCTGGAAAAGCCCAAGTGCGTGGAGTGGTGCATCGCCGAAGCGTTGATCTACGAAGAGCGCGAGGAGGAAGTCGAGGAAGGCGAGCCGAATCCGCCGGAGCTCGAGGTGGGCGTGGAATCTCTGATCGACAAGCACGGGCTGCAGAAGGTACTGGACACCATCGCGAGAATGACGAAGTCCTAAGGGCAGCAACCGGGAGCAAACACATGGAAATGGTAACCCCCTTCAAAGAGATCATCGACGCCATCAAGGCGGCTGGTGGCGAAGGGTTCAAGCATTGCTATCAGTGCGGCCTGTGCGATACGGTCTGCCCCTGGAACAAGGTGCGAAATTTCAGCATGCGCAAGATCGTGCGCGAAGCGAGCTTCGGCCTGACCGAGATCGAGAGCGAGGACATCTGGCGCTGCACCACCTGCGGCAAGTGTCCGCAGGTCTGCCCGCGCAACGTCAAGCAGATCGAGTCGGGCGTCGCGCTGCGCCGGCTGGCCACCGAGTACGACGTGTTCGCGGGCGCGGCGGCGCCGATTCCCGCAGTCGCCGGCAGCCTGCGCGCCGAAGGCAACCCCTTCGGCAACGAGCGCTCAAAGCGGGCCGACTGGGCCAAGGACCTTGGCGTCAAACGCTTCGAAGAGGGCATGGAATTCCTCTACTCCCCGGGCTGCTACCTCAGCTACGACCCGCGCGGCAGGAAGATCGCCAAGGCGACGGTGCAGATCCTGCAGGCCGCCGGCGTGAACTTCGGCATCCTGGGCACCGAAGAGAGCTGCTGCGGCGAGAGCATACGCAAGACCGGCGACGAGGCTCTGTTCAAGTCGCTGGCCAAATCCAACATCGGTGCATTCATCGGCAACGGCGTCCAGAAGATCCTGGTGTCCTCGCCGCACTGCTATCACAGTTTCAAGAACGAATACCCCGAGTTCAGGGTGAACTTCGAAGTGGTCCACAGCTCGCAGTTGATATTCCGGCTGATCGACGAGGGCAGGCTGAAGTTGACCAAGCCCCTGGCCAAGACCGTCCCCTATCACGACCCCTGCTACCTCGGCCGCCACAACGGCGTCTTCGAGGAGCCGCGCGAGGCGTTGAAGACGGTTCCCGGCCTGCAGCTGAAGGAAATGCCCGAGTCGCGCCAGAACAGCTTCTGCTGCGGCGGCGGCGGCGGACGCATCTGGATGGAAACACCCAAGGGCGAGCGTTTCTCCGACTTGCGGCTGGACCAGGCAGTGGGCGTTGGCGCGCAGGTCCTGGCCACGGCCTGCCCGTATTGCATCACCAATTTCGAGGACAGTCGGCTCAACCTGCCGGACGGCGGCGAAAACATCGAAGTCAAGGACATCACCGAAATCATCCGCGACGCGCT
>CAYNVY010000125.1:0-12759 GCA_964400745.1 uncultured Enterobacteriaceae bacterium | reverse complement strand
CTCGCGGCGAGCAAGAGCGTGCTCGCCTCGCGCCTCAATATCACGCGCGAGCACTTTTCGCGCATCCTGCACGAGCTGTCTCAATCCGGATTGATACGCGTCAGCGGGCGCAATATCCGCATCCTCGACCAGGCGCGGTTGCGCGATCACAAAGCCTGACCGTGGTGTCAGCCGATGCTGTGGCTGTCGCCGCGCTGCGGCACTTCGACGCGGGTCCAGCCCAGTTCGCGCCGCAAGGTATCGCCGAAGTTGAGGGCGGCCTCGCGTTCGCCGTGCACGACGAAGCTGCGCCCGGGCGCGCGCGCAAAGCCGCGCAGCCAGGCGATCAGACCGTCGCGATCGGCGTGGGCCGACAGTCCGCCTATGGTGTGCAGTTGCGCGCGCACGGCGATGTCGTCGTTGAAGATGCGCACTTGTTTCGCGCCGTCCACCAAGCGCCGGCCCAGGGTTCCCGCCGCCTGGAAGCCCGTGATCAGCACGGCGCATTCGCGGCGCGGCAGGTTCCAGCGCAGGTGGTGCTTGATGCGCCCGGCGTCGCACATACCGCTCGCAGACAGGATGATGGCGCCGCTTCGGATCTGGTTGAGCGCTTTCGAATCGTCCACGTCGTGGGTGTAGCGCAGCTGCAGTTCGGCCGGGTTGCCGCGCATCCACGCATCGAGTTCGCGCATCGGCGGCGTCAGCAGTTCCAGGTGAGCGCGCGTGATCAGCGTGGCTTTCTCCGCCATGGGCGAATCGATGAAAATGCGCAGGGGCGGCAGACGGTGCGCGCGCGCGAGTTCGGCCAGGGCGTAGAGCACGGCCTGGGTGCGGCCCACCGCGAACGCCGGAATGATGACATTGCCCCGGGCGAGGGTGCCGGAGATGGCCTCGACGAGTTCGGCCTGCGTTTCTTCCGGCGCCCGGTGCAGGCGATCGCCGTAAGTCGATTCGACCAGCAGCACGTCGGCGCCGTGGATGCGCGCGGGTGCGGGCAGCATGCCGTTCGCGGCATGGCCCAGATCGCCTGAGAACACCAGGCGCCGCGTGCCGGAGGACGAATGCACGCGCACGTCGACGATGGCCGAACCCAGGATGTGGCCGGCGTCGTGGAAAGTGCAGGTGACTCCCGGGTGCGGGTGAAATTCGGACGCGTAGGCGATCGGGCGCAATTGCGCCAGGCAAGCGCGCGCCTGGGCCACCGTGTACAGCGGCGTCATCGGATGCTGGCGGCGCGCGTCGCGGTGGCGCGAGCGCCAGTCGGCTTCCCTTTCCTGCAGGTGCGCGCTGTCGAGGAGCATCACCTCCAGCAGTTCGGCCGTGGTCCCGGTGACGTAGATCGGCCCGCGGTAGCCCGACGCGGCCAGGCGCGGCAGCAGCCCCGAGTGGTCTATGTGCGCATGGGTGAGCAGCACGAAATCCAGGTGGCTTGCGCCGAAAGCGAGGGCCGCCAGGTTCTTCGCCCAGGCCTCGTGCCCGCCCTGGAACATGCCGCAGTCGACCAGAAAGCGCGCGCCCCCGGATTCGACCAGGGTGCACGATCCGGTAACCTCGCCGGCGCCGCCGAGAAAGCTCATTCGCATGTCGTGAGGCTCCTTGCCGCTTTGCCCGTACGGTGTCCAGTCTGGGCAAAGAAAGCTGCGCGTGTTTGATCAAGGTCAAGGCAGCCCGGCAAAAGGGGCGGGGCTTGCGCAACGGCGGCCAAATTGGGTTAAAGTTACGCGCAGAACCCGCCTATAGACGGGGTTTCCGGTGTGCTTTCAACGGGGTTGACGGCTTCGTTGCTTTTGGAGGGTGCTCATGTACGCAATCGTCTACAAGACCGACGGCTTCCCGATTTGCGTCCAGGTCGCCGGCGTGGAGCCGGACCCGGTTGTCGTCTGGTCCTCCGAGAGCGATGCCAATTCATTCATCGAAAGCAAGGGCGGGGCGGCGGATTTCAAACCGGTCGCGGTCGACGACGGCAGCCTGGATGCCATGGCCAAGGCGATGGGCTGTCCGGTCGAGCAGATTACCCTGGAGCCCTACCCCAGCTAGCCGGGCGCCTAAAGCGAGCGGGGGCCTCCCCCAGATTCGAGGTTTCTTCCGACGCTTCTAAAGCGATATTTCGATGTTGTCGATCAGCCGCGTCTTGCCTAGGTAGGCGGCGGCGAGCACGACCAGCTCGCGCTCCTCGGGTACCGGAACCTGCAGATCGGCGCGGCGGCGCACCGAGATGTACTGCGGCGTCCAGCCGTTTTGCGACAGCAGAGTCATGATTTCGAGTTCGATGCGCTGAAAATTTCGTTCGCCCCCGACGATGCGATTTTGCGCGTCCCTGAGCGACGCGTACAGGCGCGGCGCCTCGGCGCGCTCGGCCGCGGCCAGATAGCCGTTGCGCGAGGACAGCGCCAGTCCGTCTGTGGCCCGCACCGTCTCGGCCGGGATGATTTCGACCGGCAGGGCGAACTGGCGCACCATGTCGCGCAGCACCAGGTACTGCTGATAGTCCTTCTTGCCGAAAATCGCCGCGTGCGGCATGACCATGTTGAACAGTTTCAGCACCACTGTGGCGACGCCGCGGAAGTGGCCCGGGCGAAATGATCCGTCGAGGATGTGCTGCAGGTCGGAGGGTTCGACCACGAAAGTCTGCGGCTCGGGGTAGATTTCCTTCTCGTCCGGCGCAAACACCACGTCCACGCCCGAGCGCTCCAGCTTGTCGCAGTCGGACTGGAAGGTGCGCGGATAGCGTTCGAAATCCTCCTTCGGCCCGAACTGCAGGCGGTTGACGAATATGCTTACCACGGTGCACGCGGCTTTGGGCTTGGCGATGCGTATCAGATTGATGTGCCCTTCGTGCAGGTTGCCCATGGTGGGGACGAACACATTGTTCGGCTCGCGCTGCAGGCGTTCGCGCAGTGCTGTTACGGAAGTGACGATGTCCATGCTTATTCACCCAAATTGAAAAATTCGCGCTGCCCGCGCATGCCGTTGATGCGCTCGAGCAGCAATCCGAAATCGGCGGGACGGTCGACGAAATTGAGCCGCTCCGAGTTGACGATCAGCACCGGGGTGCCGGTGTGGTGATAAAAGAAGCGGTTATAGCTGTCCGCGACCAGGGCCAGGTAAGCCTCCGAGATCGGCCGCTCGAATTCCGCCCCCCGGCGCCGCACGCGTTCGATCAGCGTTTCGGTCTGCGCCTGCAGGTAGATCACCAGGTCGGGACGCGGCGCCTGCGGCGAGAGCGTGTCGTATATCTGCTGGTACAGGTGCATTTCGTCGCCGTTGAGCGTGAGTCGCGCGAACAGCGGATCCTTGTCGAGCAGAAAATCGGACACCGTAACCCGGCTGAACATGTCGATCTGGGCGAGGTTGCGCAGCTGGTTGAAGCGCTGGAACAGGAAAAACAGCTGCGTCGGCAGCGCGTGGCGCTCCATGTCCTGGTAGAAGCGCGCGAGGAACGGGTTCTGCTCCGGGTGCTCGAGCAGCAGCTCGGCGCTCAGGTGCTCGGCGAGGCGCTTGGCGAGGCTGGTCTTGCCCACGCCTATCGGCCCTTCGACCACGATGTAACGGTACTTGTCCAAGCTACGACCGGAAGATGAAATAGACCGCGCCCATGATACACATCGCCGCCTCCGGATAGTCGGGCATACGCGGCCGCTGTGCGATCATGCCGCGCCTATGCGCGCGAGCGTCTGGCCGGCGCAGCGCGCGAGCCACTCGCTCGCGGGCCCCCGGCCGGGAATGACGCAATCGGGCGCCAGCTCGACCAGCGGCGCGAGCACGAAAGCGCGCTCGTGCATGCGCGGGTGCGGCACCACGAGGCCCGTCAGCGCGATGCTGTCTGCGTCGTAGAGCAGCAGGTCCAGATCGAGGGTGCGCGGCGCGTTGCGGAAGGAGCGCGCGCGGCCGTGATCCTGCTCGATCGCAAGCAGCGCGGCGAGCAGGGGCTGCGGCGAGAGTCCGGTCGACACCTGCGCCACGGCGTTGACGAAATCCGGCTGGTCGGTATGGCCCAGCGGGGCGCTGCGATACAGGGCGGAGGCGGCGACGAGCTGCGTCAGCTGGACATCGGCCAGCGCCGCGATGCCCTGGCGCACCGACCTCTGGGGGTCGCCCAGATTGCTGCCCAGACCGATGAAGGCGATGTGCGTCAACATCGGTCAACCGGCGCGGTGAGTTTTAGTTTCCCGGTTCATCCCGGGTCGGCGCCGGTTCCGAAGTGTCGGCCGTCTTGGCTTTGCGCCGGCGGCGCGGACGTTTTTTCGGAGCGCTGTCTGGAATCAGCATGGCGTTGCGCTCTTCCATTTCCGCGTCCTGGAAGCGGGTCCACCAGTTGGCCAGTTCCATCTCCACTTCGCCGCTGTCGGCCCGCAGCAGCATGAAGTCGTAGCCGGCGCGAAAGCGCGGGTGGGTCAGCAGCACCAGGGCGCGCTTGCCCGAGCGCTGTTCCAGCCGCGGCTGCAGCGCCCAGATTTCCTTCATGGTCGTGGTCAGGCGGCGCGGTATCGAGAGCTTGTCGGTCTGCGCCTCCAGCACCTGGTCCATGGCCAGGTAGAGCGCGGGAATGGACCGCGTTTCCTTCTCCTGGTTGGCTTTCCACGCCACCAGCACTTCGTGCCACAGCAGGGCCGCGAAAAGGAAGGCGGGCGAAACGGATTTGCCCGTCTGGATGCGCGTGTCGGTCTGCTCCAGGGCGAGGCGCAGAAAGCGCTCGCCCACGGGCTGTTCGACGATCACGTCGAGCAGCGGCAGCAGGCCGTGGTGCAGGCCTTCCTTGCGCAATTGCGCGAGGCAGGCGGCGGAATGCCCGGAGAGCAGCAGTTTCAGCATTTCCTCGAACAGCCGCGCCGAAGGCACGTTTTCGAGCAGATCGGCCAATTCGCGGATCGGCGCCCGGGTTTTCGTGTCGATGGAAAAACCGAGCTTGGCGGCGAAGCGCACCGCGCGCAGCATGCGCACCGGGTCCTCGCGAAAGCGCAGTCCGGGATCGCCGATGATGCGCATGGTCTTCTTGCGCACGTCGGCGAAGCCGCCGTGGTAGTCGAGCACCGTCTCGTCGTGGGGGTCGTAATACAGCGCGTTGGCGGTGAAATCGCGCCGCGCCGCATCCTGCACGCGCGTGCCGTACACGTTGTCGCGCAGCAGGCGACCGGTGGCGTCGGCTTCCCCGCCTTCGCCGGCGCGGAAGGTGGACACCTCGACCGTCTCCTGGCCGAACAGCACGTGCACCAGCTTGAAGCGCCGTCCGATCAGGTGGGAGCGGCGGAACAGGCGGTGTATCTCCTCCGGATGGGCGTCGGTGACGACGTCATAGTCTTTCGGTTTTACGCCCAGCAGCAGGTCGCGCACGGCGCCGCCGACGATATAGGCGGAGTAGTCGTGCGCGCGCAGAATCTCGGATACCTTGAGCGCGCCGTGGCTGATGGAAGTGCGCGCGATGCCGTGTTTGTCGCGTCCGTATGTCTTGGGCGCCGGGTCGGCGTCCATGTTGAACATGCGGCGGATGAATTTCTTGATCAAAGTGCGGGGTTGGACTGTTTAATGTGGCGCCGGCCCGTGGCTTCGGGAATGCGTGGAAAAATGCCTCCGGATCGTCTATTTCAGTCAAATTCGAACCGGCATGGCTGCGGCCGGCATCATACCCCAAATTCGGACTGTGGCCCGGCGGGCGCAGGCGCGGGCGCGCTTCGGAAAGGGCTATTCTAGGGCGATGACGTCCCAGCCGCGCGCCAGGGCCGTCTGCTTCAGGCTGGCGTCGGGCCGGACCGCGACCGGGTGCGTGACTCGTTCCAGCAGGGGCAGGTCGTTGTGGGAGTCGCTGTAGAAGCGGCTGACCGGAAAGTCGTCCCAGCGCCGGCCCTGGGCGGCCAGCCATTGATCCACCCGGGTGATCTTGCCTTCGCGAAAGCAGGGCAGGCCGCTCACTTTGCCGGTGAATTCACCGCCGGCTTGCTCGGGCTCGGTTGCGACCAGATGGGCCACGCCGAACTCGCGCGCGATCGGCGCGGTGACGAAGGAATTGGTGGCGGTGACGATGGCGCACAGGCAGTCGTCGCGCAGACTATTCGCCACCAGCGCGCGCGCCGCGGCGGTGATGATCGGCAGGATTTTCAGCGCCATGAACTGCGCGTGCCAGGCGTCGAGCCGGGCGCGCGGGTACTGCGCCAGCGGCGCGAGCTGAAAGTCGAGGAAGGCGTAGATGTCCAGCGTGCCGGCTTTGTACTGGTCGAAAAAATCCTGATTGCGCTGCTCGTAGCTGGCGCGCTCGAGCACGCCCTGCTCGATCAGAAACTGCGCCCATTCGTAGTCGCTGTCGCCGTCGAGCAGCGTGTTGTCCAAGTCAAATAGAACCAGTTCCAAGGCAATTCCTTTTTCGATGGCACTCAAGGGGGTGCGTCTTTCATGGATTCCAGGGCGTCCCGGAGCAGGGGCAGGGTGATCGGGCGCTTGTGTTGCAGCGAATAGCGGTCTAGCGCGTCGAGGATGCCGATCAGGCTCGCCATGTCGCGCCGCGCGTGCTTCAGCAGGTAGGCGATGGCATCCTCCCCGAGTGCCATCGAACGCGCGCGTGCGTGGCCGCGCAGTGCCTCGGCCTTTTCCTCGTCCGACAGCGGGTGCAGCTGGAACGCCAGGCCCCAGGCGAGGCGGCTGCGCAGATCCTCGCGCAGCGCGAGCTTCGCCGGCGCGGCGTCGCCGCTCGCGACCAGCGCCCCGCGCCCGGCGCGCGCGCCGTTGTACAGATCGAACAGCCGCAGCTGCGCGTCGGGTGAAAGCGCCTGCACGTCGTCCACGGCGAGCACCTGATCCGGGTCGACCCGGCATTCGGGTGCGGTGGATGCGTACAGACCATTGCCTGCCGCCACGGCCTGCGCCAGACCCCGCAGCAAGTGGGAACGGCCGCTTCCCGGCGCGCCCCAGAGGTAGACGAAACGCTCCGCGCCTTCGCCCCGCGCGATGTCGCGCAGCGCCTGCAGCGCCGCGCCGTTGCGCCCGGCGACGAAGTTGTCCAGCGTGGGCGCGGGCGGCGGCGCGAGTTGAAGAAGCAGTTGCTGCATCACTTCTTGTACAAGCTGCTCGCTAGATACTGGCTGCCGAGGTGGCGCAGGCCCACCAGCAGTGCCGCGCTCGCGGGCAGGGCCAGCAGCACCCCGAAAAAGCCGAAAATCTGGCCGAAGGCGAGCAAGGCGAAGATCACCGCGAGCGGATGCAGTCCGATGCGCTTGCCGACGAGCAAAGGCGTCACCAGCATGCCCTCCAGCGCTTGGCCCACTGCCATAACGATCCATACCGGGATCACGCCACCGACACTGGGAAACTGCATCAGCGCGACCAGGGTGGCGAGCGCGAGGCCGATGAGCATGCCGACGTAGGGCACGAACACGAGCATGCCGGTGATGATGCCTATGGGCAGCGCGAATTCCAGGCCGACCAGCCAGAGGCCGATCACGTAGAGCAGGCTCATCAGCAGCATCACCGCGATCTGTCCGCGCAGGAATTCCGCCAGCACGGTATCGATCTCTCTGGCGATGCCGCTCAATTTCGGGTGCCAGCGCCGCGGCAGCATGCGGTCGATCTTCCCCAGCAACACATTCCAGTCGCACAGCAGGTAGAACAGCACCACCGGCACCAGCAGCAGATTGACCACGAAGCCGAGCAGGGCGAGGCCGCCGATGCGCAGCGAGTCGAGCAGCTTCATCCCCAGGCCGTCCGCGCCCTGCAAATTTTCGCTCAGCAGCCGCTTCAGCCCGTCGAGGTCGAGCTGCAATTCCGCTCCGAACCTGGCCTTGATCCAGGGCGCCAGATTGTCGTTGAGGTGCAGCAGATAGCCCGGCAGCCGCTCCGACAGCAGGCGCACCTCCTTGATGAACAAGGGCAGCAGGATCAGCAGCAGCAGCACGAACAGGCCGCCGAGCAGCAGCATCACCAGCACCGTGCCCAGGGTGCGCGCCACCCGGTGGCGTTCCAGCCAGCTCACCAGCGGGTTGGCGATGTAGGCGAGAATGGCCGCAAACAGAAACGGCGCGAGGATGGGGCTGAGAAAATAAAGCAGCACCACCACGGCGGCGGCGGGGGCCAACCACCACAGCTTGTTCGTTTCGGCCGGGATTTTGGAGGTCATTTCGAGTAGACTTCGCGCTGCAAAGCCCAAAACTGTAGCCGTATCTCGCCAAACATACAAATAGTGAATCCCCCCGCGTGAATACTCCTTCCAAAGAATCCCTGTCCTACCGCGCCGCAGGCGTGGACATCGAAGCCGGCGACGCCCTGGTCGAGGCGATCAAGCCCTACGCCAGGCGCACCATGCGGCCGGAGGTGCTGGGCGGCCTGGGCGGCTTCGGCGCCATGGTCGAAATCTCCAAAAAATACCGCGAACCGGTGCTGGTCTCCGGCACCGACGGCGTCGGCACAAAACTCAAGCTCGCGTTCCAGTTCAATCGCCACGATACGGTGGGCATAGACCTGGTCGCGATGAGCGCGAACGACGTGCTGGTGCAGGGCGCCGAGCCGCTGTTCTTCCTCGATTATTTTGCCTGCGGCAAGCTCGAACTCGCCACCGCCACCGACGTGATCAAGGGCGTGGCGCGCGGCTGCGAGCTCGCCGGCTGCGCGCTGATAGGCGGCGAGACGGCGGAGATGCCGAGCATGTACCCGGCGGGCGAGTACGACCTCGCCGGTTTCGCCGTCGGCGTCGTGGAAAAAAGCGCCATCATCGACGGCAGCAGCATTGCGCCCGGCGACGCGGTGCTGGGGCTGGCCTCGAGCGGCGCGCACTCCAACGGCTATTCGCTGATCCGCGCCATCCTCGAACGCGAGCAGCCCGACCTGCAGGCGGATTTCCACGGCCGTCCGCTGGCCGAGGCGCTGCTCGAGCCGACGCGCATCTACGTCAAGCCGATACTCGCGCTCATGCGCAGAATCAAGGTCAAGGGCCTGGCGCACATCACCGGCGGCGGTCTGGTGGAGAACATCCCGCGCGCGTTGCCGCAGGGGGTCACGGCCGTGCTGCAGAAAGCCGCCTGGCCGCTGCCGCCCCTGTTCGACTGGCTGCAGCGCCACGGCGGCGTGGCCGAAGCGGAAATGCACCGCGTGTTCAACTGCGGCATCGGCATGGCGCTGATCGTGGCCGAAGCCGATGCGGACACGGCGATGCACAGTCTGACCGAGGCGGGAGAGCAGGTTTTTCGCATCGGCCGTATCGAAGCGCGCACGCCGGGGCAGGCGCCGACGGTCGTTGTCTAGACTCGACTTGTGCTAGATTGAGCGCTGGGGCATAGCCTGTTCGGGGCGTCATGAGCGCAAGCAAGCGCAAGGTTTCACGCGAACTGATCTTTCTGACCTTGGCCTCGGCTGGCGCAAGCGCGGCCTTTGCCGGTCCGACAGGCCCGGTAGTCGGCGTGGGCAATGCCGTCTACGCTGCGCCGACGCTGACGGTCACCTCCGGCACCGCGCGCACGCACATCAGCTGGCAAAGCTTCAACCTATCCGCCAACGAGACGATGAGGTTCGTGCAGCCGAACGCGCAAAGTGTGGTGCTGAATCATGTGTTTCATCCGCAGTCGCTCAACATTCTGGGAGGCGTCGTCTCCAACGGCAGTGTGCTGTTCATGCACAGCGGCATCGTGTCCGGCGCCGGCATGAACCTGGATCTGGCGGGGATGATAGACACTTCGCTGCGGCTGCCGCGCCTGGCGCTGGCGGCCGGCGGGATGCAGAGCGAAGCTCAGATCAAGCCCCTGGCGACGCTCGCCGAGGGCCGGATTTTCGTGATCGGGCAGGATGCGCGGCTGGTGCACGAAGCCGCAGGCGAGTGGGTGCTGCATGCGGGAAGGACGATAGAGCTCGCCAACGCATCGGCGCCGAATCTCAGGGTGCAAGTCCGGGCGCCGGATTCGGCGGCAATCAACCTCAGCCGGTTGGTTGCCGGCAAAGGCGAGGCGGGAATTTTCGCCGGACTGTTCCGTGTGCCCGAGTCTGCGCGCCAGGCGGCGGAGCGCGATGTCGATATTGCGCCGATCGCCGTCATGGAAGACCGCGTGTCGGACACTCCGGCTGGCGCCAGATTTTTCCGCTACGCCAGTTTGTTTGCCGCGATGCGCAGCGATTTGGTCCAGGTTGAAGGCGCTGCACCGCCTGCCGAGGCTGGCAGCGGCGCGATGAGGCTCGCAGCGCTCAAGTCCCGGCCCAGCCTGCTGCCGCGGGAAATCGAAATCGGTGCGCCGGCCGAGCGGCTGAGCGAGCCCGTCCTTGCTCGCGCGGCCGCGCCGTCCGAGCCGGCACCGGAATACATCGCGACTTTGGAGCCGCAGCCGATCGCGGTTGCGCCGGAAAGCGAGCCCGAGCGCCTGGGAGCCATGCTGTTTGAATACCTTGCCGCAAGGCCTGTGGTTGAAGTAGTGGCCACGCTGGAACCGCAGCCGGTTCTGTTGCGCCAGACGATCGAGACCGATGACGTCCCCATGCTTGCCGAGCGCATCGCGCTTGCGCCCGGTAGTGCGTCGTCCGAGCCTGCGCCGCGCCGCGCCGAGCGCAGGCCCGGCGCAGCGGTGATCGTGGTGGCGCGTGCGCAGCAGAGCGGAATGCCGGCGGCCGAGGAAGGCTCCAGCGTGAAGGAAATGCGCATCGAGCGCCGCGCGCCGCGTTATTTCCAGGACTATCGCGGCGGCGTGTTCTTTATGTAGCCTGAGCGCCCGGGGCGTTGCCGGCTGCGCTTAGCCGACCGTATCTTCGCCGGCCCCAGTCTGGCGCAGGCCTGCGTCCAGCGCCACGCGCTCATCAAAGACGAAGCAGGCGCCGCGGAAATGCGCGCCGCCGCACTGCTCGAAGTAGTTCAGGATGCCTCCATCGAGCTGATAGACGTCGCTGAACCCCTGGCTGATCAGCCAGGGGGCGGCCTTTTCGCAGCGTATGCCGCCGGTGCAGAAGGTGACGACGGTCCGCCCGCGCGCCTGTTCGGCCAGGGCCGGGGTCGCGAGCGGAAACTCCCTGAACGATTTCAGGCCGAGCGACAGCGTATTGTCGAACGTGCCCAGGTCGACCTCGAACTGGTTGCGGGTGTCGACCAGCAACAGGTCGCGGCCTTCGTCCAGCCAGCGCTTGAGTTCCTGCGGCGCCAGTCTGGGGGCGGGCGTGCGCGCCGGATCGATTTCCGGACGACCCATGGTGACGATCTCGCGCTTGATTTTCACCAGCAGGCGCTTGAAGGGCTGGGCGGTCGACCAGCTGCGCTTGAGCTCGATGCCGGCGAAGCGGGCGTCGGCGCGCAGGGCATCGAGAAAATTTTCGACGTCGGCTGCGGCGCCCGCGAGAAACAAATTGATTCCTTCCCCGGCGAGAAGGACCGTGCCCTTGAGCCCCAGCGCCTTGCAGCGCGCCTGCATTTCGCTGCGCAGCTCGGGCAGATTGTCCAGCGCGACGAATCGGTAAGCGGCGATATTCAGAATATTCATGCAAGTTGGTCCGGGATCAGGCTGCTGCGCGGCACGCGATTATACAAGCCCGCGCCAACGCGCTCGCCGCAGGTTCTTGATTTATCTGCAACGTCATGCGGGTGCATGCGCCGGTGGTAAAATTTCCGCGTAACCATTCCTGCGCCCCCATGACTCCCGCCTTCGTCCACTTACGCCTGCACAGCGAGTTTACCGTCACCGACGGTATCGTGCGCCTGGACGCGGCGGTGGAGCGCGCCGCCGCGGACGGCATGCCCGCGCTCGCCGTCACCGACCTGGCGAATCTGTTCGGCATGGTGAAGTTCTACAAGGCGGCGCGCGCCAAAGGCGTGAAGCCGGTCATCGGCTGCGATGTGTGGATCACCAACGAAGCCGAGCGCGACAAGCCGTCGCGGCTGCTGCTCCTTTGCCGCAATCGCGACGGCTTTCACCAGCTGTGCGAGCTGCTCACGCGCGCCTGGCTGGAAAACCGGGCGCGCGGCCGCGCCGAGATGCGCAAGGTCTGGCTGGAGGGAGCGGGTGCCGATGGCCTGATCGCGCTCTCCGGCGCGCAAGGCGGCGATGTGGGCAGTGCGCTGGCGCAGAACAACCTCGTCCAGGCCGAGCGCCTGGCAAGGGAATGGGCCGGGTTGTTTCCGCAGCGTTTCTATATCGAACTGCAGCGCGCGGGCGCGGCTTCGACCGAGCTCTACATTCAGCGGGCGCTCGCGCTGGCGGCCAAGCTGGCGCTGCCGGTCGTCGCCACCCACCCGGTGCAGTTTCTCAAGCCGGAGGAATTCCTCGCGCACGAAGCGCGCGTCTGCATCGCCGAGGGCTACGTGCTCGCCGACCAGCGCCGGCCGCGCGCGTTCACCCCCGAGAGCTATTTCAAGACGCAGGCGGAAATGGCGGAGCTGTTCGCCGATATCCCCGAAGCGCTGGCCAACAGCGTGGCGATCGCGCGCCGCTGCAGCCTGGCGCTGGAACTGGGCAAGAGCAAGCTGCCGCCGTTCCCGACCCCGCCGGGGGTGAGCCTGAACGACTATCTCGCCGAACAGGCGGCGCAGGGGCTCACGCTGCGCCTGGCGAAACTGTTCGCCGACGAGAAGGAGCGTGCCGGGCGCGAGCCGGAGTACCGCGCGCGCCTCGAATTCGAGATCAGGACCATCGTCCAGATGGGCTTCTCCGGCTATTTTCTGATCGTCGCCGACTTCATCAACTGGGCCAAGTCAAACGCGGTGCCGGTGGGCCCGGGGCGCGGCTCGGGCGCGGGTTCCCTGGTCGCCTATTCGCTCGGCATCACCGACCTCGACCCCTTGCGCTACGACCTGCTGTTCGAGCGCTTCCTCAATCCCGAGCGCGTGTCCATGCC
>CAYNVY010000124.1:0-12990 GCA_964400745.1 uncultured Enterobacteriaceae bacterium | reverse complement strand
ATCGGCGCCTGCTCGGCCAGCACCGACTGAATCAGCGGCTGCTTGCACTCCAGGCAGCCGATCCCCGCGCTCGTGCAGCCCGCCTGCACCCACTGCCGCGTGGCTTCGTCGGAATACACCAGATGAAACTGCCACACCGGACATTTTTCCGGATCGCCCGGATCGTGGCGCTTCACCCGCGCCGGGTCGGTGGGCATGGTGCGGATCTTCTTGGTCACGCCCGCCTCGTCCTCGCGCAAAGTGATGGCGTTATTGTAGGACTTGGACATCTTCTGGCCATCCAGTCCCGGAAGTTTGGAAGATTCTGTCAGGAGCGCCTGCGGTTCCGCCAGTATCATGCGCCCGCTGCCCTCCAGAAAGCCGAACAGCCGCTCCCTGTCGCCCATGGACAGATTCTGTTGCTCGTTCAGCAGCGCGCGCCCGGCCTGCAGCGCCTCTTCGTCGCCCTGCTCCTGGTAGCGGGTTCGCAGTTCGCTGTATAGCTTGCCCTTCTTGCTGCCCAGCTTCTTTACCGCCGCCTTGGCCTTGTCCTCGAAGCCAGGTTCGCGCCCGAACAGATGGTTGAAGCGCCGCGCGACCTCGCGCGTAAGCTCCACGTGCGGCACCTGGTCTTCGCCCACCGGCACCCAGGCGGCGCGATACATCAGGATATCGGCGCTCTGCAGCAAGGGATAGCCGAGAAAGCCATAAGTGGCGAGGTCGCGGTCGGCGAGCTTCTCCTGCTGGTCCTTGTACGTGGGAACCCGCTCCAGCCATCCCAGCGGCGTGATCATCGACAACAGCGTGTGCAACTCGGCGTGCTCGGGCACACGCGACTGGATGAACAGAGTCGCGCGCGCGGGATCGATGCCGGCCGCGAGCCAGTCGATGACCATGTCCCATACGTTTTCTTCGATCACCTCGGGCGTGTCGTAGTGCGTCGTGAGCGCGTGCCAGTCGGCGACGAAGAACAGGCAGGGATATTCGCTTTGCAGCCTGACCCAATTCTTGAGGGCGCCGTGAAAATGTCCCAGATGCAGGCTCCCCGTGGGGCGCATGCCGGAGACTACGCGCGGCTCGAACATTATTTGTTTTTCCTAGGTTAAATCTGAAAAATGGATTCGAACAGTTGCAGACACAGCAAAAGCGCGGGATTCAGGATGACGCCCAGCGTGTCGGTGAAAAGAAGCAGCAGCAGTATCGGAAACCCATAGGGTTCCAGGCGTGAATAGCTGTAGGCGAGCCGGTGAGGCAGCAAGCTCACCGCAATGCGGCCGCCGTCGAGCGGCAGAATGGGCAGGAGGTTCAGCACCATCAGCACGAGGTTGGCCTTGATTCCCACTTCGGCCATCAGGCTGAGCGGAAGCGTGAACGCGTTGTGCGGCGTGACCACGGCGAACTTCAGCGCGAAAGCCCAGAGCACGGCCATCAGCAAGTTGGCAAACGGTCCGGCTGCCGCCACCCAAAGCATGTCGCGCTTGGGATGGCGCAAGGCGGAAAAATCCACCGGAACGGGCTTGGCCCATCCGAACAACATGCCGGAGCCGAACAATTTGGTCGTCGCCAGGATCACCAGGGGCACAATAATGGTCCCGACCATGTCGATGTGACGCAGTGGGTTGAGGCTGACGCGTCCGAGCGCGTAGGCGGTGTTGTCGCCGAACAGCTTGGCCACGTATCCATGCGCCGCTTCGTGCAGGGTAATCGCGAAGATCACCGGAAGCGCAGAGATGGCAATGGTCTGGACTAGATTGAATTCCATTGAACCGGCAACGTTAAAGGGTCGATTTTATCAGACTGCGCGTTCGAAACCGAACGGTTCCACGCTTCCCTTGCCCTGCCGCAGGAGTTGCGGAACGGCGCCGGTCAGATCCACCATAGTAGTCGGATCGGTGCCGCAGGAGCCGCCGTCCACGACCAAATCGATGGCGTGCTCCAGGCGCGCGCGTATTTCCTGCGCGTCGTTGAGCGGCTGTTCGTCCTCCGGAAGAATCAGGGTCGCCGACAGCAGCGGTTCGCCCAGCGCCGCAAGAAGCGCGCTCGCCACCGCATGTTCGGGCACGCGCAGGCCTATCGTCTTGCGTCGGGGATGCAAAAGCCGCCGCGGCACTTCGCGGCTTGCCTGCAGAATGAAGGTGTAGCTGCCGGGCGTGATCTTCTTCAACAGCCGGTACTGCACATTGTCCACCTGCGCATAGGCGGCGATTTCCGACAGGTCGCGGCACATGAGCGTCAAATGGTGTTTTTCGTCTATGCGGCGAATGGCGCGCAGCCGCTGCATCGCCTCCTTGTTGCCGATCTGGCAGCCGATCGCATAGCAGGAGTCGGTCGGATAGGCGATCACGCCGCCGGCGCGGATGATGGCCGCCGCCTGCGCGATCAGGCGCGGCTGCGGGTGCGTCGGGTGAACGGAAAAATACTGCGACATTTGAGCGGGAAGATTAGATTGGAAGGAGGAAACGAACGGCCCTGCCAGGCGCTCCGCCTTACCAGTCGTGCCAGACCGGTTTCAGCTCTGCGGCCAGATTGGGCAATCTGCCCAGATCCACGCGGGACTCGCCCGGCCCATGGAAATCCGAACCGCGCGAGGCGAGAAATCCGAATTCCTTGGCCAGGATGGCGTACTCAAGAAACTGCTCCGGGGTGTGGCTGCTGGTGACGACCTCGATCCCTGCGCCGCCGCCATCCCGGAATTCGCCCAGGAAACTGCGCATTTCGCCGCGGGTCAGTTTGTAGCGCCCCGGATGCGCAAGCACCGGAATCCCGCCTCCGGCCTTGATATAGGACAGCGCCTCCCCCAGGCTCGCCCATTGGTGCGGCACGTAGCCCGGCTTTCCGCCTACCAGATAGTGCTGAAACGCGCTTTTCACGTCGCTTACATAGCGCTTTTCCACCAGAAACCGTGCGAAATGGGTACGTCCGATCAAATTCGGGTTATCCACATAGGCATAGGCGCCTTCCAGGCTGCCCGGGATGCCGACCCGCTCCAGGTCCTGCGCCATCTTCTTCGCGCGCTCGGCTCGGCCCTGGCGTATGGACTGCAAGCCCTGTTTCAATTGCGGATTGTCCGGATCGATATTCAGACCGACCACGTGGATCGTGGTCCCGCCCCAGGAAACCGATACCTCCACGCCGTCGATGAAACGCAGCCCCGAGGCCGCTGCCTGTGCCCGCGCCTCAACCAGCCCGCAGAGTTCGTCGTGGTCGGTGAGGGCCAATACCTCTACGCCGTTGCCGGCGGCGCGCTGCACCAGTTCCGCGGGCGCGAGCAAACCATCCGAGGCGGTCGAATGGCAGTGCAAATCGTAATTGGTCGGGCGTTGCATAGGGGGCGCAGTTTAACACGCCCCCCCCGCGGCCCGGGACCGGCTTTCCGGGAAGTCTGTCAGCCCAGATGGGCGGCAATCAAGCCGGCGAGGACCTCCGGTTGGTCGTGGTGCAGCATGTGACCGGCGTCCTGAATGGTGTGCGCGCTGATCGTGCGAAAACAGGCTTTGCGGGCTTCGTGGTCGCCCGGATTGATGCGCATGCGTTCCATGGTCTTGGATTCGGCGCCGTCGATCCACAGCACCGGCGCCGCGACGTTGCGCCAGCAGGCCATCGCCTCCTCCAACTGATAGGAAACGGGATTGATCAGTTTGTGCGCCGGGTCGCTGCGCAATTCCACCCGTCCGTCGGTCTTCTCGCGCCCCCAGTGCCGTGCGAGAAACAGCGCGCGCGCCTCGGTCAGCCGCGGATTGCCCGCGCGCATACGCCCCGCCAGTTCGGCGAAATCGGCGTAATCGCGAAATCCCGGCCTGTCCGCGAGTTGTCCCAGCCACTTGGCGTAGCGCTCCGGCGCCTTGCCCGGTTCGGTGCGGCTCATGCCGAAACCTTCGAGATTCACCAGGTGCGCCACGCGCCCGGGGCGCACTCCGGCATACATGCTGGCAATGTTTCCGCCCATGCTGTGACCGATCAGCGTCGCCGGCCGGTCGGGCTCGAAGTGGGCCAGAAGCCGGTCCAGATCGCCCATGTAGTCCGGGAACCAATAGCTGTCCGCCGGTCCCCAGGCGGAAAGGCCGTAGCCGCGCCAATCGGGCGCGATGATCTGCCAATCGGTACGCAGTGCGTCGACCAGGAACTGGAACGACGCCGACACGTCCATCCAGCCGTGCAGCATGAACACCTTCGGCCGCCCCGCCGCGCCCCAGATGCGGCAGTGATAGCGCAGGCCGCGAACGTCGACAAAAATTGAGGTGTCGGTTTTCATTTTCGGCCGCCATGATAGCAGGTGGCGCCTTCTGCTATGATCCCTGCGGGATTTTCTTGGAAGCAGACATGGCAGTCTATTCGCTCGGCGAACGAAAGGTAGAGGTTCAAGGCTCGGACTGGTACATCGCCGACAACGCCACGGTCGTCGGGTCGGTGGTGATCGAAGACAGGGCGAGCCTCTGGTTCAATGTCGTCGTCCGCGGCGACAACGACCTGATCACCATCGGCGAAGGCAGCAACGTGCAGGACAATTCAACGCTGCATACCGATGCCGGCATCAAGCTTACCCTCGGACGCTGCGTCTCGGTCGGCCACATGGCCATGCTGCACGGCTGCACCGTGGGCGAGGGCAGCCTGGTCGGCATCAACAGCGTGATACTCAATCACGCCGTGATCGGCAAGCACAGCCTGGTCGGCGCCGGCACGCTGATACCCGAGGGCAAGACCATACCGGACGGCGTGCTGGTGCTGGGGTCCCCCGGCAAAGTAGTCAGAGATCTGTCCCAGGCGGAGATCGCGAACCTGCAGAACATCGCCGACGGCTATATGCGCCGGGCGAAACTGTTCAAGCAGCAACTGCTACCGCAGCGGGTCTGAGCCGCCGCGGCCTGTTGCCAACGGCAGCCGGCTTACTTCGGTGTCAGGCGTATCGCACCGTCGAGCCGGATGGTTTCGCCGTTGAGCATTTCGTTTTCGATAATGTGCCGAGCCAGCGCGGCGTACTCGTTCGGGCGGCCAAGTCGGGACGGGAACGGCACCAGTTTGCCCAGCGCGTCCTGCACGTCCTTGGGCATGCCCAGCAGCATCGGCGTCTCGAATATTCCCGGCGCAATCGTCATTACGCGGATGCCGGAGCGCGACAGGTCGCGTGCGATCGGCAGCGTCATGCCGACGATGCCGCCTTTGGACGCAGAATAGGCCGCCTGGCCGATCTGTCCGTCGTAAGCGGCGACCGAGGCGGTACTGATGATCACGCCGCGCTCGCCCGCGGCGTTCGGCTGGGCCTTGCTCATCGCGTCGGCGGCAAGGCGGATCATGTTGAAACTGCCGATCAGGTTGATGCCTATGACCCGGCTGAAACTCGCCAGCGCGTGCGGCCCCTCCTTGCCCACCGTTTTTTCGCCGATCGCGATGCCGGCGCAGTTCACCAGACCCTGCAGACCTCCGAATTCCGAAAGCGCGAGCGCCACGGCAGCTTTGCCGTCTGCCTCCGAGGTGACATCGGTCTTGATGAACCGGAACTGCCCCAATTCCTTGGCCAGCGCATTGCCGGCGTCGGCATTGACGTCGGCGATGATGACATTGCCGCCGGCCGCGGCGAGGGTGCGCACCGTCGCCGCGCCCAAGCCGGACGCGCCGCCGGTCACAATAAACGTGCTGTTCTTGATTTCCATTTTGTCCCCCCAGTTTGCAGAAAAAATCTAATGTCTATCGAGATAAACAGGAACCACGTTGTGAAAGGAAGAGGCTCGCCCCTTCCGCGAGTTCCTCGCACTCCCATATATCAGTGGCCATTTCGGCAATTCTGAAACGGCCTGTCAATGATCTTCAAATCGCGTGGTTTGCTCTTCGGCCAGTTCGCCCGTATCCGGGTCGACCCAGTCGGAAATGCCGATCTCGGCTTCCGCCTGCTCCACGCTCTCGCCCGGCTCGTAGTCCGAATCGGCGCTGTACTGCATGTCTTCCACCGCCTCGAGCAGGGTCGCGAACGGGCCGGACTCCTTGCCGCCGTCCTTGGATTGCCAGTAGTAACCATCCGGGCGCTCGATGACGCGCGCTCGATCGGATTCTGGAGATGTTTCCGGTATCACTTGTTTCATCGTCTTCCTGGGCAGGTGCAACCCGCAGTTAAAAAATGGATACGCGGGGGCGGTCCCCGCACCAATGGATTGCCGAACGGTAGCATTGCAGCAACCCGGCTGTTTGATCCGGCTCAATCATACACTTTGCCCAGGAGACCGGCTCACTCCACCCTGATTCCTGCCCTGCGCACCACTTCGCCCCAACGTGCCTGCTCCTTCCGGATGAACTCGGAAAATTCCGCTGGAGTGGAACCGACGACGATGGCGCCGTCGCTGCGAAACCGTTCCGTCACATCGGCGCTCTTGGTCGCCTTGGCAATTTCATCCGCCAGTTTCTTTACGATCGCCTCAGGCGTCTTCGCCGGCACGATGATGCCGTACCACTGGGATGTTTCGAATCCCGGGTATCCCTGCTGTGCCACAGTGGCCACTTCCGGCAACGCCGCGATGCGCTGCGGCGTTCCCACTGCAATCGCGCGCAACTTGCCGCTTTTGACGTGCGGAAGCAAGGGCGGGGCACCGGCCGAAGTCGCCTGCGTCTGCCCGGCGATCAGGTCGGTGAGCATGGGCCCGGTGCCCTTGTACGGCACATGCACGATGTCTATCCCGGTCACCATTTTCAGGTACTCGAAAGCCAGGTGGCCGGCGCTGCCGTTGCCGGCCGAGCCGTAGTTGATGGTTCCGGGCTTGGCGCGCGCGAGCGCGATGAACTCCTTCAAGTCCTTTGCCGGGACGCTGGCGTTGACTACGAACATGTTCGGCACGACCGCAACCAGCGAGACCGGGATGAAATCCTTGTTGGCGTCGTAGGGCGGTTTCTTCATCGCAGGGTTGTTCGCGAACATCGGGGGATTCATCGCGAGCGAGCCCACGTGGCCCAGCATGAGCGTGTAACCGTCGGGTTCGGCCCGCGCAACTTCCTGCATCGCGATGTTGCCGCCTCCGCCCGGCTTGTTCTCGACGATGAACTGCTGTCCGAGATTCTCCGACAGCCGGTGCGCCAGCGTGCGCGCGATGATCTCGGAACTGCCGCCGGGCGCAAACGGCACGACCAGGCGCACGACCTTGCTCGGATAGGTCTGCGCCTGCGCAGCCAGCGATATGCCCAGAGCAGCCGCAAGCGCGGCAAAAACACGAAACATGAATGACTCCATCTCTTGCCAAGCACCGCAAATGACAACGCCTTTGGGCATAAGGTCCGCATATGGGCGGTGATGCCTTGCGCCGCCGCTAATGGTATCAGGACACGCACACCCATGCGCGCAGCGCCGCGCATCGTCGATGCCGCGCGTCGCCCGGGTTTATTTGATGATTGTCAATACTGCGCTGCGCCGCGTGCTTAAGCTTTCAACCTGGAGGACGGGTTTCGCAATGAACCACGCGCTGCATTCCCTGCAAGGGCTTGCCCACGAGCGCCAAGCTCGGCCGAAGCAATGACAGCTGAACGCTGCGCGGAACCGGCTGCCCGGGCGGTTGTTTCGCCCGGAAACACGCCGTTCGAACTCAGCTGCGCAGGGGCTTGGGTGTTGCGCGGGATTGAACCGCTGGAGCGCAGGTTGCAGCGGCTCGCTTGGCCCGTCGCCGGGGAAATCCTGGTCGATGCGTCTGCGGTAACGGCCATGGACACCACCGGGGCCTGGTTGCTGCACCGGACAGTGCGCGCCCTGCAAGAGAGCGGGCGCAGCGTGCAGATCCGCGGGCTGCGTCCCGAATTCGACGCTTTGCTGCGGCTCGTTGCCTCGCATCAGGGAACGCAGGCGTTGCCGGCCGCCAAAAGCCTGCTCCAGCGCATCGGCCTGCAGTCCTGGCGCAGCCTGAAGAACGCGCTTGGCATGCTGTCGTTTCTCGGCGAAAACGCACTCGTCCTGCTGCAGGTGCTGGCGCACCCGCGGCGCCTGCGCTGGCGCCCCATCCTATACAATCTGCAGACGGCCGGATTCGAAGCGCTGCCGATCACGGGCCTGCTCTCCTTCCTCATCGGCATCGTCATCGCCTACCAGGGCGCCGAGCAACTGCAGCGCTTCGGCGCGAACATCTATGTCGCCAATCTAGTCGGACTGTCGATGGTGCGGGAACTCTCCCCCATGCTGACGGCCATCATCGTCGCGGGACGCTCCGGTTCAGCCTACGCGGCGCAGATCGGCACGATGAAGGTGACCGAGGAAATCGACGCGCTGCGCACCATCGGCGTCGGCCAGATGGAACTGCTCGTGCTGCCCAAGCTGCTGGCGCTGGTCATTGCCTTGCCGCTGCTCACCGTCTATACCGACGTCATGGGCGTGCTCGGCGGCATGGTCATGGCCCGCGCCGAACTCGACGTCAGCTTCAGCGCCTACCTCGGCCAGATGGACGAGGCGATCAGCCTCTCCTCTTATCTGATCGGCATAGGCAAGGCGCCGGTGTTTGCCGTGATCATCGCGATCGTCGGCTGCTACCAGGGGTTCCAGGTCGGCGGCAGCGCCGACAGCGTCGGCCGGCAGACGACGGTCAGTGTAGTGCAATCCATTTTTCTGGTGATCCTGTCCGACGCATTGTTTTCCATCGTATTCAGTTGGGCCGGGGTTTGAGCCCCGCAGGGAAATTTGAACCGAACGCCGATGCGGTGATCGATGTCCGCGGCGTCAACACGAGCTTCGGCGGCACAGTCGTGCACGAGAACGTAAGCCTGTCGGTGCGCCGCGGCGAGATTTTCGCACTGGTCGGCGCCAGCGGCTGCGGCAAGTCGACCCTGTTGCGCGAGACCATCGCGCTGCAGCAACCGGACTCGGGTTCGATCCGTGTATTCGGCGCGGAAGTGGTGGGCTTGAGCGACGAGGCTGCCCTGCCCCTGCGCCGTCGCTGGGGAGTCATGTTCGAGCGCGGCGCCTTGTTCAGTTCGCTCACCGTGGCCGAGAACGTCGGCATGGTGCTGCACGAGCACACATCGCTGCGGCCGCGCCTTATCGACGAAATCGCCGCGGTGAAAATCGCGCTCACCGGCCTGCCCCCGGAGGCAGGATCCAAGTACCCGAACGAACTCTCCGGCGGCATGCGCAAGCGCGCGGCGCTGGCGCGCGCCATGGCGCTGGACCCGGAACTGTTGCTGCTCGACGAGCCGACGGCGGGACTGGATCCGCTGAGCGCGAGCGGCATCGACGAACTGGTGCGCCAGCTGCGGGACGCGCTGGGACTGACCATCATGATGGTCACGCACGACCTGGACCTGCTCTGGCGCGCGGCCGATCGCGTCGCGGTGCTGGGCGAACGCCGCGTACTGGGCATGGGCAGCATGAGCGAACTCTCCGTTTCAGGGCAGGGCCTGATCCGGGAGTACTTTCACGGACCGCGCGGCCGAGCCGCGCGGGAGCAAGCATGGAAACAAAAGTAAATTTCGCCGTTGTCGGCGCATTCGTACTGGTGCTGGGTGCAGGCCTGATCGCGGGCGTGCTCTGGTTTTCCAGCAGCGGCACCTATCGACGAGCGTACGACACCTATCTTATCTACATGAACGAATCGGTTTCGGGCCTGAACCTGGATGCGCCGGTGAAATATCGCGGCGTCGAAATCGGACGCGTGCGCAAGATGGCGCTGTCGCCGGCAAACGTGCAGCAAGTGCGATTGTCGCTGGACATCGAGCGCGGCACGCCGATCAAGCAGGATACGGTTGCGGTGCTGCGGGTGCAGGGGCTGACCGGCATCGCCTACGTCGAACTGTCCGGCGGCAGCCCGGACGCGCCCGCACTCGAGGCGGCGGCCGGCGAGGATTACCCGGTGATACGCAGCGGACCGTCGCTCATGGTGCGACTGGACAGCGCAATCAGCGCGCTGCTGACCAACGTCAACCGGACCAGCGAGAGCATGAGCGCCCTGATGGACGAGGAAAACCGGAGCGTGTTCAAACAGACCCTGGCCGAACTGCGGGTGCTTTCGCGCGCCCTGGCGGCGCGCTCGTCGGCGATCGATTCCGGCCTGCTGAACGCGGCGCGCACCCTGGACAATACGGCGCGTCTGACAGGCGATCTGCCGCGCCTGGTGGAACGCGTGCAGACGAGCGCGGAAGGTTTCGACCGCATGACGCTGGAAATCGCCCGCGCCGGCAGCGGCGCAAACGCAACGCTTGCGGGCACCCGTGCCGACCTGCGCGACGCGGCCGAGGAAATCGTTCCGGAAGTACGCCTGCTCGTGTCCGAATTGCGCGAAGCGACGGCGTCGCTGCGGCGCTTCAGCCAGGAATTGGAGCAGAATCCGAGTCTGTTGCTGTATGGCAGACCCGCGCCCAAGGCGGGGCCTGGAGAATGAAGAGAAGGGTGTTCCTGGCACCTGGAAACCCGTCATCCGCAGCAGCCTGCTGCCCGTAGATCAAGTGCTGGCGCCGATCTTCGGGCTATATCAGGTGGTGGCACCGGCCGCAGGGCGCGAAAATACGGCCTCCATTTCGCGCCGCACCTTGTAGGCCGGCAGGCTCTCATCCATATCGACGTCGGCCCAGGTGAGCGATTGTCCCTTGGCCACTGCACGCTTGAGTTTCACCTGGTGCGCCAGACCCAGCGGCAGTCCGCCCAGTGCGAGCGATTTTTCGGCCTGGAACAGCTTGCCCCAGACGCAGTACCCCCCCTCGCCGTCGAGCATTTCGCCGGGCTTGAGATCGCGCTTGGCGGTCGCCACCACGTCGGCGTTGAAGCAAGTCGCCGCGCCAGTCGGCTCGCCGCGCAAACCCACCGAGGCGACGGAAATGCCCAGTTCCAGCCCGATCAAATGCCAGCGCTTGTACAGGCAGGCATAGCGGCCGCTCGGGTCGGTGCGCACCATGTACTCCTTGAAACAGTTGCGGATGTATTCGGTCTCCCCTTCGAACACGACGAACACGCCGAAGCGAATGTCGTACGGGATGACGCGTCCGTCCTTCTCCAGAGAGGAAATCACCTCGACCTGGCCCTTGCGGTGCAGCACCCCGCCCTCGGCTATCGGCCGGCAGACGAAGGGTATGTCGTCGACCGAAGCGGGCGGATAGCTCAAACCGTCCGGGGGCGCCACGAGGCCGGTGGCGTTGCATACCGCCGTGCATTCGATCGACGGCTTGGTTCCGTCGAGAAAGGAATTGAACATCTTCGGGTTGAGGCCGCCGATCTTCGCCTGCTCCGGCGTCAGGCCGTAATTGCCCCAGACCGTCTCCGGCGTCGACTCGGAAAAATGCGGCAACCATTTGTGTCCGCGTCCCGCCGCGACCACCTGGAATCCCGCCGCACGCGCCCAATCGACCAGATCACAGATCAGCGCCGGCTGGTCGCCGTAGGCGAGGCTGTACACCACGCCCGCGGCCAGCGCCTTGCGCGCGAGCAGCGGCCCGCACAAGGCGTCGGCCTCAACCGTGACGTTGACCACGTGCTTGCCGTTGGCGAACGCTGCGAGGCAATGCTCCACCGCGACAATCGGGTTGCCGGTGCATTCGACGATGATGTCGATGCCTGGATGCGCCACCAGCCTCTCCCAGTCGTCGCCCAGATGGGTGCTGCCTTTCGCCAGCGCTTCGTCGATCGAGCCCGCTGCAAGCTGTGCAGCGCTCCAGCCCACGCGCTCCAGATTGGCTCGCGCACCGGCGGGAGCAAGATCGGCGATGCCGGCCAGGTGCACCCCCGGGGTCTTGGGCACCTGGGCCAGGTACATGGCGGCGAATTTCCCGGCGCCGATGAGGCCGATGCGCAACGGACGGCCTTCGGCCTGGCGCTGCTGCAGTTTGCTATAGAGGTTCATCTGGATTCCCAAGCTCGAATCTACTGATTTTTCGGCGCGGCAAGGACCGCTTGCCCGCCGGCCAAGCGCCAGAACACGGCCTACTTCTAGCGCTTTGAGGAGTCTGCAGTATCGGGCGTCTTCAGGACCGGCGTCTTGTCCATGACGTGAAAAAAGATCTCATCCTGTTTGACCATGCCCAGTTCGTAGCGGGCTCTTTCTTCGACCGCCTCGTAACCCTGCTTCAGGTCGCGCACCTCGGCGTCCAAGGCATCGTTACGCACCTGCAGTCTTGCGTTGCCGTCCTTCTGCGCCTTCACCTGGCGGTCGATCTCCCACACGCGCAGCCAGCCCCCTTTGCCCAGCCACAACGGGTACTGCAACAGCACGATCAGTGCGGCGAAAACGACCGTCAGTATGCGCATCGACTGGTTGCGGCGGCGCCTAGCCCAGCTGGTAGAAGGCGCCCTTGCCGGGATAGCCTACGGTGTCGCCCAGATCCTCCTCGATCCGCAGCAACTGGTTGTACTTGGCGATGCGATCCGAGCGCGAGAGCGAGCCGGTCTTGATCTGCATCGTATTCAGACCTACCGCGATGTCGGCGATGATGGTGTCCTCGGTCTCGCCCGAGCGGTGCGAGATCACGGCGGTGTAGCCCGCGCGCTTGGCCATTTCGATCGCGGCGAAAGTTTCGGTGAGCGTGCCGATCTGGTTGACTTTGATCAGAATCGAATTGGCCACGCCCTCGGCGATGCCCTGGCGCAGGATCTTCGTATTGGTGACGAACAAATCGTCGCCGACGATCTGGATCTTCTTGCCCAGGCGCTCGGTCAGAAGTTTCCAGCCGTCCCAATCGTTCTCGGCCATGCCGTCTTCGATGCTGATGATCGGGTATTTGTCCACCAGGTTCGCGAGGTAATCCGTGAACTGGCCGGAGCTAAGCTGCAGGTTCTCCGATTCGAGCACGTAGCGCCCGTCTTTGAAAAATTCCGAACTGGCGCAATCCAGCGCGAGCAGAACGTCCTGCCCCGCCTGATAGCCGGCCTTGTCTATGGCCTCGACGATCAACTGCAGCGCCGCCTCGTGATTGGGCAGATTGGGCGCAAATCCGCCCTCGTCGCCGACCGTGGTCGGTGTGCCGCGCTTGTGCAGCAAGGCCTTGAGCGCGTGGAACACTTCGGCCCCGCCGCCCTACGCCGCCGCAAATCCATTCCCCCCCAACGGGGTGGACCATTAACCCCTTAAT
>CAYNVY010000123.1:0-13066 GCA_964400745.1 uncultured Enterobacteriaceae bacterium | reverse complement strand
ATCTGGCCGAGTTCGGCGTGGTGTTCCTGATGTTCAGCATCGGCCTGGAATTCAGCCTGCCCAAGCTGTTCAACATGCGCCGCGTGGTGTTCGGCCTGGGCATGGGACAGGTGCTGCTCACCCTGTTCGTGCCCACCGCCGCGGCCTGGGTGTTCGGCTATCCGTGGCAACTGGGCTTCGCTCTGGGCGGGGCGCTCGCGATGTCGTCGACCGCGATCGTGATCAAGCTCCTGGCCGAACGCATGCAGCTGGAGTCGACGCACGGGCGCGAGATCATCGGTGTGCTGCTGTTCCAGGATCTGGCCGTGGTGCCGCTGCTGATCCTGATTCCGGCGCTGGCGCAGCCCGCGGAAGAGCTTGCGCCGGTGCTGGCCCTGGCCCTGGCCAAGGCGGCGGCGGTGCTGTTCCTGATCCTGTTCGCCGGGCAGAAGTTAATGCGCGGCTGGTTTCACATCGTGGCGCGGCGGCGCTCGCACGAACTGTTCGTGCTGAATGTCCTGCTCATCACCCTGGGGCTGGCCTGGGCCACCGAGCTCGCCGGTTTGTCGCTTGCGCTCGGCGCGTTCCTGGCCGGCATGCTGATTTCGGAAACCGAATACCGGCATCAGGTGGAGGAGGACATCAAGCCGTTTCGCGATCTGCTGCTGGGCCTGTTTTTCGTCACCATCGGCATGCAGTTGAACATGTCCGTGGTGATCGACCGCTTCGCCCTGGTGCTGCTGCTGTTCGTCGCGCCGGTATTGTTCAAGTTCGCCACCATCGTTTTTCTGTCGCGCATTTTCGGGGCCACTCCCGGCAACGCACTGCGCACCGCGCTGGCCCTGGCGCAGGCGGGCGAATTCGGCTTCGTGCTGCTGGCCCTGGCGGGCGGGGTGCGGTTGGTGGAGCCGTCGCTGATGCAGCCCATCCTGGCGGCGATGCTGCTCTCGATGCTGAGCGCGCCCTTCATGATCCACTACAGCGACAAGTTGGTTCTGCGATTCGTCGCCTCGGAATGGATGCTGCGCTCGCTCGAACTGCACCAGATCGCGGTGTCCGGCATGGCGGCGGCAAAGCATGTGGTGCTGTGCGGCTACGGCCGCACCGGGCAGAACCTGGCGCGTTTTCTCGAGCAGGAGGGCATCAGCTATGTCGCGCTCGACCTGGATCCGGAACGAGTGCGCGAGGCCGCCGCCGCCGGCGAAACCGTGGTCTACGGCGATAGCGCGCGGCGCGAAGCCTTGATCGCCGCGGGCCTGGCGCGGGCGAGCGCCTTGGTGATCTCGTTTCCGGACACGCCGGCGGCGATCAAGATCCTGCACCACGCCCACGCGATCAACCCGGCAATGCCGGTGATCGTGCGCACACTCGACGATACCGACATGGACCAGCTGCAGGCGGCCGGTGCGGCCGAGGTGGTGCCCGACACCTTCGAATCCAGTCTGATGCTCGCCAGCCATGCGCTGGTGTTGATGGGCGTGCCGCTGGCGCGCGTGGTGCATCGCGTGCGCGAGGTGCGCAACAGCCGTTACAGCCTGCTGCGCGGCTTTTTTCACGGCGAAGACGATGTGGTCGTCGACGCGGCCGAACACCACCAGCCGCGCCTGCATTCGGTAACGCTGATCCAGGGCGCTTACGCTGTCGGGCGCACCCTGGCCGAGTTGGATCTCGCGGCGTTGGGCGCAGGCGTGACGCGGGTGCGCCGGCGCGGCATCCGCGCGGGTGAACCCGGGCCGGAAACGCGTTTGGAGGCAGGTGATGTGGTGGTGCTGCTGGGCGAACCGGACAGCCTCGCGGCGGCGGAGATACGCTTGCTCTCGGGTTGATGGCGCTGCCGGACCTTGCCCCCTTGTCCTAGAGGCAGCCGGATGTGTTCGAACCTTTTGCAAGTGCCAGCAAGGGCGCGATGACTGCAGGGTCCGCGGCGAGCGCCTGCTCCAATATAGACACCGTCGCCCTGCACAAATGCGGGAAGGCGCGCGTGGAACGGAACAGCAGTTGCCGTGCGTCCTGCGCCTGGCCGTCGAAAGCGAGCAATACGGCCCTGCGCACGATGACCGCATTGGACGGAAAGTAGCGCATCACGCGCTCGCTCATTTTCAGTTTGGCGGCGAGCTCGCTTCGATCAAGCGGCGCGCCGAGGAACATCCAGAGTTCCGCCGTCGGCGCCAGCGGGCCGCGGGCCAGGTCGCGCATGACCGCGGCATCTCGCTCCCTGTCCGCAGGGCTCTCGAGCGTCAGGGAGGTGCCGGTGACGCGCGTAGCGTCCAGCCGGAGGTAGTCTCTGAGCAATACGGCCAGGGTCAGGGCAAGCGCTGCGCAAATGCCCGCCGCCAAGGTGCGGCCGAACTGTGTCTGTTTGCCTGCCGCTATTTTCGGCGTCGTCGCGAGGCCCATCAGCAGCGCGGTGACGCCGAGGAAATGCGCGTTCCACAACGGGTACTCGAACATCGAATGAATCAGCTCGATTCCGACCGCGGCGACGATCCACCACAGCGCCGGCTGCGGCGAGGACGCGTAGCGCCGTCCGGTCTGCCAGCACCAGGCGCCCAGGCCCGCGAGCGCCAGTGCCGTGCCCGCGACGCCGGTTTCGGCCAGCAGATGCAGCGGGAGGTTGTGCGCCGAGGTCCAGATTTGGCCGGGTGCCATTTCCCTCGATATCCCGAGGTCAAATACTGCGCCGGCAAATTCGCCGACGCCTGCGCCCAATACCGGCGCTGCGGCGAATATTCGAAGCGCGAGCAACCAAAGCGACCAGCGGGCTTCCCTGTGCTCGCCCGACAATTCCACCATACGCTCGAATGCGCCCATGCTTTCAGGGCCGAGTTCGAGCGCATCGTTCATCCAAGGCACGAGTAACTGCGCTGCGAGTACCATGCCCGCAGCGCCATAAGCAGGGAATTTCAATGGCTCCGATCCGGTGCCACCTGCAATGCGCGCGGAAAGCGCTGCGAGCATGACAAACCACAATGCATAGATCAACGTGCTGCGCGAGCCGGATAATGCCGCGGCCCAGGCAAGCAGCAGGGCTGCGGCCAGCGCATAGCCGGTGCGAAGTTTATGGTTCCGCCATAGAAGCAGTAGTGCCGTTCCGCCTACCGCCAGATAGTTGGCATACAGATTGGATTGACCGATATTGCCGTAGGCGCCGTTATGCATCGTGTTTCCATGCAACTCTGCCACAAAATCCTCCAGCAGCGCCGGCCGGCCGTAGAACTGAATCATGCCTGCCGCGGCGTTTGCCAATGCGCCGGCCAGCAGGCAGGCTGCCAGCATTGTCGCTGCGCGTTCGATCCCCGCCGATGCCGCCAACTGCGCCCCCAGCCAGAAAAGCAGGGCGGCATAAAGGACATAGAGGGCACCCAGAAACGGGTGCTGGGAGTAATTTGCGTTGCCTGCCAGGGCTTGCAGCGCCAGAAGCAGTGAGAACGCGATCAGCCACTTCGCCGGATGCGGAACTGCGACAAAGACGCCGTGTCGTCCGTTGACCAATGCGGCGAGCATGGCGGCGAGGCCGAGCGCAACGGCTAGCCATTCGGCCTGAAAGCTCAGCACGGGAAGTTGGTGGTAGGGGAGCAGGAAGGGCAGCGCGCACAGGCTGCCTGCGAGCAGCAGGCTCACTGCGTCGGGGTGCGAATTACCTGCTCTTACGTATTGCATACCGGATACCCTGCTCTCGACGCGCAAATTATTAGCCTGTCGCCGCTGATATGGATGGTGAACATCTAAAATGCTTAGACCTGCGGAAACGAAAAAGCCCGCCGAAGCGGGCTTTCCGTGGTGCGGGTTCTTCTTAGAACTGGCGGCAGAGGGTATATACGTTGGTACCAGTCTCCAAGAAACCTGAAGCGGCCGTCGCTGCTACGTTGATGGCCGGGTTGCCTGAAGCCAGTATGCCTCGCACCGCGCCGGAGGCCGGATTGCCGTCATCCATCTGCACATCCAGAGCAATCGCAACTTTGTCGGGCAGGTTGGCAGAACACATGAGCAGGTTAGTGAAGCCGCCAAGCACTGCAGCCGGGGTTGCGCTGCCGTCGCCAGTTTGCACACCCATCGTTCCGCTGAACGAGTTGATCGGGTTCGCCACGCCGGTGCCCGTGATAAATCCCGAGCGGCGCAGGTGATCCCACCAAAGGGCTGATTCGTCGGTCGCCAATGCGGGTACGTACAACCCGACAAGAATGCGATTGCCGTCACCGGGGGTGGCGACGGTAGGCGTAGTCCAGCGGCCTGCGCCTGCATCGTCGCCGGGGATGGCGCGATAGCGATCCTGGTAACCGAAATAAGCGGCCGAAATGCCGGAGAAGTCGGTGATCGAGTTCTTGACTTTGGCCTGAATGATCATTTCCTGGCCCTTCAGGATACCGCCGAGCAACAGACCGACGATCACCAGCACGATTGCGATTTCGACCAAGGTGAAACCGGTTTGTTTGGTTTTCATTTCAACGCCCTCTCAGGGACAGTTATCAGGTCATAGTGAGTAAGCAAGGTCCGTGCCTATAAAAATGTGATTAATTCCACAGTTTCTATAAGGTATGGAATCAAGTTATGTTGAAAATCCGACAGATATGTCGATATTTTGACAGTTTACCTTAGACCCCGTTGCAAAATGAAGTTTGCAGCGGGCTAATCCAGGGAGTTTGAGGGGAAATACCCCTTATTCTGAAAAGGTCCTTATGGCGAATCACCAGACTGACTGAGGCTGCCTGGTCCATTCTAGGGAAACAACGGGCATCCGGTGCCTTCATTTGCTCATCCGAGACCTACGGTCGGCCTCCATTTCTCGCTTGAGGCGGTCTTCTATTTCGCGCAGCCTGCCGTTCAGGAAAATCATTTCCGCACGGTCGCTCACTTTGCCGCTGGCGATCAGGCCGCCGATCATGAGCCGCGCGGCTTCCAGTTCGTTCATGTCTTCGAGGATAAAAATTTCCATGGTCGTCGCCCAGGCAGGCACGTCCCCGGCGGTGGTGTGCTTTTCGATGGTCGACGCATAACGGCGCGCGAGCGCCATGTCCTTCAGCCGGTGCTTGGCGAGGAAGGTGGCATGCGCGAGCCAGGGCCAGCGCCGGTTGGGGTCGAGCAGATACTGGCGATAGATGAATTCCATCATGCTGCGCTGCTTCGCCTCCCGCGGGACCTCGGCATACAGGCGCGCCGCCGCCAGCAAGGGGTACTGTCCCTTGGGGTCGAGTTCGAGAATACGCGCCAGCCATGCCTCCAGGCGGGCGTAGTCCAGATCCTTGTAGGGGACTTTGCTGCCCGACCGATAGTCGAAAGCCTGCAGATACAGCATCAGGATTTTGGCCAGTGCGATCGGCTCGCCCAGGCTCAACAAGCGCAGCACCGAAGCCGAGGGCGGCGAGGGCAGATCCTGCGCCTTCGCCTGCGGCGGCGGCCTGAGGTAGTGCGATCCGATTTGCAGCGCCAGACCCAGCGCAAGCAGCGCCAGGACCGGCCGGCTGACATGATGCAGCGGCCGCTCGTCGCGCATCAGAAATTCTTCCGCTGCAGATCGAACAGCGCGGCGCTGCACAACAGCACCAGATAGACCGCGGTTTGCGCCAGCAGGCCCATGACCTCGTCCGGGTTCGGCGCGCCGTAGATCAGCCACCCGGTCTGCGTCATCCGGTCCAGCCCCGGCAAAAGAAAGGCGATCGCATCGACTGCCAGGTTGATGAACTGCTGGGCGGGGACCGTGCCGTCCGCCAGGGGATTGGCGGCGATGATCTGCAAGGCGCCGATAGCCCGCCCTAGAAGGTAGAAGCCGGTGACTGCCGCGAGCGCCGACAGCACCTGCGCCAGCGACAGCACGCAAAACAGCGAGACCGAGGTCATGATCAGCAACTCGCACGCGAGCGACATCCCCCAAAGAGCGACGCGCGGCGCCGGAGCGAACAAGGCAAGCGGCAGGCTGAATACCAGAGCCAGCGACAGCGCCACCAGGGCGAATCCGGCTAGCTTGCCGAAAAAATAGCTGCTGCGCCGGATCGGCCGGGAGAGGATCAACTCCATCACCTTGTCGTTGAATTCGCGCACCATGCTGGTGACGACAAAGCTCGCCAGCATGAACACCGCGCCCACGCGCAACAGCGCCGCGAGCAAGGCCGCCTGGATTTGAGTCGATTCGGTGATCGCCACCTGCTGCAGGAACTGGGTGAACGCAAGGCCGGCGGCCACGACCATCAGCGCCAGCCAGAACAGCCGGTTGCGCAGTGCTTCGATCAGTGTGTAGCGCGCGATGGGCGCGATGTGTTGCAGCATGTCGGTTGTGCGACGCATGTTCGTCTTTTTGGGTGCCAGCGCCCGGCGCCTTGCCTGCACCGGGCGTACTTTCTCAGGTTAAACTGCGAGCATACCAAGCGCAAGGATCCGCATTATGGTCATCGCCGCTCCAAACCGATACTACGCCATTCTAATCCGCCGTTACGGGCGGCTGCTGTTCGTCAGCATGCTGGTATTGCTGCATCTGACGGCAATGCGCGGCGTGGAAGACGTCTGGGCTCGCGCGCTGATGGTGGCCCACTTCGGCCTGTTCATCCTGTGGCAGCCGTTCATGCGCGCCGAACAGAGCCTGACGCCGCTGCAACTGACCGCCATTGCGCTGATTTGCCTGCTCACCATGCTTTTCTGGAATTGGTGGCTGATGCTGTTGTGGCTGTGCGTGCTCGCAGGAGTGGTCGGCGGCAAGGTGTTTCAGTTTCAGGCGCGCTGGCAGCGGAATTTCTACCTGGCCGTGTTGGCGTATCTGGTGTCGCTGCTGCTTGTTTGGGTGTTTCCGCAATTGCTGCCGGGATTCACGCAGACGCCTGAGTTGAAGCAACTGGCGCAGTACGGGCTGCCGCTGCTGTTTCTGGCGATGCTGCTGTTTCCGACGGAAACCGACACCGGCGATACGCCGCAGGTGGTGGACTTTTTCTACAGCGCGTTCCTGTTCATGATCATCGCCTTGCTGGTGCTTGGCAGCTTCGCCTTCATGACCCTGGGCCGGGTGAACTACCCGGTCGCGCTCACTTATAGTCTGCTGCTGATCGCGGGGATACTGCTGGTGCTCGGCCTCGCCTGGGATCCGCGCGCCGGCTTCGGCGGCCTGGGGACGCTGTTCTCGCGCTATCTGCTGTCGGTCGGACTGCCGTTCGAAAAGTGGCTGGCGTTTCTGGCGGAACTGTCGAAATCGGAGGCGCAACCCGAACCCTTCCTGCGCCAAGCCTGTGCCGGCCTGGGCAAACTGCCCTGGGTTACCGGCGGCTCGTGGCGCAGTTCCGCCTACAGCGGCGAATTCGGAAACGTGAGCAGGAATACGGTGGAATACTCGGACCAGGAACTGCATCTGCGCGTCTATACGCAATTCAGCCTGAGCCCGGCTCTGGTCTGGCATTTTCATCTGCTGGGACAGATGCTGGGCGAGTTTTTCACGGCCAAGCTGCGCGAGCAAAAGCTGCAGCAGCAGTCCTATTTGCAGGCGGTGCATGAAACCGGCGCTCGTATGACGCACGATGTCAAGAATCTGCTGCAGTCGCTCAATGTGCTGTGCGCGGCGGCGGAGGAGGAGACGCATGGTTCGGACGAACTTGCGGCCTTGATGCGGCGCCATTTGCCGGTGATCGCCTCGCGCCTGCAGCAGACACTGGACAAGCTGCGTGCGCCGGGCGCACAGAAGAGCGGCCTGGTGTCGGCGCGAACCTGGTGGCGCGCGCTGGAGGCCAGTTACTACGCCAAGGACAGCATAACGTTCCGCGAAGGCGAGATCAGCGAGGGGGCGCTGCTGCCGCGCGACCTGTTCGACAGCGCCGCCGACAATCTGATACAGAACGCGATCAACAAGCGCAAGCTGCACGGGGATTTCACCATCAGCGTCAGCTTTGCCTGCGGCGATCTGGCGGTATTCGAGGTTTGCGACGCGGGGTCGGCTATCGCGGCTGAAACGGCGCGGGAACTGCTGCGCGGACCGGTCCCCTCGGAGAGCGGTCTGGGTATCGGACTTTACCAGGCGGCGCGTCAGGCCGAGGCCTCGGGCTTCACTCTGGCGCTGGCGCATAACGCAAACGGGAAGGTGTCTTTCGTTCTCTCTGGCCCGAACGGTTCGGCCGAGGAATCGGTGCCGGCCACCGCTTAGGGCAGCACGCCTGCGGTAATCAAGCGGTTGTACAGCACATTCGGGGAAAGCCATACGACCATGTCGTCAAACTCGCCGTTCGTGGCGCCCGCAGGCGTTGAATCGTGGCTGATGAAAAGCCGGTTAGCATCCAAATTCTTGGCTTCGTCCGCGCCGGTGCCTCCGGTGGGGCCGTTCGGACCGAGGGAATAAATGATCGCGACTGCGGTAGCTGTCAGGGTCGTAGTTGCGGCGCAGCTTTCGCCGCTTATGCCGGTCGACGTGCTGCACACGCGCAGATCGGGGCCCAGTGCAGCTATGCCTAAGGCCTTCATCTGACCCGTGGTAGTGAAGGCGTTGGTATTGGCGGTGGTTATCGCGTAGCGTACCCGATTGTTCCACCCGTCGAGCAGGTAGCCTTGCGCGTCCGCCGGGGTAAGGCTCAGGGTGACGGCCGGAACGAAACCGTCCAGCGGCGCCGTGCAAGCCCCGCCTCCTCCGGGCGCCTCCACGCCGTTGCTGGCGGCCGATGCCGGGCAGGGCAGCCTGCCGTTGGCCATGGTAAATCCGACCAGTGCATCCCTGGCGTCATCCATCGTCTTCCTCGTTTCGCCGCCCTTGCGTACATCCATTTGTATCGACAATGGCACCAAAACGCCGGCCAGGAGGATGGACACGATCAGCATCACTATGGCCAGTTCGACCAGCGAAAAACCCGGCTGCAACCGGGGCGAGTGACTGTATCGCGTGCGCATTGGTTTCAAGGGCAGGCCGCCGAAGGCGCGGCGATCATGGTGCCGCTGGCGGCATCGTAACAGCTCACCGCCAGAGTGGAACCTCTGATCGCATATACGAAATCGTTGAACGTAGTGCCGGCGCTGCCGCCGCGATAGACATTGTTGCCCGAGCTGTTGGCGCTGGTATTCGTCGATTCCAGATAGTTGCTCATCTGACGCTTTTCAGCCAGGGTATTGCGATACCTGCCGGAGAGCTTTTCTCCGGCAAAGATCACGACTGCGGCGTAACCGGAATAGGTGTTGGTGCCATTCGTTATGCTCAGGCAGTTCGAGCCGGTACAGGCCGCGGTCGATGAGCCGGACGTCGGCCGGTGCGCCGCGGCGAGGCCATAGTACAGGTGATCCTTCCAGTTGTCGTACCAGATCTTTTCCTCTTTGGTGTAGGCGCAATAGTCGATTTTCTCGGTGAAAAGAAGGTAGCCGGTATATCCGAATTCCGTGTAGGTGGTAAGCAGGTTGGTCGGGGCCGTGTTGCGCGAGGTGTCGATCCGATCGGGAAGGCGGCCCGCATCGAAACCGCTGGCGTCCCGATAACGCCGATTGACTGCGTAACGGTCCAAGGTCGTTATGTACGAAGCCTCGTCCGCGGCCCAGGGAAGTCGCTTGTCGTTTGCGCCGCCGCCATTCCTGGTTGCGTAATAGGCGACGCATTGGGCCGCTCGGCGCGTGAGCGCGCGCAGATAATTGTTCAGGTCGGTGCGCTTCTTGATCGCGTTCCAGATGTCCGCCCTGGTGATGTACACGATCTTGTCGTTAAAGGTGGCGCTGCTGGCGCCGGCGACATAGGTGCTGACCTGACTCGCCGTGGGAGAAACGTAGGTGTTGTCGATGTTGGTGCCGCCGACGCTGGCGACGTCTAGGTATGCGTCGACATTGTAGTTCCCGCCGCATTTTGCGGTGCCTGCCGACGGTGTACGATTCTGTCCGGAGAGTGGCGCGCCGGGGGCTAAAATCACCGCGACGGCCTGATCATCCTCGGTGGTGCCGGCCAAAGTATTGTTGTTCCCATCCTTTACCTTGAACAGGCCCTTGGTGTCCCAGTTCATCATATTGGCGGTGGTGGTTCCGACGCCGTTGGGGTTGTTCTTATAGGTTCCCGAGACCGCATACCACAGGCATTCGTCAGCGCCGTCCTTGAGGGCATTCAGTCCCAGCGTATACCATGGCAGCCTGCCCATGACACTGACCAGAGATGCACCGCAGGTCGATGCGGCTTGGCCTTCAGTGGCGCCTCCGGGTCCGAGATCCGGGCAAGGCAGGTAGCCGGGCACGGTGTAGCTCGGGGGGGAGTCGTGCGTATCCTTGTACGTCACTGCGTAGGCAATCAGTGCTTCCTTCGCCTGCGCGAGCGCGATCGAAGTCCTCTGAGAACGATCCTGCGCCATGCTGGCCGCACTTCGGTTCAGGCCGGCTACGTACACGCCGAGCACCATCGTGCTGATCATTGCGATCAAACCCAGCAGGGCAAGGCCGCACTGTCGCGCCGGCAAATGCCTGCCGCCGCGCATAAACTCAGCGCCCCTGCGCCGGCGCCGCCGATTTCGCGGCAGCTTGGCGCCTTTTCGCCGGTTCCTTCCTGGGCGCCGGCTTTCCGACGGTGATCATGCCGCCGTTCAGGCTGTCGCGCACCTCGCCGCTAGAGCGCTCGTAAATCTGGCCGATCTTCAGGCTGACGCCGGGCTCGCCTTCGTTGGGGACCACGGTGACGCGAGCCGGGTCGCGGCTAGCGCGGCTGTCGTATTGCGGCACGCCGTTGATCCAGGTGACCGCCTTGCCGCCGGAGCGCTGTACGTGGCCTTCGAGCGTGAGCGGACCTTCCTTGATCTGCGGCGCCGCTTCCTCGGCGCGGTTGGTCGCGCGCCGGCGGTCCAGATCCTGGCGTTGCTGCGGCGTCAGGAACAGGCGGCCGAGTTCTTCCGCCACCGCCGCGACGGGCGTGGCCAGACACGCAAGCGCCAGCAGCAGCGTCAGCGAATGGAAAAAGGAGATGCCCCGCCCGCCGGCCCCGGAACGAGCATTTTCAGAACGGCGGTACTTACAGATTCCCATGATCCATTATAACCTCGGCATTCGCCGCTGCCGGCCGAGCAAGCCGGCCGGAGCCTAAACCGGCTTGGTGTGGCGTATGGTGATCAGATCGAGCGCGCATTCTGCCTGCAGCCGCGGCGTGAGCGTGGCGCCGCCGATCGCGCGACTCGTGCGCTGGATGTTGCAGCTTCGCACCGACAAATACAGTTTGCTGCGCTTGACGATGTCGTCGATGAAATGGAGCAGATCCTCCTCATGCAGGAGCTGTAATTCGACTTTCACCCGGCTGCTCATGAAATAGACGCCGCTGCCCGCGGCCAGTCCCGGGTAGTCGAGCTCCTTCTGCGGTTCGATGCTGTAGCGCACGCCGAACAATTGCCGCTCGCTCTTGATCGCCGTCAGGGTGTCGATCCAATCCAGGCGCTTTTCTTCGCTGGTAACGCCGCGCGCCGCCAGCGCTTCGTACTGTTTCAGGTTGGCCTTGATCTCGCGCTCTTCCTCGTTGGCGCGGTCCAGCCTGCCCTGCACCTCGGCCCGCTGCGCAGCGATGGCGGTACGCTCCTTTTTCGTCATTTGAAGGTAGCGATCGGTCGCAAAATAGCAGGCCACAGCGGCGAGGCTAAGCGCCAGAAACGTGACGATGGGCAGGAACAGCTTTTTCAAGTCTTTGGCGGCGAACTTCATTTGCCCAGCTTTCTGCCGATGGTGAGGCTGAAGCGCGCGTCCTCGGCGATCGCACGCTCCGATCCGATGTCGCCCTTGAGCGTGTCGTCCGCGGTGATGTCGAAAGGCATCTGCACCGCCGAGACTTCGAGTCGGGGAACTTTTCTGAATGCGTCGATGAACTGGGTTGCCATCTCGGTGATCGGGCGCACGTCGGTGCGGCGCGCGCCGACCACGCGCGCGGAAATCGCGGCCAGTTCGTATCCCAGATCGATCGCCGGCGTGCCGGGCGCTGCAGGCGTAGCGGGGGCCGTCGCGGCGGGCTTGGGCTCAGGCTTGGCGGCGCCGGCTCGCCCTCTTGCCAGTTTGTCGATGCGCCATTCGATGCGCTCGATCTCGACCTGCGGAAAGGCTGTCAGGACTTTGCTGATTTCCAGCAGCAGATACGCCGGCGTGGCCGTTTGCGCCTGCAGCACCTGGTATTGCTTGATGGTGGTCTTGAGGTTTTCGGTGGTGGTTGCCGTCTTCGGGAAGGTTGCGGTGACGCGGGCGTACTCGCCGCTCAGCGCATTGAATCGGTCTTGATCGGCCTGGATCTGCTCGCGCAGATTGTATGCGGAGAGAAACTCCACACCCGCGTACAGCAGGCCGGCGGCGAGCAGCGCGAGGCCGGCCGCGTACAGGCCGTTCGAAACCTGCCACAGGCGAAAGTAGTGCCGCTGCTGCTCCTGCGCAAACTGCTCCGGCGGGGTGTTCGTCGCAGCCGCTTGCAGGAACAGGGCGTCGCACGGCGCGTTCGACGGAAAATTCGACAGGCCGGCGGCGCGGCACTGCGTGTCCGCGTTGACCAGATGAAAGTGCAGCAGATCGGTGCCGCGGCAGGCGGCGGCGAGCGCGGCCTGGTACTGGGCGGGCGCCAGCACCATCACGTCGATGGGCGTATTCGCGGTCGGCAACAGGCGCATCGTCACCAGGTATTGCTGCAGGCGCGCCGATTCGCCGGCGCAGGCGGCGGCGACCGCCGCGGCATCCTCCAGGTTCAGCCGGCTGACGCGGGAAAAGCGGATCTTGCCGTCCTCCACATAGCTTTGTCGCAGGCCGGTTTGCTGCACGCTCACCAGCAGGCAGCGCGGACCTTTGAGTCCCGCGCCTTTGATCAGCGGCGGCGCGAGCAACGCCGTGGAATAGACGCCGACCAGGCGAACTTCGCTCTCGCTCAGCGCCGCGAGCCAGGCCTGGAACTGCTGCGTGTTGGAGAACGACGCGTACAGAACGCGCTCGTTGCGGCGTTCGCCCTTCTCGAAATCGAGCGAAAGGCTGAGCGTGAGGCTGGTGTCGCGGTAGCGCTGCGCGAGCTTGCGCGAGATGACCAGGCGCCGGTCCTTGCTGCCCATGCCGGGAATGACGTCCTGGTGGTAGTCCTCCTCGACCACATCGACCACCAGGTAGTACAGATTGCGCGTGCCGGCAAGGTAGGCGGAAAAGGCGGCCAGCCCCGCGTCGTTGC
>CAYNVY010000122.1:0-13245 GCA_964400745.1 uncultured Enterobacteriaceae bacterium | reverse complement strand
TGATCTATTACGTCGGCCCGGTGGACCCGGTGAAAGACGAAGTGGTCGGCCCCGCGGGCCCCACCACCGCGACACGCATGGACAAGTTCACCGAGATGATGCTGGCCAAGACCGGCCTGATCGGCATGATAGGCAAGTCGGAGCGCGGCCCCGTCGCCATCGAAGCGATACGCAAGCACAAGGCGGCCTATCTCATGGCCGTGGGCGGCGCCGCCTACCTCGTGGCCAAGGCTATCAAGAAATCGCGCGTGCTCGCGTTCGGCGACCTCGGCATGGAGGCCATTTACGAATTCGAGGTGAAGGACATGCCGGTCACCGTGGCCGTGGATGCGAGCGGCACCTCGGTGCACAACACCGGGCCCGCCGAGTGGGAAAAGCGCATCAAGGAATTCAAGATTCCGGTCAACGTGGCCTGATGCGCCTCATGCCTGCGGGCAGGGAGTCCGGTAGCGTTGCACGGTAAGCCGTTTCCGCGCTGGCTGAGCGTGGCGATGCTGATGACCATCGCCACGGTCTTCGGCAGCAACCACATCGCCGCGCGCTACGCCTTCAATCACGGCGTCAACATCACCACGGCGGTGGCGGCGCGCTCGATCGGCGCGGCGCTCTTCGTCGGGGTGCTGCTCGCGGCGAGCCGCGTGTCGTTTGCGCTTCCGGCCGCCACGCGCTGGCGCGCGATCGGCATCGGCGTGCTCATCGCGCTGCAGGGCTATTTCATCTACTCGGCGGTGGCGCGCATCCCGGTCGCCTTGGCGCTGCTCGCCTTCAATACTTTTCCCATGATGTTCACCCTGCTCTCCTGGGCGGTGAACAAGGAACGTCCGGCCCGGCGCGCGCTTGTCGCCATGCCCGTCGCACTCGCCGGCCTGGCGCTCGCGCTCGATGTGTTCGGCGCGAGCGGCGGCATCGCCGGACGCTGGTCCGAAATCGGCGCCGGCGTTGGCTGGGCCCTGGGCGCCGCGATTACCTTCGCCCTCGCGCTGCTGCTTACTTCGCGCTGGCTCAAGGACGTGGACGGAAGAGTGCGCACCTTTCTTACCATGAGCACCGTCGCCTTGCTGCTGCTTGCTACAGGCGCGCTGGCGGGCAATCTCGAACTACCGGCGAATCCGGGCGCCTGGCTCGGACTGAGCCTGCTGATGCTCTTCTACGGCACTGCCTTCACGGCGCTATTCGTGCTGCTGCCGCGCCTGGACGCCCTGAACAACTCCGCAGCGCTCAACTTCGAGCCCATTGCGGTGCTGTTCCTGGCCTGGGCCACTTTAGGCCAAAGCGTGGCGCCGATGCAGATTGCAGGCGCGCTTATCGTGGTCGGCGCGGTGGTCGCGCTCGGCTCGGCCAAACATTGAAAGGCTAGGCAACAACCGTGTACACGCATCTGATCGCGATTCGCCACGGCGAGACCGAATGGAACAGCGAAGGCCGCCTGCAGGGACATCTCAACAGCGTGCTCAACCAGGAAGGGTTGACGCAGGCAGATGCGCTGGGAGCGCGTCTGGCCCGGGACCGCCTGGATCTGCTGATTTCGAGCGACCTCGGCCGCGCATTGCAGACCGCGAGCGCCATAGCGATGCACACCGGCCTCGAAATCCTGGTGGAACCGCGCCTGCGCGAGCGCAACCTGGGAATTTTTCAGGGCCTGACGCAAGCCGAAGTCGAGTCGCGCTATCCGGATGAATACCTCCGCTTCAAGAGCAACGACCCGGAATACGTCATTCCAGAAGGCGAAAGCATGCGGCAACTGTACGAGCGTTGCGTCGCCTGCTTTGCCGATCTGGCCGAGCGCCATGCAGGAATGACCCTGGCTGCGGTCACCCACGGAGGCGTGCTCGCCATGCTCTATCGTCACGCGACGGCGATGCCGCTCGCCGCCCCGCGCGACTTTCCCCTGCACAACAGCGGGGTCAATCGCTTTCGCCGTCGGACGGATGCATGGGAGTTGCAGCAATGGGGCGATATCGCCCACTTGGAGCGGGCGCTGGACGATATCTAGCGCCGGACGCGCGGCGCCGCAACGGACGCAAGCATCGGCTGTCGATGCTAAAATTTGCCTCGATCAAAGGATTCCCACACTCTCCCCGCCTTCAAGAATATAGGACGCACTATGCCCACTTACACCACCGAAGCCATCCGCACCGTCGCATTGGTCGGGCATGGCGCCTCAGGCAAGACCACGCTGACCGAAGCCCTGCTCGCGCGCGCAGGCGCCATCCGCTCAAGCGGCAGCGTGGAGCGCGGCAACACCGTCTGCGACTACGATCCGCTGGAGAAGACATACGGCCATTCGCTCAATTCCGCGCTGGTCAATTTTGCCTGGCGCGATACCCATATTCACCTGATCGACACCCCCGGCTATCCGGACTTCACCGGCCAGGCGATAGGCGCGCTTGCCGCGGTGGAGACCGCGATCATCGTCATCAACGCCCAGACGGGCATCGAATTCGCCACGCGGCGCATGATGAAGTGGGCGCAGACGCGCAAGCTCTGCTGCATGATCGTAGTTAACAAGATCGACGCCGAAAACGTCGATCTTCCGGCGCTGCTCGAAGACATACAGCGCACTTTCGGCAAGGAGTGCCTGCCGATCAATCTGCCCGCGCACGGCGGCAAGGACATCGTCGATTGTTTTTTCAACCCCGACGGCGACTCCGATTTCTCCTCGGTCAAGACCGCACATGCGGCGCTGGTCGACCAGGTGGTGGAGGTGGACGAGGCGTTGATGGCGCTCTACCTGGAGCAGGGCGAAGTCAGTGCCGAGCAGCTGCACGCGCCGTTCGAGAAGGCTCTGCGCGAAGGACATCTGATACCGGTGTGCTTCGCTGCCGCGCGAAACGGGGTCGGTGTCACCGAATTGCTCGACATATTCGCCAAGCTGGCCCCGAACCCCATGGAAGGCAATCCCCCGCCGTTCCTCAAGGGCGAAGGCCCGGATGCGGTCGAATTCCACGCGGAACCCGACCCGAAAAAACATGTGCTGGCGCATGTGTTCAAGATCATCATCGATCCGTATGTAGGCAAACTCGGCGTGTTTCGCGTGCATCAGGGAACGGTAAAGCGCGAGTCGCAGCTATTCGTCGGCAACGGCACCCGCCCGTTCAAGGTTGCGCATCTGTACTTCCTGCAGGGCAAGGAATACGTGGAGACCGATGCGCTGATGCCCGGCGATATCGGTGCAGTGTCCAAGGTGGAGGAGGTCGAATTCGATGCGGTGCTGCACGACTCGCATGACGAGGATCACATCCACCTGCGGCCGCTGGAGTTTCCCGTGCCGATGCACGGACTGGCGGTCGAGACCAAGAAGAAGAACGACGAACAGCGCCTGTTCGAGGTCCTGCACAAGCTGGAACTGGAGGACCCGTGCTTTCGCATGGAGCGCCATCCCACCACCAATGAGACCGTGATCCGCGCGCTGGGCGATCTGCATCTGCGCACCAAGCTGGAGAAACTGACGCAGCAGTACAAGCTCGAGCTTGCGACCAAGCCGCCGCGCATCGCCTACCGCGAAACCATCAGCCGCAAGGCCGAGGGCCACTGCCGCCACAAGAAGCAAACCGGCGGCGCCGGCCAGTTCGGCGAGGTGTTTCTGCGCATCGAACCGCTGCCGCGCGGCAAGGGCTACGAATTCGTCGACCAGGTGAAGGGCGGCGTGATTCCGACGGTGTTCATTCCCGCGGTGGAAAAGGGCGTGCGCATGGCGCTGGACTCGGGCGTCATCGCAGGCTATCCGGTCGACGACCTGCGCGTCATCGTCTACGACGGCAAGCACCATCCGGTCGACTCGAAGGAGATCGCCTTCGTCTCCGCCGGGCGCAAGGCCATCATCGACGCGTTCTCCAAAGCGAGCCCCATCATGCTCGAACCCATCGTCGACATCGATATCGACGCGCCCGAGGCCTACGTCGGCGACATGACAGCCGAAATCGCCTCAAAACGCGGGCAGATTACCGGCACCGAGCAGCGCTCAGCCGATGTCATCAGCACGCAGGGACAGGTACCGCTGGCGGAATTGGCCGATTTCCAGAACCGGCTGCGTTCGCTCACCGGCGGTCAAGGATCGTATTCGGTCGAATTCAGCCACTATGCGCAGGTGCCGGCGCAGTTGCAGCAGCAGCTCGTGTCGCAGCACGAGGTGGAAGAGGATGAAGACTAGGATTCGCCCGCCGTCATCGCGCGACGCGCAGTGACGGCGGGAAATCTCTAGGGAATACGCACCCCGTCCTCGAATTTCTCGCCTGTGTCGTTCCCGGAAAATGCACTGAGCGGATAAAACGCGCGGAAGTCGGCCTCCACCTTGTCGTAGGGAAATTCCGACCAGACGCCGTGATCCTTGACGTACTCCATGTGGCGGCGCTCGCGCGCGTCATAGGGCTGGAATATCGCATCCGAACGACCATCGAACTCCGTCGGCAGCACGCCGAAACGGGTGCACAGTTCGATGTTGAAGGCCGGCGCCGCTTTCACCCATTGCCCCTCGAGGTACATCACGGCGTACCCGTGGTGCATGAAATAGGTGGTGCCTCCCATCAGCGCCTTGAGCTTTTCGGTGGTCAGGTGATTCACCACGTCGGACAGGCCGATGCCGCAGTGTATGCCCAGCGCGCGCGCCGCGGCAGCGAGCAAAATGGCCTTGGGAATGCAATACGCCGATTTCGCGCCGAGCACGTGGCTAGCGACATAGATCGATGGATCCAGGCGCATTGAAAACGGATCGTAGCGTACGCCGTCGCGCACGGCGTAAAACAGTTTGACCGCGCGATCGATATCGCTCGCCTCGGAGCCCGCAACCCGCTGCGCGAAACGGCGCACTGCATCGCTGTCGCAATCCAGAAAGCGTGTGCTTTGCAGGTACGCCGGGCCGGGAATCGGTTTGCTGCCTGGTGGTGTAAATATCATGGTGCGCCATTGTAACAAGCTGCGAGGCTAATTCGCCCCCGGCTCGACCCGCAGCCATATCGTCACCGGCCCGTCGTTGGTGAGGCTCACCTGCATGTGCGCGCCGAAACGCCCGGTTTCGACCGGGGCGTGCGCGCCGCGCGCCTGCGCGGCGAAGTAATCGAACAGCCGCTCCCCCTCAGCAGGCGCCGCCGCCGGGGTAAAGCTGGGGCGCATGCCCTTGTGCGTATCGGCCGCGAGCGTGAACTGCGGCACCAGGAGCAGCCCCCCTCTCACGTCCGCCAGGCTCAAGTTCATTTTGCCGTAGGCGTCGGCGAATACGCGATAACCCAGCACCCGCGCCAGCAACCGGTCGGCTTCCGTCTCGCGGTCACCGCGTTCGGCGCAGGCCAGCACCAGCAGACCCGGACCGATTCTGCCGACGCTCACGCCGTCGACTTCGACTTCAGCCCGTGACACGCGCTGCAACAGGCCGATCATCGGAGCTTCATTCGGTATACGTGATGCTTAGATTCTGCGCCGCAATTCCTGTGATCTCGGTCGACCAGATCTCACCCGGCTTGACCGGCAGCGCATCCGTGATCGTGCCGGTGCTGATCACTTCGCCCACGGCAAGCGGCGGCATGAACGTCTGCTCCGACAGCAGATCGGCAAGGAAGCCTAGCGCATAGGCCGGACTGCCGAGAACATTCGAGCCTATACCTTCGATCTGCTTGACGCCGTCTTTGAACAGCGCCGCCTTCATTTCGGGCAGCGCCCGCGCCAGGGCCGGAATGTCCTGCGAACGTATCGCCTGCGGTTCCCCGATGACCAGGCGCGCATGGCAAGCCCAGTCGGCGCTGGCATCGGCGAGTTTGAATTTCCAGTCGAAATGGCTGTGCACGATCTCCACGCTGTGCGCATACCACTCGGCACAGCGCAGGAGCCGCTCCGGATCGTTGCAGGCGACCGGGACCGGCTCGCGCAACTTGAACAGGATTTCGGGCTCCATGCGCGGCGATACCGTGCCGGCGAGAGAAACTTCGGCCTTGCCGCCCAACGCATGGCTGACCGTGTCGTCATAGAGATGGGCCCACATGGGCGCGTCCACGCCGTACAACGCCCAGATGCTGCGATTGGTGAATCCTATCTTGCGCCCGATCGGCCGACTGCCGCGGCTGCGGCGTGTGCGCATCAATTCCGCCGCTACCTGGTAGGCGGCATCCAGATCGAATTCCGGATAGCGCGCGGAAAAAGAGCTGATCAAGCGGGCATGGTCGTCTGCGTCCAGCAATTCGCGCGCAATGCCGGCTATTTGTTGAGGTGACAAGGCGTTCTCCATGCAGAATTTCTCGCCGGATTATAGGCGTGATTGCGCGCCACGACATCTTGTGACGGCCCGCAAAACCGAAAGGCCGCTCACGCGGCCTAGGTCTGCCTTCGGCGCTACGCCTCTACTTCAAGGCATTTACACCCGCCGTGGCAACTTGGCCATCCTGCTGCGCCGAACCGCCGGCGACACCGATGGCGCCCACGAGTTTGCCGTCTATGACGATGGGCAGTCCGCCTTCCAGCGGAAAAGCGCCGGGCAAACCCAGAAAGACGTGCTGGCCTCCGGCGACTATGTCCTGAAAAACCTTGGTCGGGCGACGATAGGCGGCCGAGGACTGAGCCTTCTTTACCGCACCCTCGGCGCTGGCGTACTGGCTGCTGTCGAGCCGCTCGAGATAGACCGGCACCCCGCCGCCGTCGGTAATGGCGACGGTCACGCCCCAGCCATTCTTGCGCGCTTCTGCGATCGCCGCGGCCGCCGCCTTTTTCGCTACTTCAAGGCTGATGGGCGCCCCGTACGGAGGCGGCGTCTGCGCCTGCACGGAAACCGCGCACACGCCGATGGCAACGGCTGCGATGCCTCTTGCTACCCATCCTGTCAGACGCATTGAATGCTCCCCTTCATACCGACTTGTTTGACTTGCACGCGACATCCCTGCGCGTATCCGGCGTCATACTTTTCCGCCCAAAGCTTCTCTGACCTGCTGCAGCGCACTCGCGTCCTCGATGGTGGTGAGATCGCCCGGGTCGCGCCCTTCGCAGATCGCCTGTATCGAGCGGCGCAGCACTTTGCCCGAGCGCGTCTTCGGAAGCAAGCTCACGAAATGCACCCGCGCCGGCCGGCCGATCGCGCCTAGCTGCTGGTCCACGGTTTTCATGACATCGCCCTCAAGCTTCATCCGCCCTTCGCTGCTCAGGATCTGCGCCGGGTCCTTGACCACGGCGAAGGCCACCGGCACCTGCCCTTTCAGCTGGTCGGCGACGCCGATCACGGCGACTTCCGCAATGGCCGGATTCGAGCTGATCGCCTCTTCGATTTCGCGCGTGCCCAGACGGTGACCGGCAACGTTGATCACGTCGTCGGTGCGGCCGAGGATGAAGTAATACCCGTCCTTGTCGCGTATGCCCCAGTCGAAGGTCGAATACACCTGCTTGCCCGGGATGGTGTCGAAATAGGTGTTGACGAAGCGCTGGTCGTTGCCCCACACCGTGCTCATGCAGCCTGGCGGCAGCGGCGGGACGATCGCGACCACGCCCTTCTCGCCCGTGCCGACCTCCTCGCCCGTGGATTCGTGCAGCAGTTTCACGTTATAGCCGTACATCGGAAACCCGGGGCTGCCGAATTTGCGCGGGATATCCTCCACCCCCATTGGATTGGCGAGTATCGGCCATCCGGTTTCGGTCGGCCAGTAGTTGTCGATGATGGGCCGCCCCAGCCCCTCCGAAATCCACTGCGCCGTGGGCTGGTCCAGGGGTTCGCCCGCCAGAAACAGAAATTTCAGGGTGGATAGATCGTACTTCTTCAGGAACGCCGGGTCCTGTTTCTTCAATACCCGGATCGCCGTCGGCGCGGAGAACATCACCGAGACTTTGTACTTCTCGACGATTTTCCACAGGACGCCGCCGTCGGGGCGCACCGGCGTGCCCTCGTACATGATGGTCGCCATGCCGGCGATCAGCGGGCCGTAGATAATGTAGGAATGCCCCACCACCCAGCCGATGTCGGAGGTGGAGAAATAGGTTTCGCCGGCGTTTCCGCAATAGATGTGCTTCATCGACGCGGCCAGCGCGACTGCGTGCCCGCCTACGTCGCGCTGCACGCCCTTGGGCAGGCCGGTCGTGCCCGAGGTGTAGAGAATGTAGGACGGCTCGTTCGATTCCAGCCAGACGCAGGGCACCTGTGCGTCCAGGTGCTGCGCGCGCAACTCGGTCCAGTCCAGATCGCGCCCTGCCGTGCGCGCCATGGCCGGGTCGAGTCCGCGGTTGACCAGGATCACGTGTTTGGGCGGAAATTTCGACAGACTGATCGCTTCGTCCAGGAGCGGTTTGTAGGGCACGACCTTGCCCGCGCGCGAGCCGGCGTCGGCGCTGAGGATGAGCTTGGGCTTGGCGTCGTCGATACGGTTCGCCAGACTGTGCGCAGCGAAGCCGCCGAACACCACCGAATGGATGGCGCCGATGCGCGCGCAGGCGAGGATGGCGAAGCAGGCTTCGGCGATCATCGGCATGTAGATCAGCACGCGGTCGCCCCTGCCCACGCCCAGGCCCTGCATCATGGCGGCGCAGCGATTGACTTCGGCGTGCAGTTCGCGAAAGCTGTAGGCCTTCTCCACGTCGGTTTCGGTGGAGACGAAGATCAGCGCGTTCTGATCCGGCCGGTCCTGCAGATGGCGGTCGACCGCGTTGTAGCAAAGATTGGTCTCGCCGCCGACGAACCATTTTGCGAACGGCGGCCGGTTGTAATCCAGCACCTTGCCGAACGGCTTCTGCCAGTGGATCAGCCCCGCTTGCTCGCCCCAAAAACCTTCCGGATCCTTGATTGAGCGCTGATGGAATTGCTGGTACTTGCCGTCCATGTCTCCCCCTCACTTTTCCTGGTCCGGTGCTTTGCCCGCCCGGTGTGCAGATGATGTGCCAGTACCGGCACACTATGCTATTCCCAGCTTACTCAGGGCTTACACGCGCCTGACGGTTGTTGCGTCAGGCGCCTCGGGCATTCGCCTATGCCGCCTGGCGGCATTCGTGTCTATGCCGTCTGGCGGCATTCGTGTCTATGCCGCCAGATCCACGACGATCCTTCCTTTGGCCTTGCCCTGGATGAAATCGTCGAACACGCCGGGCAACTTGTCGAACGCGATGGTGCGGGTCATGCCCGCCAAGTGTTGAGGCTTCATGTCGGTGGCCAGGTGCTGCCACACTTGTTGCCGCAGCGGCATCGGCGTGTAGCCTGAATCGATGCCCAGAAGGCAGGCGCCGCGCAGGATGAACGGCAACACGGTGGTATTGAGCGTGGGGCTCGCCGCCAGGCCTATGCTGGCGATGGTCCCGCCCTGCTGCATGCCGGCCGCAATCCAGGCGAGCACGTCCCCGCCCAGGTTGTCCACCGCCCCCGCCCACAGCGCCTTGTCCAGCGGCCGGATCTTGGCCAGATCCAGGCTCTGGCGCAGCTTTACTTCCTTCGCTCCCAGGCCTTTGAGGTAACCGGTTTCGGCTTCCTTGCCGGTCAGCGCCACCGCGTGATAGCCCAGGCCGGCGAGGATGTCGATCGCGATCGACCCCACCCCGCCGCTCGCACCGGTCACGATCACCGGGCCGTTGGAGGGCGCAAGGCCGTTGGCCTGCATACGCACCACGCCGAGGGCGGCGGTGTATCCGGCGGTACCCAGAGCCATGGCTTCGAACAGATCGAGCCCTTTGGGCAGGGGCACCACCCAACCGGCGGGCACGCGCGCATATTGCGCGTAGCCGCCGTGGTGCGCGACGCCGATGTCGTAACTGGTGGCGATCACCGCGTCGCCCTGCTTGAATCTCGCATCAGAGGACTCGACCACCGTCCCGGACAGGTCGATGCCGCCGACGCAGGGATAGCGGCGTATGACCTTGCCCGCGCCGGTGGCGGCGAGCGCGTCCTTGTAATTGACCCCCGAATACGCAACCCGAATCACCACCTCGCCCGGATCCAGTTCGTCCAGCGTCATTTCCGCGAATGCGGATACGGTCTTCTTCTCGATCTCGTTGATGCGAAACGCCTTGAACTTGTCCATGCTGAAATGCCTTTCTGTTGGTATTCGAATAGTGGAAACCTGATCTGCCCGATATGCCAGCCCCGACCGAGGGCTACATGTGGACTGCGCGCTTGTCGACGGCGAGCGCCGCCTCGTGCACGACCTCCGACAGGGAAGGGTGCGCGTGACAGATGCGCGCGATATCTTCGGCGCTGGCGCCGAATTCCATCGCGACCACCGCTTCGGCGATCATCTCGGACGCGTGCGCGCCGATGATGTGGATGCCCAGAATGCGGTCGGTCTTGGCATCGGCGATGATTTTCACGAAACCCGCGGTCTCGTCTTGCCCCATGGCGCGCCCGTTGTGCGAGAAGGGCACCTGGCCGACGCGATAGCTCACGCCCTCAGCCTTGAGTTGCTGCTCGGATTTTCCCACCCAGGCGATTTCCGGTGCGGTATAGATGACCCAAGGAATGGTGTCCAGGTTGACGCGGCCGGCCTGGCCGGCAATGCGCTCGGCCACCATCACGCCCTCGTCCATGCCCTTGTGCGCAAGCATGGGCCCGCGCACCACGTCGCCGACCGCGTACACGTTGGGCAGGCTGGTGCGGCAGTGCTCGTCCACTTCTATCAAGCCGCGCTCGCTGATCTTCAGCCCGACGGACTCTGCACCCAGATTGTTCGTGTTGGGCACCCGGCCTACCGACACCACCAGTTTGTTGCAGTCCAGCGCCTGTTTGCCTTCGCTGGTTTCGTACTCCACCGTGACTCCGCGCTTGCCGCGGCTGACTTTTCCGATCTTCGCGCCGAGTTTGATTTCCAGTCCCTGTTCCTTGACGAATATCTTCCACGCCTCCTTCGCCACCGAGGCGTCCGCCGCGGCGAGAAAATCGGGCAAGGCTTCCAGCACGGTGACTTTCGCCCCGAGCCGCCGCCACACGCTCCCGAGTTCCAGTCCGATCACGCCTGCGCCGATCACGCCTAGTTTTTCCGGCACTGAATTGAAGGCGAGCGCGCCGATGTTGTCGCATATGGTTTCATTGTCCACCGGCAGGCCGGGCAGGTGGCGCGCGGTCGATCCGGTGGCGATGACGACGTGGTTCGCTTCGATGATCTCGGTACGGCCGCCCTCGGCGACTTCGATCACGTACTTCTCGCCGCCGCCGGTGAACTTGCCGTGGCCCTTCAACCAGGTGATCTTGTTCTTCTTGAACAGCATCTCTATGCCCCCGGTCAACTGGGACACGATCTTGTCCTTGCGCGCCTGCATCTTCGCGACATCGATCTTGGCGCCGGTCACGGAGATGCCATGGTTGCCGAACTTGTAGGCGACGCGCTCGTAGTTCTCGGACGACTCGAGCAGCGCCTTGGAGGGAATGCAGCCCACGTTGAGGCAGGTGCCGCCCAGCTTGGCTTCGCCCTTGTCGTTCTTCCATTCGTCGACGACGGCGGTGGAGAATCCGAGTTGTGCGCAGCGAATCGCCGCGACGTAACCGCCCGGTCCGGCGCCGATGACGACCACTTCGTATGATTTGAGCATGTTCTGGATTCCGTGAGCTAGGATCGCAAGAGCGCGAGGAGGAGAGTCGGCTGCGCGCTTTCCCCGTCCTCTCTACGCATCCCGAATTACAGTTCGAGCAGCAGACGCAAGGGGTCTTCCAGCGCGTCCTTCATCGCCACTAGGGACAACACGGCTTCGCGCCCGTCGATGATGCGGTGATCGTAAGACAGTGCGAAGTAGTTCATCGGCCGGATCACGATCTGACCGCCTTCCACCACCGCGCGCTCCTTGGTTGCGTGGATGCCCAGAATGGCGGACTGGGGCGGATTGATAATGGGTGTCGAAAGCATGGAACCGAACACTCCCCCGTTGGAGATGGAGAAGGTTCCGCCGGTGAGTTCTTCCATCGAGAGTTTGCCTTCGCCGGCGCGCTTGCCCAGATCGGCGATGGCCTTTTCGATCTGGGCGAAGCTCATCTGGTCGGCATCGCGCAGTACCGGCACCACCAGCCCGCGCGGACTGCCCACGGCGACGCCGATGTCGAAATAACCGTGATAGACGATTTCGTTGCCGTCCACCGAAGCGTTCACCACCGGGTACTTTTTCAGCGCGTACACCGCGGCTTTGACGAAGAAGGACATGAAGCCGAGTTTCACGCCGTGCTCCTTCTCGAACTTGTCCTTGTGCTTCGCGCGCAGGTCCATCACCGGCTGCATATTGACTTCGTTGAAGGTCGTGAGAATCGCCGCAGTCGCCTGCGACTGCAGCAGGCGCTCGGCCACGCGCGCGCGCAGGCGCGACATGGGCACGCGCTGTTCGGGCCGGTCGGCCAGCAGTTTCTCCACGTTGACCGGCGCCGGCACCGCCTGCAGCGCGGGCGATGCCGCCGCCGGCGCGCGGACCGGCGCGGAGGCAATGGGGCTTGCCGCGGGTCTGGCCGCAGGACCGCCCTCCAGGTGTGCGATCACGTCGGCCTTGGTCACTCTGCCATCGCGGCCGCTGCCCGGGATGGACTTGGGATCTAGCTTGTTGTCCTCGACCATCTTGCGCGCAGCCGGCATCAGGTTGCTCTGATCCGAGAGTTGCTGCGCAGCCTGCGCCACCGGCGGCGCCGGCCGTTCGGCCGCCTTGGCCGCCGCCGCCGCGGAATCGGCTGCGGTATCGATGACGGCGATCACCTCGCCCGAGACGACGGTGCCCCCGTCCGCCTTGACGATCTGGGTAATGACGCCCCCCGCCGGCGCCGGCAGTTCCAGCACCACTTTGTCTGTCTCGACATCGATCAGATTTTCGTCACGGGCGACGGCGTCGCCCACCTTCTTGTGCCAGCTGAGCAGCGTGGCCTCGGCCACGGATTCAGACAGCTGCGGCACTTTTACTTCGACTAACATGTCGGCTCCGTTCAGTTTTCTCGCGGCCTTCGGGAATCCCTAAGGCCGCGTACAGCAAAAACAAGTGCGCGTTTCGCGCCCGGTTGTGTTGCCTTCTTGCCCGGGCAAGAAATCTGCCCAAGCGAAAAGGATGTTACAGCAAATGCTTTAGTTCAGCGGCTCGCGCGGCTTCATGACGCCGGCCCCTTGAACTTGCCGAACGCCGCCGCGATCAACGCCTTCTGCTGCTCCTGGTGCTTGGCGTAGTACCCCACCGCCGGCGAGGCGGACGACGCCCTGCCGGCGTAATGCAGCTTCTGCTCCTCGCCCAGGTTCTCGGTGAAGTAATGCCGCGTCTGGTACCAGGCGCCCTGGTTCTGCGGCTCTTCCTGGCACCACACCACCTGGGTGGCGTTCGGGTAGCGCTTCATCTCCGCCGCGAACG